>NZ_JBQEMU010000025.1:29768-95098 GCF_052044235.1 Flavobacterium sp. 22659
AGGTTAAGTTTATGGTAGATTTGGGGCAAAAAAGGTGGAAGAAATTCCGCCTTTTTTATTTTCTTCTTATTAGATATCGCTCTACAGAGCTTACATTGACTTTATCGAATATATTTGCTTTTTATCTAAAAAGTTTTTTTCATAAAAATAGTCACCATACATTTACTAAACCATAACATTAGTAGGTTAAGTTTATGGTAGATTTGGGGCAAAAAAGGTGGAATTTCTTCCACCTTTTTTATTTTCTTCTTTTAAGAGAGAGGAGTAAAGATTATAGAAGAAACTCTCTAAAAAAATATGGACCAAAAAAAACGAGCACCTTTAGGCACTCGTCTTTTTTCTATAATCTTTATTCTATTTTTTTCTTATTTGTCTAAAGCAAATCTTCTTGCAACTTCTGTCCAGTTAATTACACTGAAGAAAGCTTCAATATAATCTGGTCTTCTGTTTTGGTAGTTTAAGTAGTAAGCATGTTCCCAAACGTCCATTCCTAAGATTGGAGTTCCACCGTGACCAGCAACTTCCGGCATTAATGGATTATCTTGATTTGGAGTACCTACAACTTCTAATTTTCCTCCTTTTTGAACTGTTAACCAAGCCCATCCAGAACCAAACTGAGTTGCTCCGGCTTTAGCAAATTTTGCTTTAAACTCTTCGAAACTTCCAAAAGAAGATTCAATAGCAGCTAATAAATCTCCTGTTGGCAATCCTCCTCCGTTTGGAGACATTACAGTCCAGAATAAATTGTGGTTGTAGAAACCTCCACCATTGTTACGAACTGCTGCGTTAGATTTATCTAAGTTAATTAAGATGTTTTCGATTGTTTTTCCTTCTAAATCTGTTCCAGCAATAGCTGCGTTAAGATTTGTAGTGTATGCATTGTGGTGCTTTGTATGATGGATTTCCATTGTACGTGCATCAATATGTGGTTCTAATGCATCGTATGCATAAGGTAATTGTGGTAATTCAAAAGCCATGGTAATATGATTTTTATGGTTTATAAATAATTTATCCCAAATTTAGACATTTAACTTTGGAATTGAAAATACTATTTCGTTATAATTGAATTAAATTCACTGATAATTTACATTTTTACAATATAAACATCTGAAAATCTTTATTTTCCATTAAATGTCGTCATGGTATTTTCTAAACCTGCCGTTCCAAAAGTTTTTATAATTTCTGCTGAAACTTCTAAACGTTCAGGCAGTTTTGCTTCTTCTTCAGCATTCCATTCTCCTAAAACATAATCTATCTGCTGCCCTTTTTTGAATTGATCGCTGATACCAAATCTATATCGGGTATAATTTTGTGTATTTAGAACTAAATTGATGTTTTTAAGTCCGTTGTGACCGCCATCGCTTCCTTTTGGCTTGATACGAATTGTTCCAAAAGAAAGATTTAAATCGTCTGTAATGACCAAAATATTCTCTAATGGAATATTTTCCTTATCCATCCAATATTTTATAGCCTTTCCGCTTAAATTCATGTAAGTATTTGGCTTAAGCAGAAAGAAAGTTCTGCCTTTGAATTTGTATTCAGCCAAAGAACCTAATTTTACGGTTTCGAATGAAAGTCCTTCTTTTTTGGCCAAAAAGTCTAACACTTTAAATCCAATATTGTGTCGCGTGTTTACGTATTCAGCGCCTATGTTTCCTAATCCTACGATTAAATATTTTTTACTCACGTTTTTTATATTGTTTTTTTGGTGTTCGTGAACTTCCGGTTTTATATTATCTTCTGTGTTCTCTTCTTTTGGTGTTGATGAAAACAGTTTTGTTATCCATTTTATCATGATTGCAAAAGTAAGGTTAATTAGGGAATTAGAAAATGTGTCAATTAGATAATTGTGATTTTAACGGCAAAGAATGACACACAGATATCTCAGCACCTTAGAAACTTAGAAGCTAAAAAAAAGCCCCAATCTTACGATTGGGGCTTTTTGTATTGAGTGAAAAAAATTATTTTTTCTTTCCTTTTGCAGGAGCTTTTGCAGCTTTTGCAGCCTCTTGAGCAGCTTTCATAGCAGCACGAGAGATTCTTACTTGACAAACAACAGTGTTGTCTGGGTGCATAATTTTGTACTCTGGTTTTCCAACTTTAGTAACGTATAATTTGTTACCCATTTCAAGTGGTGTGATGTCAGCTTCAACAAAATCAGGAAGATTTGCTGGTAAAGCTTTAACTTTTAATTTACGTTGGTTTAAACGTAAAACACCTCCCGCAAGAACACCTTTAGATGTACCAACGATTTTCACAGGAACTTCCATTGTGATTTCTTTATCATCAAATAATTGGAAGAAGTCGATGTGTAAAATTTTGTCAGTTACAGGGTGAACCTGGATATCTTGCAAAATTGCATTGAATGATTTTCCTTTTCCAAGCTCAATCACAACTGTGTGTGCATTTGGAGTGTAAACCAAGTTTTTGAACGCTGCAGCGTCTGCTGAGAAGTGTACTGCCTGATTTCCTCCGTATAACACGCAAGGAACCGCTCCAGCATTACGTAAGGCTTTAGTTGACACTTTGCCCACGCTTTCTCTTTCTGATCCTTTAATTGTAATCGATTTCATTGTAAAAAAATATAGTTATTAAATAAATATTCTTAATTGTTGTAAGCTTTAGGCCATACGCTTTAGGCTTTTTTTGTAATTTCTACCAGCTTATGGCTTATTGCCTAAAGCTTATAGCTTTTACATAATGAATTTTCCACTAATGGAATTGTTGTGGTGCACCATGTGCATAACTTCTGCGAAAAGAGGTGCACAACTCACTACTCTAATCTTGTCTGAATGTTTCTTTAACGGAATAGAATCTGTTACGATCAACTCAGTTAATTTTGAATTTTCAATTTTTTCATATGCACCGCCAGATAAAATAGCATGTGTACAAATTGCTCTTACACTTAGCGCTCCTTTTTCGATCATAAGGTCTGCAGCTTTCGCTAAAGTTCCTCCTGTATCGATCATGTCATCTACTAAGATTACGTTACGACCTTTTACTTCACCAATCAATTCCATAGTGTCGATAACGTTGGCAGCTTTTCTTTGTTTGTAACAGATTACTACATCTGATTCTAGAAACTTAGAGTAAGCATAAGCTCTTTTTGATCCTCCCATGTCTGGAGATGCAATCGTTAAATTTTCTAAATTTAAACTCTGCACGTAAGGCAAAAAGATTGTAGATGCAAATAAATGATCTACCGGTTTTTCAAAGAATCCCTGAATTTGATCTGCATGCAAATCCATCGTCATGATTCTTGTTGCTCCTGCAGCTGTTAATAGGTTTGCTACTAACTTAGCTCCAATCGGCACTCTTGGCTTATCTTTTCTATCCTGTCTTGCCCAGCCAAAATAAGGCATAACAGCTGTAATATGTCTTGCTGATGCGCGTTTTGCAGCATCAATCATTAATAACAATTCCATCAAATTATCTGCCGATGGAAAAGTTGAACACACGATAAAAACGCGTAACCCTCTAATTGATTCTTCGTAAGACGGCTGAAATTCTCCATCGCTATACGTTGACATCGTTACTTTTCCTAACGGAATTCCGTACTGTTCTGCAATTTTTTCTGCAAGATAAACACTTTGTGAACAAGCAAAAATTTTAGCTTCTGGTTCTAGGTGCGACATTATAATTTGTTGTTTTATTCCGTTACGCTTATAAAAATCCAGCAATATCTTTATAAGATAAGGCAGAGTACGCATAAATGTCTCGGATGTAGTTAGTTGTGTGTGCTTCGTTTTAACGAGCTGCAAATTTATAAAATTAATCGAACACTGGAAGTAAATATTTGAGATTTTTTATTAGAATTTATAATTTTATTTTTTACATTTGCACCGTGTTAAAGGAATGGGCACATTATTGGTTCATTCTATTGCGTTAAAATAATCTCTTTTGATTGTTTTTTCGTCTGCTAAGCCCGGATGGCGGAATTGGTAGACGCGCTGGTCTCAAACACCTGTGGGAAACCGTGCCGGTTCGACTCCGGCTCCGGGTACATTAACGGAAAAGCTGTCAAAAATGACAGCTTTTCGTTTTTTAATACCTCTCCAAATCTTCATTTTTTTGATATCTGATTATTTTACAGGATATTTTTTATCTTTGAAACTCAGATTTTTTAATTCGAACAGCTCTACTTTTGAGCTTTCCGGAAATTAATACTCATTATGGAACAAAAAATACATCAGGGAAGAAACGTTAAACGTTTTAGAGAAATGCTTGGAATAAAACAAGAAGCTTTAGCTTTTGACCTTGGAGATGATTGGAATCAAAAGAAAATCTCTTTACTTGAGCAAAAAGATGTAATCGAAGAAAATTTATTAAAGCAAATCTCCGTTTCATTGAGAATTCCCGTTGAAGCATTTCAGAATTTTGACGAAGAACAAGCTGTAAATGTTATTGCGAATACTTATTCTTTCCAAGATTTCAAAGATAATGCTGTTGCTTCTGGATTTACCTATCAGCCTTCTTTCAATCCTCTTGATAAAATTGTTCAATTATACGATGAGAAAATCTCATTATATGAGCGTATGTTGAAAGAGAAAGATGAAATGATGCAAAGATTTGAAAACCTATTCAATAAATAAATTTAGATATAAATCTCAACAATAAATTAATAAGCTTTCTCAATCTGAGTCAGCTTATTTTTTTATAACACTTCACAACTCGCTTCATGCAAAACAGGAAAATTGCAGGAATTAGCTATAAAACATAATTGGTTTGCTTTAAAGTGTAAATTCAAAGCCAATTCTATTTGGTCTGAATTTGAGATTTTCACTTTTGGAAATAATTTTACCTCAACAAAACGCCCGCTTCCGTCTGGATTTACTTCCAAAGTTGCTTCTGCGTTGTCTAAATATTCAAGAACTTCTATTCCGTTTTGAGAACATATATATAAATATGACATCATGTGGCAGGAAACCAAACTGCTTAACAATAAATCTTCCGGATTATATAACTCCGGGTCTCCTTTGAATGCTTTTGCTGCTGAAACTTCTAAAATTGGTTTTCCTTCAATTTTTACCTGATGGTTCTTACTATAGATTTTTAAAGACGAAACTTCTTTTTTTGAAGTCCAGTTTAACACTGCTTTGAATAAATGTTTGAATGCCATCTCCTTAATATTTCTCTTTTTAAATTTTATCTTTTTAAAGAAAAATGACCCGAAAAATTAATGTTTTCATTAAAATTAGCCTTAAACCAGTAATCGTCTGCTGGCATTTGACTTCCATTATAAAAACCATCCCATCCATGATCATTTGCAAAGAGTTCTTTTATTAATTTACCATATCTATCAAATATTGATATTTTAGAATTTGGAAATTTACTCGTGTTTTTTATATGCCAAAAATCATTATATCCGTCATTATTTGGAGTAAAGAATTTTGGATAATCAATTACGGTAACTTCTTTTGAATCCTGTCCACATCCTTCTTTATCTCTTAAATATACCACATAAGTTCCACCCTGAATATTAGAAAAATAATTGCTATTCTGATAATTTATTCCGTCTATAGAATATTCCAGACTTCCATCTGTTGTTGGAATAATTTCAATAAAATTATTATCTGATAATTCCTGATATCTTATTTGTTTGATTGTTGGCAAAACGGATCTTACTAATTCGAACTCAAATTTGTTTTCACAATAAATATCATTTTGAATTTTACCAACTGTCAACGTATATTTTCCTGCATTAATTAAATCGGCTTCGTATGTATTTGAAACAATATCTGTATCATTGAACTTCCAGGTATAACTGTCTAAATTATTAGCAACATTTACATGCAAAGAAGCTTCCAAATTGCACAAAAAATAAGTTTTTTCAATCATTACTGTTGGCAGATCATTTACGAATAAGTCTAAACTTGTTTCAGAATTGCAAAGTCTATTTATTTCATTCTCTACTCTTATTTTTATTGTTTGTGATTTTGCGTGAGTGTTTTGAAATAAAGCCGGTAGCGGACTTGGCAACGAATTTCCGTTAGCGTCAAAATACATCACTTTAAGCCCTGTTTGATTTCCTATAATTTCGGCTGTTAAATTGGACAAATCAAAAGTTGCAAAACCATTTCCTTCATCACACGCATATTTGTTTGACGGTTTATTTATGCTTGGTTGTGAAGATGTTTTTAAAATTAATGCTGTTTCTGCATAACAATTGGTTAGATTATTAGTTACTCTGACTTTTATAAAGTCTTGATTCTTAATAATATTTGTGTATGGATTAGGTAACGGACTTATTAATGGATTTCCATTGCTGTCAACATAAGAAACTTTCATTCCTTGTTGATTTCCCAAAACAGCAGATTCAATATTTGAAGTATCAAAGTATTCCGAAATGCCATCATTATTATCATCGCAACCTACTAACTCCTGCAAAGAATTTGCTACAGGCACCGGACTTACTATTAACTTAAATGTTGATTCGTTATAACAGTTCGTATTGGTATTGATCGCTCTTACTTTAATAATTTCTTCTTTTGCGATTAAATTCGTAACTGCATTTAAAGAACCCGATATTTTTTGTCCGTTTTGATGATAAAATTCAACGTTTAAGTCTGTCGAGATTCCTAAAATTGTAGTTTCAACGGACTTTAAATTAAACTGTGCAAAACTATTTCCGTTATCACAAACGATTAAATCGCTGACTGTTGACAAATTTGGCAATGGATTTACAATTAAGTCAAATGTAGTTTCAGAATAACAACATAAATTATCTTTATGACTTACTCTTATTGTTATAGTTTCTCTATCTTTAATCGTATTGGTGAACGGATTTGGCAGAGAACTATATTTCTTTCCGTTACCATCTATAAAAGAAACATCTTTATCTGTTTGTCCTCCTAAAACTTGCTGCATAACTGCCGAAACATCGAATGATTTTGAAATACCTGTTCCAGCTACATCTTCGCAAGCATAGATATTATTAATCCCATAAGCTTTTGGAGGTTCTTTTGCATTTATTGTTTCCGATAAATTTTCAACAGTTCCATCTTTACCTGTAACCTTTGCTGTGACAGTATATTTTCCATCTGCCGAAAAATCATGAAAAGGAGATAAATCTGTAGATATATTATCCGCCCCAGAAGCAGGATCTCCAAAATTCCATTCGACTGAAGCTACTTTTGACTGATCATCAATACTGAATTCTTTTAAAAATTCTGAGCATATATTTGAAAAATTCATTTCAAAATGGTTCGAAACATTTTTTACATTTCCCGTTACATTTATGTAGAAATTAGCATTTTGTATTCCGTCATCAACGGTAGAGAAATATTTATTATATCCAATATCAGGCGAACGACTACAGCCTCTAAACCATGAAACACCATTGTCTTGTGCTGAGCCGGCTATAAAAGCAACTTGTGATCCACTGCCTAACACAGGATTACTGCCTTTTTTAACTTCAACTAGTATTTTTTCAACACCTGCAGGTATTTTAATTGGGGTGTTAAAATCTATTTGGATTATTTGAGAATTATAACCTATAGCTGGAGGAACATCTATAATTTGACTGCTTCCAATTAAATTCGTTTCTGAAAAAGAAGCTGGAAAATTATCGTCAATTTTATAAATATTAAAACTAACAGTGGCCCCCCATGCTGTATTATTAACCCCAACCTGCCCAGAAGTAATAGTGAATTCTTCATTAGATGATATGCCAAAATCTTTCAGGTTAAAATCTCTAGCCCAATAATAAGTTGATCCATAACAGCCATACATATCTGTCTTCACTAAATCATCACAAATGTTATGAGAGATGCGTGTAACTGAACCTGAACTTTTTGAATCAAATACTTCACCCGTTACTGTGATGTAAAAATTTGCATTTGGAACAGGGATGGTTAAATCTGTAGTACGGGAAAAAGGAAGCGTTTTATCACAACCTAAATACCAAGAATCTCCGTTATCTTGCTGCGTACCTGCTACAAAAACTTCTGCCGATGTGTAATTAGTATAATCTTTTCCCTTACCCACCATTACCAAAATTTTTTCAACTCCAGCTGGAACAATAATTGGTTCATCAAAATCTATTTGCATCAATTCTGGATTTCCATGAATGGTTTTTGTTGGCATAAGGGCTCTAGATCCAAGTAATGGTTTTTCAAAATAAGTTCTAAAAAGCTCAGGAAATCTGTCGTCAACAATATAAACTGAAAATGACAAATTTGCACCAACATCCGATTTTGCAATTCCAACCTGTCCTGATTTAATAATAAATTGTTCATTTGGTTTTATACCAAAATCTGATAATTTAAATACTCTTGACCAGCTTTCATCATCTTTGCAAGAATACATATCAGTTTTAATAAGAGTTGTCCCAATATTATTGGTCAATGTTATTTGCGCATTTGACTGTTGAAAAAATAGAAAAAATAGAAATGAAATTGCTGTATTAAATTTGCTTTTTTGATTCGTAATGAGTTTCATTTAAGTAATTTTTGCCCCTCTCTTTTAAATTTTAGGTTTGATAATTAAATTCAAATATAAGAATCAAATGACACAAACTAGGTTAAAAAAACAGTTTTGCTAACAAAATAGTTTTCAAATAAAAAAACCTCGAAAGTCTTACTTTTCGAGGTTTCTTAGAGAATTGAACTAATAAACAAATTCTAAAACTATTTTTTTACCGAGAATTTAAAAGTAGTTTTAGTTTTATAATTTTCTCCCGGGTTTAAAACCGTTGTTGGGAAATTTTTCTGGTTTGGAGAATCTGGATAGTGTTCTGTTTCCAGACACAATCCTGTTCTGTGAGCAAAAGTTCCTCCGTTTGGCGTTGGCAAAGTTCCGTCAAGGAAATTTCCCGAGTAAAACTGAATTCCAGGTTCGTCAGTTGTTACTTCCAAAACTCTTCCGCTTGGTGCGTGGTATACTTTTGCAATGATTGTTTTTCCTTTTTCCGGATTATTTAATACCCAGCAATGGTCGTAACCTTTTCCTTTTTCTAATTGTTCGTTTTTAGCTTCGATATCTTTTCCAATTAACTTTGGTTTTCTAAAATCGAAAGGCGTATTAGCAACATCTTCTAATTTTCCTGTTGGAATTAAAGTCGCATCAACCGGAACAATTTTATCTGCATTTAAAGTCAATTCGTGATCTAAGATTGTTTTTGTAAAATCTCCTGATAAATTGAAATATGAATGCTGTGTTAAATTTACAACCGTTGTTTTATCAGTCGTCGCTTCATATAAAACTTCTAACTGATTATCATTTGTTAATGTATAAGTCACAAAAACTTTAAGGTTTCCAGGATATCCTTCTTCCATATCTTTACTTAAATAAGATAATTTTAAAGAAGCTGTTTCGCCAGATTTAACCTCATCTGCTTTCCAAACCACATTAAAATATCCTTGAGGTCCACCGTGTAAAGCATTTGGTGCATTGTTTATCGCTAATTGATATTCTTTTCCTTCTAAAGTAAATTTACCTTTAGCAATTCGGTTTCCGTATCTTCCAATTAAAGCTCCAAAAAAAGGATTTTCTTTTTCGTATTGTGCCAAAGAACTAAATCCGATTACAACATTTTCTGAAACTCCCTCTTTATTTGGTACTTTTAAATCTGTAATTCTTCCGCCAAAAGTGATGATATCAACCTCCATCCCATTTTGGTTTTTTAATTTATAACTATCTACTTTTTCACCTTTTGAAGTTGTTCCATAAGAAGATTTTTCAATTGTTACTGCTGCTTTTTGATCTGAAACTGTCGAATCCATTTTTTTATCGTTTTTGCATTGAACTGAAACCAAAGCCAGACTTAACAGACCGATTCCAAAAATACAACGTTTTAATACATTCATAAATGATAATTTTTTAAGTTAGTAAAGTCTTAAAGTCAAAAGTCATAAAGTCTTTTCTCCAAAGTAACTAAAACTTTCGGACTTTATGACTTTCGGCTTTTGACTAATTTAAAGTCCATGCTGAAACAAATGGAAATACGCTTCGTTAGCATTAATCTTATCTTTAAACTCTCTTACGGTTGTTTTTTCGTCTATAACTAATAACTCAATTCCGGCAATATCTGCGAAATCTTCCATGTATTCTGTTGTGATTGACTGGCTGTAAACCGTGTGGTGCGCTCCTCCGGCAAGAATCCAGGCTGTTGCTGCAACTTCTAAATTTGGTTTGCAATCCCAAAGAACGCGTGCTACAGGAAGTTTTGGTAATTCTGCCATTGGCTTAACTGCTTCCACTTCGTTAACAATTAAACGGAAACGAGTTCCCATATCAACCAAAGAAACATTGATCGCGTCTCCTGCAGGCGAATTAAATACCAAACGAGCTGGATCTTCTTTTCCTCCAATTCCTAATGGGTGCACTTCACAAGAAGGTTTTCCATCAGCAATAGATGGACATATTTCTAACATGTGCGATCCTAAAACATAAGATTTTTGAGGTGTGAAATGATACGTATAATCTTCCATGAAAGAAGTTCCGCCTTCAAGGCCAATACACATTACTTTTAAAGCTCTAACCATTGCTGCTGTTTTCCAGTCTCCTTCTCCACCAAAACCGTAACCATCGGCCATTAATCTTTGTGTTGCAATTCCTGGCAATTGTTTCCACACTCCAAGGTTTTCAAAAGTATCTGTAAAAGCGCCAAATCCTCCTTCTTCAAGGAAAGCTCTTAATCCTAATTCGATTTTTGCCGCTTCAACCAAAGAACTTCTTTGTGCTCCGCCTTCTTTTAAAGAATCTGTTAAGTTATAAGAAGACTCATAAACTGCTAATAAATCAGCTAATTGTTTATCTGTTACTTTCTCGATATGTTTGGTAACATCTGAAGAATCGTATCCGTTTACCGAAACTCCAAAACGAATTTGTGCTTCTACTTTATCACCTTCTGTTACGGCAACTTCACGCATATTGTCTCCAATACGAGCTACTTTTAGGTTTTGAAGTTCGTCCCATCCAAGAACAACTCTTGACCAGATTCCTAATTGTTTTTGAACTCTTTGATCTTCCCAATGTCCCACAACAACTTTACGTTTTTTACGTAATCTTGACATGATGAAACCAAATTCACGATCTCCGTGAGCCGATTGGTTTAAGTTCATAAAATCCATGTCGATAGATCCCCACGGAATTTCAGCATTATATTGTGTATGTAAATGACATAATGGTTTTTTAAGGATATTTAAGCCGCCAATCCACATTTTTGCTGGCGAAAAAGTATGCATCCAGGCAATAATTCCGATACAGTTTTTCTCAGAATTCGCAGCTAAACAAACATCCAAAATCTGCGAAGGCGATTTCACCACATCTTTGTAAACCACTTTTACCGGAATTGAAGACGAAGCATCTAATCCTTTTGCAATAATCTGTGAATGTTCTGCTACTTTTCTTAGTGTTTCTTCACCGTATAATTCCTGGCTTCCTACTACAAACCATACTTCTTTTTGAGATATATCTATCATGTTGTTTAATCGTTTATTTGTTTAATCGTCAAATCGTTTTTCTTTGTCTAAAATCCACGGTTAACGAAAATCTTTTCTCTTTGTTCTTTATTCTATTTTCTTTAATCTAAAATCTGCACTCTAAAATCTAAAATCATTATTGTCCGTAATACGAATCTTTTCCGTGTTTACGATTGTAATGTTTCTTTATTAATGAATCTTTTAATCTTGGTGCGTTTGGGTTTATTTGCAAAGTCAGATATGCCATTTCTGCCACAACTTCCAGAACCTTGCTGTTATAAACTGCTTTTGCTGCGTTTTTTCCCCATGCAAATGGACCGTGATTTCCAATCAAAATCATTTCTACTTCTTCGTATGAAAGATTTTTTTCTTTGAAACAATCCAGAATTTGAATTCCGGTATTGTGTTCGTAGTTTCCTTCGATAAGAGAATCAGCCATTGGCGGCGCACACGGAATGTCAGCCGTTAAATGATCGGCATGCGTTGTTCCGAAAATTGGAATATCCAATTGAGATTGTGCCCAGGCCACAGAATAGGTTGCGTGTGTATGTGCAACTCCTCCAATATTTGGCCAGTGTTTGTATAAATAAGCATGCGTTTTAGTGTCTGATGACGGACGCATTGTCCCTTCGATTACATTGTTGTCAAAATCGACAATTACGATATCTTCCGGTTTTAAATCTTCGTAAGGAACACCGCTTGGTTTAATGGCAAAAACACCATTTTTTCTGTCTACGGCACTTACATTTCCAAAAGTGTACACTACCAAATTCAATGCATTTAACTGCATATTGGCTTCGTAACACTCTTGTTTTAAATCTTTATAAAGAGAACTCATGCTGCGATATTTTAAGGTTTGGATCTGCAAAAGCACTTAATTTTTCATATCCTAAAAGCAGTTTATGATACGCTTCTACTTTGTCTGTTTGAGGGAAATATTCTCCGTCAAAATCACTTCCTATTTTCTGGCTTGCTTCGATTACGTTTGGATAAATTCCTGCTGCAACTGCCGCATAAATTGCAGCACCTAAAGCTGGAGTTTGGTCTGAAGCCGCAATTTTAATTGGCTTGTTTAAAACATTAGCCAAAGTCTGCATGATGAAAGGAGATTTTCTAGCAACACCGCCAATTCCAATTACGCTGTCGATTTTTACACCTTCTTCTTCAAAACGGTCTACAATTTTCTTCGCTCCAAAACAAATTGCGTTTACTAAAGCTTTAAAAATATGAGGCGCTTTTGTTCCTAAAGAAAGGTTCGAAATAGCACTTTTTACTTCCTGATTAGCATCTGGAGTTCTTCTTCCATTAATCCAATCTAAAGCAATTGGAAGACTTTCTGAAACGGGAATTTTCTCTGCTTCTTTTGTCAATTCTACAATTAATTTATCGCTGAATTCTTCTCTTAACTGTTCTTTTTGAGCATCATTTAAAACAGAAGAAGTTTCTAATAAATGTTCTGTTGGCCACATTAATAGTTCTTTATACCAAGCCAATAAATCTCCAAAAGCAGATTGTCCTGCTTCAAGACCAATAAAACCCGGAATAACAGAACCATCAACTTGTCCGCAGATTCCTCTAACTGTTTTTGTTCCAACCTCATCATAAGAACCAACCAGAATATCACAAGTTGAAGTTCCCATAACGCGGACTAAAGTATTTTCTTCGATTTTAGCTCCAACTGCTCCTGAGTGCGCATCGAAAGTTCCAACAGCCACAACTGTTTCTGTCGAAAGCCCTAAACGATCTGCCCATTCCTGGCTTAGTTTTCCTGCTGATAAATCAGATGTATACGTTTCATCATATAAGTTACCGCGAAGCTGCGCTAAATACGGATGTAATTTTTCTAAAAATTCAACTGGCGGTAATCCGTTCCAGTCTGTGTGCCACATAGCTTTATGTCCTGCTGCACAACGGCTTCTTTTGAAGGTTTTTAAATCTTTATCTTCAATTAACAAATACGTCATTAAATCGCAGTGCTCCATCCAGGTGTGTGCCGCGTTTCTAACTGCTTCGTCTTGTCTTGCTATATGAAGAATTTTTGCCAAAAACCATTCAGATGAATAAATTCCTCCAACATATTTCGTAACATCTTCTCCGCCCCAGCTAACTGCCAGTTCGTTGATTTCGTTTGCTTCATTTATTGCTGTATGATCTTTCCATAACACCATCATGGCATTTGGATTTTCTTCAAAACCTTTTGTTAGAGCGAGCGGTGTTCCGTCTTTAGTAACCGGAACCGGAGAAGATCCTGTTGTATCAATACAAATTCCTCGTACTAGTTTTGGATCAACTTTACTTTCTTTAATAACGGTTTGAATCGTAATTTCTAAGCCCTCGATATGATCTAAAGGATGCTGACGAAATTGATTTATGGATGCGTCGCAATACTGCTTATTTTTCCATCTTTTGTAATGAGAAACATTGGATGCCAATTCCTGCCCATTTTCAGTATCTATAAGAACCGCACGAACAGAATCTGTTCCGTAGTCTAATCCTATGACATAATTTTTCATTCGAAATTTATTTTTAATGGTGACAAATATACTTATAAAATATTATAAGTGTACAAAAAACACTTAACAAAAAAGCTATGAGATTTTTTTGCAGATATTGCACTAAAACAGCGTTTTATGGTTGAAAGAAAAAATAAACGTTTAAATAACATTTATTTTAATGCGATTATTTCATCTTTATGCTTAAAACGGTAAAATGCAGCCTGCTTTTCTAACTATATTTTATATGATTTTTTCTCTTTTTTTAAATTATTTTCCTTCTAAAACCAAAACTGAAAAAGGAGGTAAATTGATCTCTAATTTTCCTTTTTTCATATCAAAATCTTTAAATGCTGCAGGACTGATTTTATTTGGATTCTCGAAAGAATTAAAATCCTGCAATTTCGATGAAGTAATAATATGGGCTGTAAAATTTTTAACACCCAAATCTTTCGTATCTATTTCGATTTTATGTTTACTTTTTG
Organism: Flavobacterium sp. 22659; assembly: GCF_052044235.1. Lineage (NCBI taxonomy): Bacteria > Pseudomonadati > Bacteroidota > Flavobacteriia > Flavobacteriales > Flavobacteriaceae > Flavobacterium > Flavobacterium sp. 22659. The sequence continues at coordinate 44,169 of NZ_JBQEMU010000025.1, forward strand.
CATCCACATTTACCAATGATATATGTACGGCACCGTTTTTATCTTTTGAAGCCGAAGCCGAAACTGCCGGAAGCGTTTGGTCTTTAAATGTATATAATGGCGAACTGAAATTTATTGGCAGCAGTTTCGCATCCTGATGCACATTGTACATTTGCATAACGTGATAGGTTGGCGTTAAAATCATTTTGGTTTTATCGGTCAGGATTACCGCTTGAAGCACGTTTACGCACTGAGCCAGATTTGCCATTCGAACCCTGTCTGCATGATTATTAAAAATATTAAGTGTTGCTCCAGCCAAAACTGCATCTCTAATGGTATTCTGCTGATATAAAAATCCCGGATTTGTTCCTTTTTCTACATCATACCATCCGCCCCATTCATCAACTACCATTGCTACTTTTTTCTCAGGATCGTATTTATCCATTACTGCAGCATGCTTCGTTACGAGCTCTTCCATTTTTAAAGCCTCTTTCATGGTTTTAAAATATTGCTCTTCCGAAAAATTAACCGCATCTCCTTTTTTATTCCAGTCAATTACAGAATAATGATGAACCCCAACTCCGCCAAGCATATTAAGCGGAATATTTTTCATTAAAACTTCGGTCCAGTTATAGTCACTGCTGTTGGCTCCAGAAGCAATACGATTTATACCGCCTGTATTATTCCAGTCTGCCATAAAAGTGGCAAACTTGCGGTATTCGTTTGCATAGTATTCTGCTGTCATGTTACCGCCGCAGCCCCAGGCTTCATTTCCAATTCCCCAGAATTTAACTTTCCATGGTTCTGTTCTTCCGTTTTTTTTACGCAGATCGCTCATTGGGCTTTTGCCTCCAAAATTGGCATACTGAATCCAGTCGGCAAATTCCTGAACTGTTCCGCTTCCTACATTGCCGGATAAATAAGGTTCTGCACCCAGAACTTCGCATAGATTTAAAAAGTCGTGAGTTCCAAAACTATTATCTTCTGTTACACCTCCCCACCATTGATTTACAATGGTAGGTCTTTGCTCTTTTGGACCAATTCCATCTTTCCAGTGATAGGTATCGGCAAAACAGCCTCCAGGCCATCTTAAATTTGGAATTTTTAAATCTTTTAAGGCTTTAATAACATCATTTCTCACTCCGTTTGTATTTGGAATTTTAGAAGTATCGCCAACAAAAAATCCGCCATATATACAGCGTCCTAAATGTTCCGCAAAATGACCGTAAATATTTTTATTGATGATTGGTGCGGCAGGATCATTTTTTATAGTAATAACTATTGGTTCTTTCTGCGCAGAAATTGTCTGTATACAAATTGTAACAAACAATAGTAGTAGTGTTTTTTTCATAGTCTATCGTGGTTAGTGACGTTTAGAAAATCAGCAGGTTGGTGTTAGTTTTTTAGTTTATGATTTTTTATTTCTTAAATTTTTCAAATAAGTGTTTATTTGACATTTGTAAATTTAAGTAAAAAAAAGTCTCTTAAACAAATAAAAATCACAAAACAACTGGTTGCAAAAAACAGATTTCGTAATTATGATTTTAAAAACCGTTTGTTTATAACGGTTTTTAAAGTTTAAATTAACAATAACAAAAAGTTTAAAAATTACAAATTCTACAAAAAACCGTAAAGAACAATCCTTTTATAACATTTTAAAGGGGCAGAATTTTACTAAAATAAAAATTATAAGACGAATATCAATTCTCTTTAAAATGTTTTTACCTTTGATTCGGATTTCGGCATTTGATTTTGTAAGAAAAAAAGAAAACCAATATGTTTTTAAAATTGCCGGATTCAATTGTTAAAGCTTTCGTGTTTTTATAAGTATATTTACATAAGTGTAAAATTTACATTATTGAATTATGAAACAATTTAGGAAGTTTATATCTTTACCAATAAAATATTGAGTATGCTAAACAGTTATAGCTCTGCCGATAAGGTTTTACTAGCGGTAGATTGTATTATTTTCGGATTCGACAGTGAAGGCCTAAAGATACTTTTAATTAAAAGGGATTTTGAACCTGAAAAGGGGAAATGGTCTTTGATTGGAGGTTTTTTAAAACGTGACGAAGTTTTAGATGATGCTGCTATTAGAATTTTAAATACATATACCGGTCTTAACGATATTTATATGGAGCAGTTATATGCTTACAGTGAAATTGATCGTGACCCGGTAGAAAGAACTATTTCGGTTTCGTATTTTGCTTTAATTAATATTGAAAACCACAATGCAGAATTAATTAGAAATTATCATGCAGAATGGTTTCCTATTAACAATGCACCAAACCTAATTTTTGACCACAACGAAATGGTCGATAATGCAATTAAGAGACTTCGATACAAAACTTCGATAAAACCTATTGGGTTCGAACTGCTTCCGGAAAAATTCACTATGCGCCAGCTTTTAGAATTATACGAAGCTATTTTAAGCAAAGAATTAGATAAAAGAAATTTCATCAGTAAAATAAATTCTCTTGAAATTCTAAATAAGCTTGAAGAAAAAGATATGCAGTCGTCCAGAAAAGGATCTTACCTCTATACTTTTAATAAAGAAAAATATGAAGAGAAACTTTTAAATAATTTTTCTCTTAACTTATAAAAAAACAAAACCCTGAAATCCACAACTTTCAGGGTTTTTTCTTCAATAAAACTACTATTAAAAAAAATAAACAAAATTATTATCTTTTAACCTTGTTGAAGCGATCATTATGAACACTAATCGCTGTAACAATAATAAGTGTAAAATTTACATTTGCAAATGTAAGCAAAATAAACATTCAAAAACAAGAAATAACATCTTTATTTTTTTAATTAATAAATAAACTATTTTTTAAACAAAAACAGCTTTGCTTGTGATATAGTTAGTTTGTAAGCAAAATTCTTTATCAATTCTTTACAAAGAGTTTCGCATTATCAATGAAGACTTATTTTCTATCTGCTCTTTTTTATTTTTTAAAACCATCTCTGCCAGAATTTTTCCCATTGCTTCAAAATGAGTTGAAATAGTTGTAATTCCGTTTGCAGCGATTTTTTTCAGCGGTGTTTCATTATAGGATATAATTCCAAAATCTGATCCGAGTTTCAAATTCTGATCGCGGGCGTTTTCAATTACCCTAACCAAATCACGATCATTAGGTATTATGTATAAATCTCCGGCAGTAATTTCTCTGTTCGTAAATTCAGTTATAATTTCAGATTCAAAATTATATTGAGTACAAAAATCTTCAAAGCCCAATTTCATTCCAAGCGGTTCACGAAATCCGGGGAAAATTAAAATCAGTTTTTTGTATTTGCTTAATCTTTTATTTCCTTTTTGCAATCCTTCAAAAATATCTTTTTGATGGTTTTGATAAATGGCAGGATAAGCTTTAAGATCTGGATTGGTCTGATCAAGAATAATAACATCACCTACTGGTAGGGTTTTTATTGAAGAAACAATATCCTGCAGATTTGTAGGCATCAGGATATACTTAGTATAATTTCCGTTGCTGTCGTTTAACAGCTTTTGAAAAACCTGACTGTTAAAATGATGAAAGAAAATATCTACCTGAACATTTTTGCCAATATTATTTAAAAAGGAATTATAAATATCTTCTTTAAAAATATTCAACTCATCAAAAAGTAAAAAAATCTTCTGCTTTATAGTGATTTCAACGCTTTTAACGTAATATCCTTTTCCTGGAATGGCATAAATGATACCTCTTTTTTTTAGTTCATCATATGCCAGTAAAACGGTATCGCGAGACAATGAAAAAGCCAGACAGACTTTGTTTACTGACGGAAGGCGATCACCTTTGATCAATTTTTCTTCTTCGATAGCTTTTTCTATTGAAAGAATAATCTGCTTATATTTTGGCAGGCCGATGTTATTTTGGATCGAAATGATATTCATCTGTAAATAGAATTTTGTGCAATATACAAAAACTGGTAGGTACTGGTATGTAAAAACAAAGAATGTTTCTATTTTTGAATTTTCACTTTTGGTAAAATTTGTATGGAAATAAAACATAAATCGCATTTAAAGGAAACTTCTAATTCTAAATCTTTTGGTTTCATGCCAGATAACCGAGAAATTCACTCTTTTGAATTATCGAATAAAAAGGGAATGAAGGTTACGATTATAAATTATGGAGCAACCGTAACTTCATTACAAATTCCAACTTCTGAAGGAAAAATTGTTGATGTAGTGTTAGGGTTCGACTCTCTTTCTTCGTATTTAGAATCGTATTATCTGCCAAGTGCGCCTTATTTCGGTACAACTGTAGGACGTTATGCAGGACGAATCCATAATGGGACTTTTACTTTAAATGGAAAAACGTACGAATTAACCAAAAACAATAACGGAAACTCACTTCATGGCGGTAATATAGGTTTTGGAAGAAAAGTATGGAATGTTACAAATCAAAACTCAGGTGAGAATCCGTCGATAACTTTTAGCCTGTTAAGTGAAAATCTGGACGAAAATTATCCGGGAGAATTACACATTGATTTGACCTATACACTTACAGAAGAAAATGAGTTGAAATTAGATTATAAAGCTGTTTCTACAGAAGACACTGTTATAAATTTAACGCATCACAGTTATTTTAACCTTGACGGACACAATACAAGTGTTTTAGATCAAAAGGTTTTTGTTAATGCCGATAAAATGCTGGAAACGAATCATGAAAATATTCCAACCGGAAATTTTACAGCGCTTACAAATCATGATTTTGATTTTAGAGCAGAAAAAAAATGTCCGGCTTCTATAGATAATTCGTTTGTTATAAACCAGACAGATACAGTTGCAGCAACGTTATTGAGCTCAAAAAATAATTTAAAAATGAGTGTTTTTACGAATCAGCCAAGTGTACACATATATGTAGGCGGAAACTGCTTTGATATTTTGAAAGGAAAAAACGATGCTGTTTACCATAAAACAAGCGGTATTTGTTTTGAAACTCAAAATTTTCCAGATGCCCCAAATCAGGCACATTTTCCTGATTCAGTTTTAAAGAAAGGCAGAGAATATATTCAGGAAACCGTTTATAAATTCGAAAATATCAACTAAAACCAACCAATTACAATTATAATGAATGCTATTTTAATACAAAATACTACTGCTTTTTTTGAAAAGTCTTTTGGTTCTAAACCAGAAAAAGTGGTGCTTTCTCCAGGAAGAATCAACATTATTGGAGAACATATTGACTACAACGACGGATTTGTTCTGCCGGCTGCAATCGACAAAGTAATTTGTTTTGCATTTGAAAAAAACAATTCAAAAAAATCAAAAATATTCGCAATTGATTTAAATGAAGATTTTGAAATTGATTTAACCGAGGAAGTAAAACTAAGCGATACTGTCTGGACAAATTATATTCGCGGCGTTATTAAACAATTACAAGACAAGGGATTTATTTTTGAAGGATTTAATTGTGTTTTTAGCAGCAACATTCCGGTTGGTTCCGGTTTATCATCTTCGGCAGCTTTAGAATGCGGCATGATCTTCGGAATTAAACAGCTTTTTGATTTAAAAATTGAAAAAGTTGACATAGCATTATTAGGACAAAAAGCAGAACACTGGGTAGGTATTAACTGCGGTATAATGGATCAGTTTTCGAGTGTTCACGGCATCGAAAACAAAGTAATAAAATTAGACTGCAATACTTTGGATTTTGAATATCATAATGCTGATTTTAAAGATTATGCACTTATTTTATTTGACAGTAATGTTAAACATTCTCTTTTTACATCTGAATACAACACACGCAGAATAGAGTGCGAACAAGGATTAGCCATTATTAAAGAGAATTTTCCTGAAGTTAAAAGTTTTAGAGACTGCTCTGAAGAACAGCTTTTAAGCATACAGGGTAAAATGAATCCAACAGTTTTTAAAAGAGTTCATTTTGTTGTAAAAGAAATTAACCGTGTTATAAGAGCGTGCGAAGCTCTCGACAATGGCGATATAGAACTTTTAGGACAATTGCTTTTTGAAACTCATTATGGTTTATCTCAGGAATATGAGGTAAGCTGTGCTGAATTAGACATGCTTGTAGACACTGCAAAAGCAGATGAAAATATCATTGGTTCTCGTGTTATGGGAGGCGGTTTTGGCGGCTGCACCATAAATTTAATTAAAAAAGGTCATGAAAATGAGGTAAAACGTAAGTTTTCGAATCTTTATTTAGATACATTTGGGATTGAATTAAAATTTTATGACGTAAAAGTCTCAAACGGAACAACATTACTTTAATACCAACCAACCAATGAAAAATTTTGACATTAACGAAGATCCACACAGACGTTTTAATCCTTTAATTAATGAATGGGTTTTGGTTTCACCTCATCGTGCAAAACGCCCTTGGCAGGGACAAAACGAGGTGATTTCTGCCGAAACACTTCCAAAACATGATCCAAACTGTTATTTATGCCCCGGAAATGTTCGTGCAAACGGAGTAAATAATCCGGCATACAAAAACAGTTTTGTGTTCGACAATGATTTTGCCGCTTTAAAACAAGACGAAATCATTTTTGAGGAAGATATTAAACATACTTTTTTTAAGGCAGAACCTGAGCAGGGAATTTCAAGAGTGGTATGTTTTTCACCAAGACATGATTTAACTCTTCCGGAAATGGAAGTTTCTGATATCGAAAACATTGTTAAAACATGGCAGAAAGAATACGCAGAATTAGGAAGCATTAAATATATTAATCACGTTCAGATTTTTGAAAATAAAGGAAGTGTTATGGGATGCAGCAACCCGCATCCGCATGGACAGATCTGGGCACAGTCATCGCTGCCAACTCAGGTTGAAAAAACACACAACAGCTTAAAATCATATTACGAAAAAAACAAAAGAACATTATTAGAAGATTATGTTCAGGCCGAATTGAGAGTAGGAAGCCGTATTGTAATCGAAAATGATCACTTTGTGGCATTAGTTCCGTTTTGGGCAATCTGGCCTTACGAAACGATGATTGTAAGCAAAAGAGCCATCAGCAAAATCACTGATTTTAATGCTGAAGAAGTTACCGCTTACGCGAAAATTTTAAAGCAGTTAACTATCAAATACGATAATTTATTCAGTACTTCATTTCCGTATTCATCAGGAATTCATCAGGCTCCAACAGATGGCCTGGATCATCCTGAGTGGCATTTCCACATGCATTTTTACCCGCCTCTGCTTCGCTCGGCAACCGTAAAAAAATTCATGGTTGGATATGAAATGATGGGAGAATCTCAAAGAGATATTACACCTGAAAAAAGTGCCGAAATTATAAGACAGCAGTCCGATATTCACTATAAAAACGAAGTTAATATCCGCTAAATAATTAAATATGAAATCGTCAAATTTAAAATTTAACATAATAATCCTTCTATAAATGTAAATAACACATTTACAATGATTGTTTTTTAAGTTTTTATTTTAAATTTGACTTTTGTTCTTGTTTTGATAAAAAAATAACAAAATAAAAACACATATTTCATTTTTAACAAGATTACACAACACAATAAACATTTTATAACTTTTAAAACAACAATCACCTATACTAATTATCTAAAATACTATTACCAATGAAGTCAAACCTCGCTCTCGCAGATTATGCGGTTTTTATTATTTATTTCATAGTAGTTTCTGTCTACGGTTATACGGTTTACCGAAAACGTAAACAAGACGAACAAGATGCTAAAGCTTATTTTCTTGCAGAAGGAAATTTAACCTGGTGGGCGATTGGAGCATCATTAATTGCCTCAAACATTTCTGCAGAACAATTTATTGGGATGAGCGGCGAAGGTTTCTTTTTAGGAATAGCGGTTGCGGCTTATGAGTGGCTTGCGGCTGTTGCTTTAATTATTGTAGCTGTTTGGTTTATTCCTGTATATCTTAAAAATAAGATTTACACTATGCCTCAGTTCTTAAAAACACGTTATAATGAATCGACTGCTTTGATTATGGCTGTTTTCTGGCTGTTTTTATATGTTTTTGTTAACTTAACTTCTATTCTATATTTAGGTGCGGTTGCAATTAACGGTCTTGCCGGCGGTGAATATCTCCATATCATTATGATTGGTCTTGCCGTTTTTGCTTTGTTTATCTCTCTTGGAGGAATGAAGGTTGTAGCTTATACTGATGTTATTCAGGTAGCTGTACTTATTATTGGAGGTTTAGTAACTTCTTATATTGCTTTAACAACAGTGGGTCAATATTTTGGAGTGGGTGAAAATGCGATCGCTGGTTTCAAAGTTTTAATGAAAGAAGCTCCTGAGCATTTTAAAATGATTATCCCTAAACCAACTGCATCTTCGTCTCAGCTGGAAATAGACAAATACTTAACTTTCCCTGGATTATTATCGTACGCGGCAGGTATCTGGATTATCAACTTAAACTACTGGGGATGTAACCAATACATTACTCAAAGAGCACTTGGAGCAGATTTACAAACAGCTCGTACCGGAATTTTATTTGCTGGTATGCTAAAATTATTAATGCCGCTTATCGTAATGCTTCCTGGTATTGCTGCTTATGTTTTATATACAAACGGACATTTACCTCAATTAGTGGGCGGAAAAGATGGTGCTTATTCTGCTGTATTGACTTTCCTTCCTACTGGATTAAAAGGACTTTCGGTTGCAGCTTTAACTGCTGCAATTGTAGCTTCGCTGGCTGGAAAAGTAAATAGTATTTCGACTATTTATACTTTAGATATTCATAAAAAATACATCCAAAAAGAAGCTGGTGAAAAACAACAGGTAAACATTGGAAGACTTGCTGTTTTTGCTGCAATGCTTTTAGCTGTTTTATTTACATGGAATGATATTTTAGGAATTGGCGGTGTTGGTGGTTTCACTTACATTCAAAAATACACAGGATTTATCAGCCCGGGAGTTTTTGCTATGTTCTTCCTTGGTATGTTCTGGAAAAGAACAACCGGAGCAGCAGCTATCGTGGGTGTAATTTTAGGTTTCGTTTTATCTGTTTTATTCAACGAATATGCGCCTGCTTTATTTGGAAACGATACTCTTTTATACACAGCTTACCCTAACGGAAAAGGAGCTTTTGAAATTCCATTCCATATCTGTATGGGATTATCATTCTTCTTTACAATGTTAGTAATGATCTTAATGAGTTTTGCTGGTCCAAAAGTAAACCCTAAAGCATTCGAAACAGAACCGGGAATGTTTAAAGTTAAACCGCAAACAACGGTTTTAATCGTTATTACAATGTTGATTATTATTGCATTATACGTTAAGTTCTGGTAACAGAATTTCAATATAAATTTCAAAAGAGGATCCAGATTTGGATCCTCTTTTTGTTTGCACAATAAATTTTTTAATTAATTGTTTTAACTACTTTTAACCCGAAAAAAAACTAACCTTTAATCAAACCAAAAAAAAATGAAAAAACTAATTCTTGCCGTATTTCTTATTTCCGGCGCTGCATTTGCTCAGGACATAAATGTTGTTCAGGGAAATTTTGACTTTTTAAAAGATCAGAAAGAAATCAATACCGAATTTGATTACAGCGGCTTTACTATGATGAAAGAAAAAAAATCGGAAGCGTAGTATGTTCAGGAGCACAAAGCCGATTTAGATCAAAAAGCAAAAGGAAATGGAAACATTTGGGAGAAAAAATGGATCGCTGCAAAAGATCAGATCTGGACTCCTAAATTTTTAGAAATTGCCAATATCGTATTAACTAAAGAGAAAAAAGATTTAAACTTTCAGGAAGGTTTAAATACTCCTTACACCTTAATTGTAAAAGCAGTATGGATTTATCCGGGCTGGGATGCAGGAATTATGAAACAGCCGGCAAAAGTAACTACCAATTTAAAATTTGTTGAAACTGCTAATAAATCAAATGTTTTATTAGAAATTACAAGTGAAGAAGCTCCAGGAGATCAATGGGGAAGCAACTTTAGCAACGAAACCAGAATTGGTGAAGGATTTGCAAAAACCGCAAAAACAATGTCTAAATTGATTGCAAAAAAAGCGTATAAATAAAAACATATATATACCGTTAGGAATATCTCGTCGGTAGAAAAAAATATTATCGTTTTGCATTATGTCCTGTAGGGACATCTAATTTACGGAAATAATATACATATCCATAAATCAAACGTTCCTACGGAACGTATAACCGTAATTCAAATTTCATTCTACTACCGACGAAACATTCCTACGGAATGAATCTCGAAATAAAAATTATTCTTTTAATCGAAAAAGCCCTAATCATTCAGGGCTTTGTTCTTTTTGCATATTTAGTAAATACGCCATATTGGCTATTACGTGATCGTGTTTCTTGACAAACGAATTTTCTTCATTCCAGACATACCCTGCTAAAACAGCGCATATTTTTTCTTTTACTTCTGGATTTTCCGGCTGGTGGAAAAACAACGTTTGCAGATTTCCTGTATACCACTCCTGTACATAAGTTGTGAAAACTGCGATACCTCGTTTCATATACTGTGTAAACTCAACTTCCCAGTCAACAGAAATTCCCTGTGATTCTTTTAAATATAATTTTGCCGCAAGCATTCCAGATTCAGTTGCAAAAGCTACACCAGATGAAAAAACCGGATCTAAAAACTCAGAACTGTTTCCAGTTAAAGCAAAACCGTCACCGTACATTCTTTTTACCGCTCTTGAGTAGTTTTCTAATTTAACCGGTTCAAACAGAAATTCTGTTCCGGCAAATCTTTTAATATAATAATCCGATTTTTGAATTGCATTTTTCAAAGCCTCGGCATTGTCTTTATTTTCAGAAAGAGAATTGATAAAATCTGTTGGTCCAACCACTCCTAAACTTGTGTTTCCATTAGAAAACGGAATTACCCAAAGCCAAACTTCAGTTTCCAGGATATCAAATGAAATTTGAGTTCCTTCTTCCCCTTCTTCTCTATTAATATCTTTTACGTGCGTAAAAATAGAAGAATGCGGATCTAATTTTGAAGGTGTATCTAAATCTAAAAGTCTTGGCAGTACACGTCCATAACCGCTTGAGTCGATAATAAAATTGGCGTGAATTTCTTTTAGATTTCCATCTTTATCTTTTACGATTGTTTTTGATTTTTTTCCTTCAAAAGAAACTTCAAGAACTTCGGTTTCAAATTCCAGATCAACACCTTTTCTAACGACTTCCTGAGCCATTGTATTGTCAAAATCTGCACGAGGAACCTGCCACGTCCAGTCCCAGCCTTCGCCAAATTTTTTGCTGAAATCAAAAACACAAATTTCTTCACCTCTAATGAAACGGGCTCCCAATTTTTTTTCAAAATTCATTGCATCTAGAGCCTCAAACAATTCTGCCTCAGCAAAATGATCCATTACTCTCGGAATTAAGCTTTCGCCAACAACGAGTCTCGGGAACTTTTGTTTTTCTACAACTTTTACCTTAACATTATTTTTATGAAGATACGATGCTGATACGCATCCGGACGGTCCGGCGCCTATTACTAAAACATCTACAAACTCCTTTGTCATAATAAGAATATTATCAATTATTAACCTACATTTGCCATCATCAAAATAACTACATTTATTTTGATAAATAAAATTAAATTAGCACAATCAAAACCGATTTAATGAATACAATTAACGAATATTTAAGTTTAGAAGAATTTGAGGCCATAATCTTTGGAAATCAAAAAGTTACAATTAGCGACGTTGTCGTAAACCGAGTTAATGAAAGTTTCAATTTCTTAAAAGAATTCTCTGGGAATAAAGTAATTTACGGCGTAAACACTGGTTTTGGACCAATGGCGCAGTATAGAATTAAAGAGTCTGATCAAATTCAGCTTCAATATAATTTAATTAGAAGCCACTCTTCGGGAACCGGAAAGCCATTAAGCCCGGTTTGTGCTAAAGCAGCAATTCTAGCTCGTTTAAACACTCTTTCATTAGGAAATTCAGGCGTTCACCCGTCAGTAATCAACCTAATGTCTGAACTTATCAATAAAGATATTACCCCTTTAATCTTCGAACACGGAGGCGTTGGTGCCAGCGGTGACTTAGTACAGCTGTCACATTTAGCTTTAGTGTTAATTGGCGAAGGTGAAGTTTTTTATAAAGGTGAAAGAAGACCAACTCCTGAAGTTTTTGAAATTGAAGGTTTAAAACCAATTCAGGTAGAAATTAGAGAAGGTCTGGCATTAATTAACGGAACTTCAGTAATGACTGGAATTGGAGTCGTAAATGTTTATCATGCTAAAAAATTATTAGACTGGTCATTAAAATCTTCTTGTGCAATTAACGAATTGGTTCAGGCTTATGACGATCATTTCTCAGAAGAACTAAACCAGACTAAACGTCATAAAGGACAGCAGGAAATTGCGTTGAAAATGCGTCAAAATCTTTCAGACAGTACTTTAATCCGTAAAAGAGAAGACCATTTATATTCTGGTGAAAATACCGAAGAAATCTTCAAAGAAAAAGTTCAGGAATATTATTCATTAAGATGCGTTCCTCAAATTTTAGGACCGGTTTTAGAAACTATTAATAATGTAGCTTCTATTCTGGAAGACGAATTTAACTCGGCAAACGATAACCCAATTATCGATGTAAAAAACCAGCACGTTTACCACGGCGGAAATTTCCACGGAGATTATATTTCGCTTGAAATGGATAAACTAAAAATTGTTATTACCAAATTAACAATGCTTGCAGAACGTCAGTTGAACTATTTATTAAATTCAAAAATCAACGAATTACTTCCTCCGTTTGTAAACTTAGGAACATTAGGATTTAATTTCGGAATGCAGGGTGTTCAGTTTACAGCAACATCTACAACGGCAGAAAGCCAAATGCTGTCGAACCCAATGTATGTTCACAGTATTCCAAACAACAACGACAATCAGGATATCGTAAGTATGGGAACTAACTCGGCAGTAATTACCTCAAAAGTAATCGAAAATGCTTTTGAAGTTCTGGCTATCGAAATGATCACTATCGTTCAGGCAATTGATTATTTAGGACAAAAAGATAAAATTTCATCTGTTTCTAAAAAATGGTACGATGAAATTAGAAATATAATTCCAACATTTAAGGAAGATCAGGTAATGTATCCTTTCGTTCAAAAAGTAAAAGATCATTTGATCAACAATTAAAAATTGATATACCAATACGCCCCAAAGAGTTTTAGTTTTTTAATCATTAAACATTGAATTTTAAAATCATGAAAAAGACACTTATTTTTTTGCTGCTGGCAAGTATTCAATTTGTTAATAGTCAAGAACTGGCTTTAGTTAAAAAGAATTCTAAAATTGGATATATTTCCAAAGACGGATCATTTAAAATCGAACCTCAATACAAATCGGCCAGAAGTTTCTCTGACGGTTTGGCTGCTGTAGAAAACGGCGGAAAATGGGGATTTATTGACAGTAAAGGAAGCTGGGTAATTCCGGCAGATTTTAAAGATGCCAAAGATTTTAACAACGGAATTGCCGTAGTACAAAAAGATAAGGAATGGGTTTATATTGATAAAAAAGGTGAAATTCAAAAAGCTCCTGCTTCAGAAAAACTATTCGATTTTAATAACGGTGTTGCTTTTATCAGACAAAACAATAAAGTAGGTTTGATTAACAATAAAATGGCCGTTGTTTTAGAACCAAAATACGATCAGATTAAATCTTTTGAAAATGGTTATGCAAGAGTAGAACTTAACAAAAACTGGGGAATCATAAATACAGAAGGAAAAGAAGTAGTGGAGCCTGCTTATGCTGAAATTGGAAACTACTTTAAAGGAACAACCTGGGCAAGAAAAGACAAAACCTTCGGATTGGTAAGCGGCGGGAAATTTACTCCAGTTGACGGAGCCGAAAAAATCTGGGATTTTGAAACTCAGGATTTGACTTTTGCTAAAAAAAATGGAAAAATTGGTTATATCGATTTAAAAGGAAACTGGGCTATTTTACCTATATATGATAAAGGAAAAGCTTTTTCAAAAAATTTAGCTCCTGTTTTAGTTGGAAAAAAATGGGGATTCATCAATCCTGAAGGAAAATTTGTAATTGAACCTACTTACAATGATGCCGAAGTTTTCAGTACAAATGGTTTAGCACCGGTAAAAGAAAGCAACTGGGGATTCATTAACGAGTCAGGAAAACTAATAATTCCAACACAATACGGCATTACTACAAATGCTATTATTGCCATGTTTGTACAACAGGACAAAGGCTTTATTGATGGAGTAGCAAGGGTAAAAAATGAAGGAAAATGGGGTTTTCTTAAACCAGACGGAACTGTATTAAGCAACCAATGGTTTGAAAATGCTGAATTATTTTCAAAATCAGCCGAAAAACCTCAGCCTGCAGCAGCTCCTGTTGAAACTCCAAAACAAGAAACAAAAACAACCAAACCAGCAGCTAAAGCGACAGCAAAACCAGCAGCTAAGAAAAAGAAATAAATTTCACTTATGAAGTGTGTATTAGTAACAGGCGGTTCCAGAGGAATTGGAAGTGCTATTTGTAAAAAATTAGCCGTTGAATCTAATTATCATATTCTGATTAATTATCATTCAAACAAAACTGCCGCCGAAGAAACATTACAAGAAATACAAAAATTAGGCGCAACCGGAGAAATTTTAGGTTTTGATGTTGCCAATTTTGAGCAGGTGCAAGACGTTCTTACACAATGGCAGGAAGCAAATCCTGAAAAATTAGTAGAAGCGATTGTAAATAATGCCGGAATTACAAAAGATGGTCTTTTTATGTGGATGACACCGCAGGACTGGAATAGTGTTATGAATACAAGTGCAAACGGATTTTTTAATGTAACGCAGTTTTTTATTCAAAAAATGCTTCGCAATAAATATGGCCGAATTGTAAATGTTGTATCAGTATCTGGTGTAAAAGGAACTGCAGGACAAACCAATTATTCAGCAGCAAAAGGTGCTATTGTTGCTGCAACAAAAGCATTGGCACAAGAAGTAGCAAAACGTAACATTACAGTAAATGCTGTTGCACCGGGTTTTATTAAAACCGATATGACAAGTGAACTGGATGAAAAAGAATTATTAAAACTGATTCCAGTAAATCGTTTTGGCGAAGCCGAAGAAGTAGCAGATTTGGTAAGCTTTTTGATTTCAAAAAAATCAAGTTACATTACCGGAGAAATTATTAATATAAATGGCGGAATATATTCTTAAGAATATTATGTTTGCGATATTATTTTTAAGTTTTTTTTAACATTGAAAATTACTTGCAATCCTGACAATTGTTGGTATTGCAGGATTAAAAATAAAAGATAGATAAAAACCTATGTGCCTTTGTTTAAAAAAATTACACTTTAAGGATTAAAAAATTACTTTGAAAGACGATGAATAAGAGAGTTGTAATTACTGGAATGGGAATTTATTCTTGTATCGGAACTTCTTTAGATGAAGTAAAAGAATCGCTGTATAATGGAAAATCAGGGATAAAATTTGATTCTGACCGAAAAGAATTTGGTTTTCAATCAGCCTTAACGGGAATGGTTCCTAAAGCTGATTTAAAAAATTTACTGACCCGCAGACAGCGTATGAGTATTGGTGAAGAAACCGAGTATGCTTATATGGCAACTATCGAAGCATTGAAAAATGCCAATATCGATGATGCTTTTTTTGAAACTCGCGAAGTGGGAATCATGTACGGAAACGACAGTGTTTCTAAAGCTATCATTGATGCTACAGATATTGTCCGCGAGAAAAAAGACACTGCTCTTATTGGTTCTGGTGCGATTTTTAAATCGATGAATTCTACCGTTACCATGAATCTTTCAACAATTTTTAAACTTCGTGGTATTAATTTAACCGTTAGTGCCGCTTGTGCAAGTGGTTCACATTCTATTGGATTGGCTTATTTTTTAATTAAAAGTGGTTTTCAGGATATTATTATAACCGGAGGAGCGCAGGAAATAAACAAATATGCCATGAGCAGTTTTGACGGACT
Source organism: Flavobacterium sp. 22659 (assembly GCF_052044235.1). Classification (NCBI taxonomy): domain Bacteria; kingdom Pseudomonadati; phylum Bacteroidota; class Flavobacteriia; order Flavobacteriales; family Flavobacteriaceae; genus Flavobacterium; species Flavobacterium sp. 22659. Next base: position 60,054 of record NZ_JBQEMU010000025.1, read on the forward strand.
GGGTGTTTTCTCTAACCGTGAAGGCGATCCCGAAAAAGCGTCAAGACCTTTTGATGCCGGACGCGACGGATTGATTCCGAGTGGCGGCGGTGCAACTTTAATTCTCGAAAGTTACGAATCTGCTATTGCGCGCGGTGCCAATATTATCGCCGAAGTTTCAGGTTACGGATTTTCATCAAACGGCGGGCATATTTCGACACCAAATGTCGAAGGTCCTTCTACAGCAATGCAGAGAGCATTAGATGATGCTAAACTAAAAGCATCAGATATTGAGTATATAAATGCACACGCAACTTCAACTCCGGTTGGTGATGCAAACGAAGCCAAGGCGATTTTTGAAGTTTTTGGTGAGAAAAATCCTTACGTAAGTTCTACAAAATCAATGACAGGACACGAATGCTGGATGGCTGGAGCAAGTGAAATTATTTACTCTATCATCATGATGCAGAACGATTTCATTGCCCCGAACATCAATTTAGAAAATCCAGACGAAGATGCTTCAAAATTAAATTTAGTTAAAACTACGTTAAACAAAAAATTTGACATATTTTTGTCCAATTCTTTCGGTTTCGGAGGAACCAACTCTGCATTGGTGGTTAAAAAGTTTAAATTGAACGATGAATAAAGAAGAGATTATAGCAAAAATTAATGGTTTTTTAGTTGATGAATTTGAAGTTGATAATGACGACATTGAACCAAATGCTAATTTAAAAGATACGCTTGGATTAGACAGTTTAGATTATGTTGATTTAGTAGTTTCAATTGAATCTAACTTTGGCGTAAAACTAGTTGAGGCAGATTTTGTTGGAATTTCTGATTTCCAAAGTTTCTACGATCTTATTGAAACCAAATTAAAAGCCAAAACAGCTTAATGAGTCAATGGGATGGTAAATCAAAAGGAACTGTTTTAGGTTATAGAATATTCGTTTTTTTGATAAAGAAAGCGGGTGTTAAATCTGCTTATGGTTTACTTTACTTTGTTGCTTCTTATTATTTCCTGTTTCTAAAAAAAAGCAACCGCGCGATTTTTTATTACTTTAAAGAAAGGCTTCAATATTCCGCTTTTAAATCTAAAAAAATGGTTTTCAAAAGTTACTATACTTTTGGGCAGACCATTATTGATAAAATTTCCATTTCGGCCGGAATGCGAAATAAATTCACCTATGAATTTGACGGAATCGAAATTCTAAAAAATCTTTTAGCCGAAAAAAAAGGCGGCGTTTTAATCAGCGCGCATGTTGGGAATTTTGAAATCGCAGAACACTTTTTAGGCGATATCGATCTTGATTTTCAAATCAATCTTGTTACTACAGATTTAGAACATTCGGCAATCAAAAATTATTTAGAAAGCGTTACCCAAAAACCAACCGTAAAATTTATTATTATTAAAGAAGACTTGTCTCATATTTTTGAGATCAATGCAGCTTTGGCTAATAATGAACTGGTTTGTTTTACCGGCGATCGTTATTTTGAAGGTACAAAATCTCTTTCTGAAAATATTCTCGGCAAAGAAGCCAATTTCCCGGCAGGGCCATTTTTAATCGCCTCAAGATTAAAAGTTCCGGTTGTGTTTGTGTATGTAATGAAAGAACCAAATCTGCATTATCATCTTTATGCAAGAAAAGCTACAGTAAAACACCGCGACGAAAAAGCACTTTTAAAAGAATACGTGACAAGCGTAGAAAGCATTGTAAAAAAATATCCGCTGCAATGGTTTAATTATTTCGACTTTTGGAATGATTTAAATTAATCACATATTTAACTGATGGAATAGATTTACGCAATATAAATAATGCATCTTATCTGCTTTTTTAAGAAACTGCTTAAAACATTCATCGAAAACCCATTTAATCTGTAAGAATATAAGAGCTTCATTGTATTTCTGTTTAACGTTATTATTTTTTTTAAACCTGTGAAAACCCTTTTAATCCTTTAGATCGCGGGCAATTAAAACTCCTAAACATTAATGCGTTAAACAAGAAAATTCGTTTAAATAAATTTACTTACTTTTGTCCGCAACCAAAGCAGTAAAACCTAAATGAAAAATGTTCTCGTTATTTACTATTCTCAATCAGGACAGTTAGAAACGATTGCGCAAAACATCGCAAAACCGTTTTTAAACTCAGAGAATATAAATGTAACTTTTCACGAAATCCAGCTCGAGAAGCCTTTTCCCTTTCCGTGGAATAAGGATGCGTTTTTTGATGCCTTTCCAGAATCGTTTTTACAAATTCCAACAACATTAAAACCAGTTCCTGAAGCAATTTTAAATACAAAATTTGATTTAATTCTTTTCCATTATCAAGTTTGGTATTTATCGCCGTCAATTCCAATCAATTCATTTTTGAAAAGTGACGAAGCCAAAAAAATCCTGAACAATACGCCTGTAATTACAATAAGCGGTTCAAGAAACATGTGGATTATGGCGCAGGAAAAAATAAAGACATTACTAAAAGAAGCAAACGCACAATTAGTGGGAAATGTTGCCTTAGTAGATCGTGTTGGAAATTTAATCAGTGTAATTACAATTGTAGAATGGATGTTCTCTGGAGTTAAGAAAAAATATTTAGGTATTTTTCCGCTTCCGGGAGTTTCAGAAAAAGACATACAAGAATCTCCAAAATTTGGAGAAGTAATACTTTCTGCATTTAACGAGAATAATTTAGAGCATTTACAGCCAAAATTAGTAGAAATTGGGGCAGTAAAGATCAGTCCGTATTTAGTGACGGTGGACAAAACGGCCAATAAAATTTTCAATAAATGGTCAAACCTTATTTTTAAAAATCAAAAAAACCGAAAAAAGCTTCTAAAAGTATTTAATGTTTATTTATTCTTGGCAATTTGGTTAATCTCACCAATAGTGTATATATTGCACTTTATTTCCTACCCTTTTAAGTTAAAAACCATAAAAAGAGAAACTCAATATTATCAAGGAGTTTAGAAGACTATTTTTAGATTATGTTTGAAGTATATATCACAAAAGCTGCAAAATATTTGCCAAACGAAGCTGTTTCGAATGATGAAATGGAAGCCTATTTAGGTCTGATCAATGATACTGCCTCAAAAGCAAGACGTATTATTTTGCGCAATAACAAAATTACAAGCCGTTATTACGCTGTTGACAAAACAGGAAAAAGCACACACAGTAATGCCGAATTAACGCGAAATGCTATTTTACCGTTATTCGACGAAAATTTTACGCCTCAGGATTTAGAAGTACTTTCATGCGGGACCTCAACTCCTGATATTTTTCTGCCTTCGCATGCTGCGATGGTTCATGGTCTGCTAAAAAATAAATCAGTAGAATTAAACTCTTCAACGGGAGTCTGCTGTGCCGGAATGAACTCACTTAAATTTGGTTTTCTTTCGGTACGATCTGGAAATTCAAAAAATGCAATCTGTACAGGATCTGAAAAAGTTTCAACCTGGCTGAATGCTCAAAAATACAATCACGAAACCGAAAACTTAAAAAGTCTTGAAGAACAGCCTATCATTGCATTCAAAAAAGATTTCTTAAGATGGATGTTATCTGACGGTGCCGGTGCATTTTTATTAGAGAATAAACCCAAAGGGCCAATCTCTCTTAAAATAGAATGGATGGAAGCTTTTTCGTATGCTTACGAATTAGAAACCTGTATGTACGCCGGAGGAGATAAACAAGAAAATGGAGAAATCAAAGGATGGAGCGATTATGCACCAGAACAATGGTTAAACGAATCTGTTTTCTCAATTAAACAAGATGTAAAATTATTAGATGAATTTATCCTTACCAAAGGTGCAGACAGCATGAAAGAGGCAATGGATAAAAACAACATCAAATCTGAAGATATTAATTATTTCATTCCTCACGTTTCATCTAACTTCTTTGTTGAAGGATTAAAAAAAGGATTAAGCGAAAAAGGAATTGGAATGAGTGACGAAAAATGGTTCATGAATCTTTCAAGAGTAGGTAACGTAGGTTCTGCCTCAATTTACCTGGCTTTAGAAGAATTAATGAATTCAGGAAACCTGAAAAAAGGAGATCACATTCTTTTATCAGTTCCGGAAAGCGGAAGATTTTCTTTCGCTTATGCCTATTTAACAGTTTGCTAATGGAAACAATGGCTTCTTTAGAAAAAGAAATGGTAGAAAATTTACTGCCGCAAAAGTTCCCTTTTGTGATGGTCGATGCCATGCATTCTTATACCGAGACTTCTTTAGTTTCTGGTTTAAAAATTCAGCAGGATAATATTTTTGTAAAAAACAATATTTTTTTAGAAGCAGGTTTAATTGAGCATATGGCACAATCTGTGGCATTACATACCGGATATCAATATTTTTTAAGAAACGAAACAGCACCAACAGGCTATATAGGTTCTATTAAAGAAATTGAAATTAAAAAACTGCCTCAATTAAACAATACCATTCAATCTGAAGTTACTATTCTGCAGGAATTTGCAGGAATAACTTTGGTGAATATTGTTACGACATTAAATAATGAAGAAATTGCAAACGGACAGATGAAAACCGTTTTAGCTAAATAATATAGAATTTTGAATCCCGTAGTTGACATACAAAATTATTTACCGCACCGGGCACCATTGCTTATGGTAGATTTAATTCTGGAAATTGATGCCAACTTTGTAGAGACCATTTTTTTGATAAAAGAAGACAATATTTTTGTTCAGGATAATGTTTTTATTGAAGCGGGTTTAATCGAAAACACGGCGCAGACTTGTTCGTCTATTGTTGGGAAAAAATATTTTTTTGATGAAGACGGAACAGAAAATGAAAACGTAAATGTAATTGGATTTATCAGTGCCTTAAAAAATGTAAAAATTCATTCGCTGCCAAAAGTCGGCGACACGATAATTACCAAAGCAGATTTAGTTTCAAAATTCGCTGGCGACGATTACACTTTATGCACGATGAGCTGCAGCAGCTCTGTCGAAGACCAGATACTCTTAGAATGCGAAATTAACTTGTTCATTCAAAAAACAGTTTCGGTTGGGTAATTCAAAAAAAATCATTTTACATCTCGTAATCCGAATCGGAATTTTGATTCTTTTACTTGCATTACTTTTCGCATTTTGGTATTTTACCTATGATCCTCATAAGTTTTGCGATGAAACCGGACACAAACATGTCGATGGCGGATTGGGATTATTCATCATGGGGTTTATAATAACCCAGATGTTTTATGCAGGAATGCTGATCGAAATGATTTATTTATTTGTAAAAAAACAACGAACTCTGGCTTTCGCCAATCTGGGATTTTTAATAATTAGTTTATGTATAGTTTCAGTCTGTATGTTTCTAATAAATTAAATTAGCAATATGGAAAAAGATAAAGTACCACAAGACACCAGCAATTTAACCAAAAATAACGTCAAAGAGCTTTTATACGCAACCGACGAAAATGGCAACTATACCACAACCTTAAGTACAGGCTGGGAACCCAAAACAATTGCATTATCGAATTCTATCGATGAAATAAACGAACGTATTGCCGAGGCCAGACAACAGGTTTTAGATGGCGAAGTAAGTCCGATTGTTTATTTTATGGAAATCAACAAAATGGATCTTACTATTTTATCAAGCTATGTAGGATTCTGGAAATGGCGTGTAAAAAGACATTTTAAACCAAGTGTTTTTGCCTCATTAAGCGATAAAGTGCTGCAGAAATATGCCGACACTTTTGAAATTTCAATTGACGAATTAAAAAACAGCATTACCAAATAAATGGAATTAACTTTCACACATCATCAGTCTGCTCATTGTGAGAATGGAGTAGCGTCGAATCTGCTAAAAAACAGCGGACTAAACATCAGCGAACCGATGGTTTTTGGTATTGGCTCTGGGCTGTTTTTTGTATACCTGCCTTTTATAAAAGTGAATTATGCTCCGGCAATCAGCTACAGAACTCTGCCTGGACAAATCTTTAATAAAGTAGCAACCCGTTTAAACCTAAAAATAAAAAGACAAAAATTTTCATCGGTATCAAATGCAAATAAAGCATTGGACGAAAATTTAAAAAATAATATTCCAACCGGATTACAAGTCGGTGTTTACAATTTAAGTTATTTCCCAGACGAATACCGTTTTCATTTTAACGCGCACAATTTAGTAGTTTACGGAAAAACCGATAAAGATTATTTAGTGAGTGATCCTGTAATGGAAACCGTTACAACTTTAACACACGAAGAATTAGACAAAGTGCGTTTTGCTAAAGGTGCTTTTGCACCGCGCGGCCAAATGTATTATCCAATTCAAGTTCCAAAAGATGTCGATTTAAAAAGTGCCATCATTAAAGGAATAAAAAATACCTGCCGCGATATGCTGGCGCCAATGCCAATTGTAGGTGTTCGCGGTATCAAATTTGTTTCTAAGCAGATTAGAAAATGGCCTATAAAACACGGTACTAAAAAAGCCAATCATTATCTGGCGCAAATGGTTCGTATGCAGGAAGAAATAGGAACCGGAGGCGGAGGTTTCCGTTTTATTTATGCCGCATTTTTACAGGAAGCTTCGGTTGTTTTAGGTAATGAAGAACTAAAAGAACTTTCTAAAGAAATGACAAAAATTGGCGATTCATGGCGAGATTTTGCCGTTGAAGCTTCGCGAATTTATAAAAACAGAAGTGCCAAGGAAGACGCTTACAATACTATTGCCAATGAACTTTTGGATATTGCCAATAGAGAAGAAATCTTTTTTAAAAAATTAAAAAAAGCGATCAGCTAAACATATTTTGCAGCCTATAATTAAAATAGAATCCCTTTCGAAAAAGTACAAAGAAGCAGATCAGTATTCTTTGAACGATGTTTCGCTGGATATAAACGAAGGAGAAGTTTTTGGTTTATTAGGCCCAAACGGTGCCGGAAAAACAACCCTGATTTCAATGCTCTGCGGATTGGTAAAACCAACATCAGGACATTTTACCATAAATGGTCTAGACTATCAGCATCATTCTTCAAAAATTAAAAAAATAATAGGCGTTGTTCCTCAGGAATATGCCTTATACCCTACTCTTACAGCGAGAGAAAACCTGCATTATTTTGGAAGTATGTACGGTTTAAAAGGTTCAGATTTAAAAGATAAAGTAATCGAAACTTTAGACCTTTTGGGATTATTAAAATTTGCCGACAAACCTGTTGGAACTTTTTCCGGCGGAATGAAACGCCGTGTGAATTTGATAGCCGGAATTCTGCATAATCCAAAAGTTTTATTTTTAGACGAACCAACTGTTGGAGTTGATGTACAGTCTAAAAATGCGATTATGGATTATTTAAAAGTATTAAACCAAAACGGCACCTCTATTATTTATACTTCGCATCATTTAGCTGAAGCCGAAGATTTCTGCAGCACGATTGCGATTATTGACAGAGGCCAGATTTATACAAAAGGAACACCTTCAACCTTAATTAATTCTGTTAAAGATGCCCGCAATCTCGAAGACGTTTTTATTTCATTAACCGGTAAAGACTTGAGAGATGCTATATAAAATTTGGATGTCGATCGTAAAAGAATTTTTACTGCTTAAACGCGATTTAGGCGGATTGATTATTCTGTTTATAATGCCGTTGGTTTTGGTTATTACCGTTACATTAATTCAGGACAGCACTTTTAAAACCGTAAGCGATTCTAAAATTCCAATTTTATTGGTGGATAACGACAAAGGTTCTGTTTCGAAAACTGTTTTTGAAAATTTAGAAAAAAGCAATCTGTTTAGTGTTGTAACACAAATCGATAATAAAACAATTAGTGAAGATGTTGCCAGAGAAAATGTTTTCAAAGGAAAATTTCAATTGGCAATTATAATTCCCGAAAAATTAAGCTCTGATTTACAAGCCAAAGTAGATCAAAATGTCGAAAAAATTGTCAGCAATTTAGGTTTTGCAGATAGTACAGCGGCAAGCGAACCGCAGCGCATTATCAAAGAAAAAGAAGTAAAACTGTATTTTGATCCGGCAGTGCAGATGAGTTTCAAAAATGCGGTCATGAGTTCGATTGACAAAATGATTTCGCAGATCGAAACCAAATCAATTTACACCACTTTCGAAAAACAATTAGGAGAAGGAAGCACCAATTTTGAGCAGAAAAATTTCATTTCTTTTAAAGAGATAATTCCAAAGATAAACAACAAAGAAATTCGTCCAAATTCGGTGCAGCATAACGTTCCCGCGTGGACACTTTTTGCGATATTTTTCATTGTAATTCCGTTATCGATTAATATTGTAAAAGAAAAATCACAGGGAACTTTTGTTCGATTAAGAACCAATCCAGTTTCAAATTTAGTAGTGATTATTGGTAAAACTATCACGTATTCTGTAATCTGTATGATTCAGTTTTATATGATGGTTGCCGTTGCAGTATTTTTATTTCCATCCATCGGACTGCCGTCTTTAAACATCGAAGGTCATTTAGCATTGATGAGCGTCGTTGCCTTATTTTCAGGTTTTGCTGCCATTGGATTTGGAATTTTATTAGGAACCATTGCAAGCACACAAGAGCAATCGGCTCCGTTTGGTGCAACTAGTGTTATCATTTTAGCGGCAATTGGCGGTATCTGGGTTCCGGTTTTTGCCATGCCCAACATTATGCAGATTATTGCCAAATCGTCTCCAATGAACTGGGGATTGGATGCTTTTTATGACGTCTTGTTACGCAACGTTTCTTTCCTTGAAATTATCCCAAAAATAAGTTTGTTATTTTTGTTTTTCATTCTCACAACAGCCATCGCATTATTTTATGATAAAAAGAAAAGAGCAGTTTAAAGAAGCTGAAAATTTAACCGTTTCACACGAAATCAGAATTCGTTTTAACGAAACTGATCCGCTTGGAATTGTTTGGCACGGCAACTACATTACCTATTTTGAAGATGGACGTGAAGCTTTTGGACGTGAACACGGATTGACCTATCTGGATATTGCCAAAACCGGATATACAACGCCAATTGTAAAATCGACCTGCGAACATAAATTATCTCTGCGTTACGGCGATGTAGTAACAATTGAAACAACAGTTGTTGACACGCCCGCAGCCAAAATGATTTACCGTTTTAAAATTATTGACGATAACGGAGAAGTAGCCTGTACTGGCGAGACGACTCAGGTTTTTTTAGATAAAGAAGGAAATTTAATGCTGACCAATCCGCCATTTTATGAAGAATGGAAACGAAAAGTCGGCTTGTTGAAATAAAACACGAATTGCACAAATTAGCACGAATTAAAAATAAATAATTTGTGTAAATCCGTTTGATCTGTTAAATCTGCGTGCCATAAAAAACACGCTGGAATAAAATCATAAAATGTTAAGAGAAATATACATTACAGAAACCAATTGTATCACGCCATTAGGTTTTGATGTCGAATCAAATGTTGAAGCGATTCTTCGCGGTGATTCTGGCATTCAGCTTCATAATGATATTTCTTTAATGCCCAATTCATTTTATGCTTCAATTATTAATAATGAAAAGATAAACAGTGCTTTCTCAAAAATCAGTAATGAGACAAAATATTCCCGTTTAGAGAAAATGATGATTTTGGCTTTAGAGCCAATTATCAAAAAATCAGGAGTTGAACTAAATTCAAAAACAGCTTTTATACTTTCTACCACAAAAGGAAATGTTACGGCTTTAGCAAATGATTCTGAAGAAAGTTTCAACAACGCACATTTAGATGTTCTAGCTAAAAACATTTCAGATTTCTTCGGATTCAAAACACAGCCCATTGTAGTTTCAAATGCCTGCGTTTCCGGAATTTTAGCAGTTTCAATTGCCAAAAGAATGATTCAGTCTGAACTTTACGACAATATTTTTGTAGTGGCAGGCGACGAAGTTTCAGAATTTGTTTTGTCTGGATTTAATGCTTTCCAAGCGATGAGCGAACTGCCTTGCAAACCGTATTCTAAAAACAGAACCGGAGTAAGTTTAGGCGAAGCAGCAGCCGCAGTTTTAGTTTCGGCGGAAGCCAAAAACGCCAAAATAAAAGTGATTGGCGACAGTTCGATAAACGATGCGAATCATATTTCGGGTCCGTCAAGAACTGGTGAAGGTTTGTTTCGAAGTATTCAAAATGCTTTGAAAGAGGCAAAAATCGAAGCCGAAAAATTAGATTATATTTCTGCCCACGGAACCGCAACGCCTTATAATGACGAAATGGAAGCCATTGCTTTAAATCGTTTAGGGCTGCAAAATGTTCCTGTAAATAGTTTAAAAGGATTTTACGGTCATACATTAGGCGCTTCGGGATTATTGGAAACGGTAATTGCAATAGAATCTGCTAATAAAAATAGGCTTTTTGAATCAAAAGGTTATGATGAAATTGGAGTTAGTGAAACCGTAAATGTTATTGAAAAAAATGAAGATGCTAATATTGAATATTTTTTGAAAACAGCTTCTGGATTTGGAGGTTGTAATACGGCTGTGGTTTTTGAAAAGATGAAATGAAATGGAAAATAAGGAAACTAAATTTATTATTTACGACAATCCTAATGGAGAAGTCAGAGTTGATGTTTTTGTGCAAGACGAAACAGTTTGGCTTACACAAAAAGCAATGGGTGAATTGTTTGGTGTAGTAAAATCGACAATTAGTGAGCATATTACAAATACGTTTGAATCTAACGAATTACAAAGAGAAGCAACTGTTCGGAATTTCCGAACAGTTCAAAAAGAAGGTGAAAGATTAGTTAATAGAGAATTAGAATATTATAATCTTGATGTAATAATTTCAGTTGGTTATCGCGTAAATTCAGCGAAAGCCACACAATTTAGAATTTGGGCAACTCAAACCCTAAAAGAATATATAATCAAAGGTTTTGTTTTAGATGATCAACGTCTAAAACAAGGACAAACAGTTTTCGGTAAAGATTATTTCAAAGAATTATTGCGTAGAGTACGTTCAATCCGAGCTAGCGAACGTCGAATTTACCAACAAGTAAGTGATATTTTTGCAGAATGTAGTATTGATTATGATAAAAACTCAGAAGTTACCAAAAGTTTTTATGCTATGGTTCAAAATAAATTTCATTTTGCTATAACAGGAAATACGGCTGCAGAAATTATCCATAATAATGCAAATAAAACCAAAGATAATATGGGACTTACTACTTGGAAAAATGCTCCAGAAGGAAGAATTATAAAATCAGATGTAATTGTTGCTAAAAATTACTTACAAGAGAAAGAAATTAATCAATTAGAAAGAACAGTTACAGGTTACTTTGACTATATAGAAGGTTTAATTGAAAGAGAAAACACTTTTACGATGGAACAATTGGCTGAAAGTGTTAATAAATTTCTTTCTTTCAATGAATACAAAATATTAGAAGGAAAAGGAAAAATATCCAAAATCCAAGCAGATAAAAAAGCAATTAAAGAATATGATGAGTTCAATAAAACTCAAAAAATAATTTCAGATTTTGATAAAGAAATAAAGAAAATCAGAAAATAAACAAGGTGTTTTCATTACTTAATTAAATGACTCAAAATAAAACCAACATACAATCCTACATCACCATCCAAAACAACGAAATTGTTTTGAACGGAACTTCTGTATTCAAAATTGAACCGACAGATTTTGCTGATTTCTCTAAACAAGCGTATCGTAGTTTTGAAATGCAGTATCCAAAGTTTTTTAAAATGGATGCTTTGAGCAAACTGGCTTTTCTAGGATCTGAATTGCTTTTGAGTCCGATAACTTCAGAAGAAAAAGAAAATAATATCGCTTTGGTTTTAGCCAATAAATCGTCGAGTTTAGATACTGATGTAAAATATCAGGAATCCATTTCAGACAAAGAAAACTATTTTCCGAGTCCGGCGGTTTTCGTTTATACGCTGCCAAATATCTGTCTGGGCGAAATAAGTATCCGTCATCAGCTGAAAAGTGAAAATTCTTTCTTTATATTTGACACCTTTAATACCGAATTCATGTCGAATTATTCTAATATTCTTTTGAATACGAATAAAGCAGATATCGTTTTGTGCGGCTGGGTAGAATTTTTTAATGACAATTATAAAGCTTTCCTCTGCACTATAAGCAAAGAAGAAAACACAAAATATACAAACGAAACTATCAATACATTATATAATAAATAATCATGGAAGCATTAAAAGAAGAATTGAAAAACAAAATTATCACAACTCTAAACCTTGAAGATATAACAATTGAAGACATTGCTGATAATGATCCTTTGTTTGGAGATGGTTTAGGTTTAGACTCGATTGATGCACTTGAATTGATCGTGATTTTAGATAAAGATTACGGAATTAAATTAGTAGATCCGAAAGAAGGAAAAACAATTTTCCAGTCTATTGAGACTATGGCTGCGTATATCAGCGCTAACAGAACGAAATAATTTTAGATTTTAGACTTCAGATTTTAGATTCCAATAGGAAATCTAAAATCTAACCTGTTTTAAAATCCGTCAACTTTGTCAAAGTTTGAAACTTTGACAAAGTTCTAGAATCTAAAATCAAAACTCTAAAATCTAAAATGGCAAAAGGTGTTGCAATAACGGGAATGGGAATTATCTCCGCAATCGGGAATTCGGTTGAGGAAAACTACCATTCATTAATCGAAAATAAAATCGGGATTTCCCGTATCTCCAATATTTCTACAGTTCATGCAGATGTTATTAAAGTGGGGGAAATTAAAAAAACCAACGATGAACTGATCAGCGAACTGGAATTAAACAGCGATAATAATTTTTCGAGAACCGCTATGATTGGTACTTTGGCAGCAAAACAAGCTGTTGAAAATGCCGGCATTACCTCTATCAACGAATTTAGAACCGGACTTATTTCGGCTACTAGTGTAGGCGGAATGGATATGACAGAGAAACATTATTACGATTATTTCGAAAAACCGGAATTGGTTAAATATATTACCTGTCACGACGGCGGCGATGTTGCTGAAAAGATTGCCGAAGAACTGGGTTTAAAAGGAATGGTTTCGACAATCAGTACCGCTTGTTCGTCTGCAGCCAATTCAATTATGCTGGGTGCGAGATTAATCAAAACCGGAAAACTGGATCGCGTTATTGTTGGCGGAGCTGATGCTTTGTCAAAATTCACCATCAACGGATTTAAGACTTTGATGATTTTATCTGACGATTACAACAAACCTTTTGACAATAACAGAAAAGGATTAAATCTTGGTGAAGCTGCTGCTTTTTTGGTTTTAGAATCGGATGAAATTGTCGAGAAGCAAAATAAAAAAGTACTGGCAAGAGTTTCGGGTTACGGAAATGCCAATGACGCTTTTCACCAGACGGCTTCTTCTGAAAATGGAGACGGTGCTTTTCTGGCGATGAAAAAAGCTTTTGAAGTTTCGGGTTTAAAACCTTCTGAAATTGACTACATCAACGTTCACGGGACTGCAACGCCAAATAACGATTTATCTGAAGGAAGAGCTTTACGCCGTATTTACGAAGAAGAAAAAGTTCCGGATTTTAGTTCTACAAAACCGTTTACTGGTCATACTTTAGCAGCGGCAGCGGCAATTGAAGCGGTTTACAGCGTTTTGGCAATTCAGAATAATGTTGTTTATCCAAATTTGAATTTCGAAACGCAGATGGAAGAATTTGACTTAACACCACAGACTTCTTTAATAAATAAAAATATCGAACACGTTTTATCTAATTCTTTCGGATTTGGAGGAAACTGTTCAACACTTATATTTTCAAAAAGCTAAAATGAAAAAAACATATATAAATGGAGTAGGCTGTATTTCGACTCAAAAAACATTTGATACTGTTTTTTTAGAAGAGGCCAATGTTAATCACGATGAAAATGTACTGGCAATTGTTTCGCCGGCATACAAAGAATATATTTCTCCGGCTGCAAGCCGAAGAATGGCAAAAGGTGTAAAAAACGGAATTGTAGCTTCGGCCTTAGCCATGAAAGATGCAAATGTCGAAAAAGTCGATGCCATTATTACCGGAACCGGTTTAGGCTGCATCGAAGATTCTGAAAAATTCCTGAAAAGTATTTTAGATAATAAAGAAGAGTTCCTTACTCCTACTTCTTTCATTCAATCGACTCATAATACAGTTGGTGCGCAGATTGCACTTTTACAGCAATGTAAAGGTTATAATTTTACGTATGTAAACGGTGCGGTTTCTTTTGAATCGGCACTTTTAGATGCTAAAATGCAGATCGAAGAAGACGAAGCCAATTCAATTTTAGTAGGCGGTGTTGATGAAAACGGTGATTATACTACAGCACTTTTCAAATTAAACGGACGCATTAAAGCAGATAATCAGTCTCCTTATGACGTGTTAACTTCTAAAACAAGCGGTGCCGTTTATGGTGAAGGTGCCAGTTTTTTTGTTTTAGAAAATGAAAGAAAAGACAATACCTATGCTGAACTTCTAGATGTTGCTATTGTAAATACGCTGGAAGCAAATGAAGTTGAAACTGAAATCAAATCTTTTCTAAAATCTAATAACTTAGAAATTTCAGATATTGATGCTTTGGTTTTAGGTTTTGACGGAAATGCAGATTTCGAAAATTATTATAGAAATCTGGCCGAAAATGCATTCTCACAAACTCCTGTTTTGTATTACAAACATTTGAGCGGCGAATATGATACTGCTTCGGCTTTTGCTTTTTGGATGGCTGCAAAAATTTTAAAAACACAGGAAGTTCCTGAAATCATAAAAGTAAATCAGGCTGTAAAACCGGCTTACAAAACCATTTTATTGTACAACCAATTAAGCGGAAAAAATCATAGTTTTACGTTACTGTCAAAATGATAACGCATAAAAACATCTCGATATTTTTTATCCTTTTATTGCTTTTACTGTTTCTTCTGAATCTTTATATCGCAATACATGTATGGTGTTTTTTGGCTGTAATTTTTCTTTGGATTGGAATAAACGCTTTTGGTTCTTCGAGAATTTCGTCTAATTATCATGTAAAAGCGTTCTGTAATAATCCATTAGAAAAAGAGAAAAAAATTGCGCTGACTTTTGATGACGGCCCAAGTGAATTTACTTTAGAGGTTTTAGAACTTCTAAAAAAATACAATGCCAAAGCGGCTTTTTTCTGCATTGGAAAAAATATTGAAAAGCATCCTGAAATCGTAAAACAAATTATTGCTCAAGGTCATTTGGTTGGAAATCATTCGTACAGTCATTCCAAATTTTTTGATTTTTACAATGCCGGACAAATACAAGAAGAAATCGAAAAAACCGATGCACTTCTGGAAAAACTCACTTCAAAAAAAATAAACTTTTTTCGTCCGCCTTACGGAGTTACGACGCCTTCTATTCGGAGAGCTTTAAAATTAACCGGACATAAAACAATTGGCTGGAATATTCGTTCTCTTGATGGCGGGACCAAAAATCAGGAATTAATTTTAAACCGAATTACAAAACGAGTTTCTCCCGGCGGAATTGTACTTTTGCATGATACAGGCGAGCACTCTGTTTTGGTCTTGGAACAGTTTTTGCAATTTTTACAGCAAAATAATTATCAGGTCGTTTCAATTGAAGAACTTTTGAATCTTAATGCTTATGAAATTGAACGCGGATGAAACGGATTCGCTAAAGCGAAGACGCGGATAAAAACGGATTTTATTAAATCTGTGTAAATCATTTAATCTGCGGCAAAAAAATTAAAGCACAATCTTAAAATATGAAAACTAAAATAGCACTACTAATTCTATTTATTTCAGGCGGTTTGTTTGCTCAGGAACAAAAAATGACCGCTGCCGAAATAGCACAATTTAAAGAAGACGTAAATGTTGTATCTAAAAAAATCAAAACCTTAAGTACTGATTTTGTTCAGTACAAACATTTGGATTTTTTATCAAAAGATATTGAAACTTCGGGAAAAATGGTTTTTAAAGAACCTTCGCTTTTGCAATGGCAGTATAAAAAACCATACAATTACAGTATTACTTTTAAAAATGGAAAAATCCTGATTAACGACGAAGGAAAGAAAAGTGCAGTTGATATGGGCGACAGTAAAATTTTTGCTCGAATCAATAAATTAATCGTAGGAAGCGTGAGCGGTAATATGTTTGACGACAAAGAATTTACCATTTCGTATTTTAAATTGAAAGGTCAGAACCTTGCTAAATTTATTCCGAAAGATGCTACTTTGAAAAAATACATCAAACAAATTGAACTGACTTTTGACAAGGAAGAAGCAACTGTGGTTCAGGTAAAATTATTAGAATCATCTGAAGATTATACCAGAATTGTACTTAAAAATAAAGTAATCAATGCAAAAATCGACGATTCAGTTTTTACTAATTAATTGCTTTCTGGCAATTGTTTTGGTTTCTTGCGGCTCGGTCACAAAAAACTATACGCCAAAAAAATTAGACAAAACGTCTTATGCGGTTCCGTATTTTTCAGATTCAAAAACCGATTATGTTTATAAAACCAACATAAGCGTTTACGGAAATGAATTATCAGGAATTTTTATTGCCAAAAAAATAAACGACACCACGCACCGAATCGTTTTTACAACCGAATTCGGAAACAAATTAATGGATTTTGAAATCTCTGAAACAGACTTTAAAGTCAATTCTATTGTTTCAGAATTAGACCGAAAAATATTGATTAATACTTTAAAAGAAGATTTTCGTCTTCTTCTAAAAAAAGAATATTTGATTCAGGAACAGTTTGAAAACGAATCAGCAGAAATTTATAAATCGGCAGACGGTAAACGAGACAATTATATTTTTATCTCCAAAAAAGATCAGAAATTAGAGAAGATCGTTCACTCGTCTAAAACAAAAGAAAAAATTACGCTGTATTTCAATTCAGAAAACAATATTTTTGCTGAGAAGATTCAGATTATCCATCAAAATATTAAGCTTAAAATTGAGTTGAATTATTTCAAGTCTGAGTAGAATATTAAACTAACCATAAAATTAAACTAATCAAAAAATGAAAAAAATAACCTTAATTGCATTCGTTTTATTTATCGGTCTTGTAAAATCGCAAGCCCAGGTAAAAGTTAGTCCGGGTTTAAGAGGAGGATTAAATGTATCAACATTAACCAATATTGATGATAATAGATCTAAAACAGATTTCTATATTGGTGGATTGGTAAATATTAAGTTTAACAAATATTTTTCGCTGCAGCCTGAGTTAACGTATTCAAGACAAGGTGATGAAGGAAGAGAATATTTTGGAAACGGCTATAATTATCGTTATGTAAATTATGAATTAAACTACTTAACGGTTGGTGCGGTTGCAAAATTTAATATTGGTGGAAAAGGTTTTCACATTTTAGGCGGTCCGTCTTTAGATTTTAAAATTGATGACAATTATATAAACAGCAGTCCTGAAAATTTTGACCTTGCTATTGTTGGAGGTGTTGGTTATACACTGCCAAACGGATTAACATTTGAGGCCAGAATCAAACAAGGATTGATAGACATTTATGGTTATGACGGAATTAATAATGATGATAATTATTACTATAATGATGTTATATTAAATCAGGTTTTTCAAATTGGTATCAGCTACACTTTTAAAGTAAAATAATGTATAAAAAGAAAGCAGCGATTGCCATATTGCTTTTTTTTGCAATCGTAAACATACAAGCCCAAGTAACTTTTAAACCCGGTTTAAGAGGTGGTTTAAGCCTTTCGACAATTTCGGAAATGCACGCCGATTACAGGCCTGATTTTTATTTTGGCGGTTTTGGTGAAATAAACCTAACTAAAAAATATGCGTTACAGCCCGAAATAACTTACGTCATACAAGGATCTAATAATGTTGCACGAAATTATTATGACCCTGTTTCAGAAACAAATAAAGTGGCGTATCAGGATTTAAGACTGGATTATTTATCTCTTTCGATGATAAACAAATTTACATTCGGGCAGGGTTTTCAGGTTTTATTTGGTCCCTCTTTAGATGTTCGCTTAACTGACAATTTAGTTCGAAGAAAAAATTATAACGACTTTGCTTTTAACTTAGGTCTTGGTTATCGAATGCCTTCGGGTCTTGCTTTTGATGTTCGATTTAAAAAAGGTTTTCTGGATATTCTGGACAGCGATTATTATACAAACGATTCTAATAATCATTATTTATTTGGTGATTATAATACAAATATCAATTTTCAAATAGGTGTTTCGTACTCTTTTGATACGAAATAAAAAAATAAAATTATGGTTCTAAAAGACTTTTACAAAGTACTTTCACAAGAAAAAACTGGCGATACTAAATTTAATATTCGTATATTAGTTAATGCCAATCATGAGGTTTTTAAAGGTCATTTTCCTGGAAACCCAATTATGCCGGGTGTTTGCATGATTCAGATTATTAAAGAACTTACAGAGTCTATCACTCAGAGTTCATTGATGATACAAACGCTTTCGAATGTAAAATTCATGGCATTAATTAATCCGGAAACGAATCCAGAACTTCGTTTAGAACTTGACATTACAACCACAGAAGATGATTTGGTAAAGGTGAAAAACACCACATATTTTAACGACACCGTAGCGCTTAAATTAAGCAATACGTATAAAAAATTATAATTATGAAATTACTAGTATCACTACTTCTATGGATAAATTTTGCCAACACACCAGATTTGGCTTCTATCCGAAAAATCTACCCTGATGTTGCAAAATCAGAAGCTAAAGCTAAAGAATTTACAGAAAAACTTTCCAGCGTTTCTAACAACGATGAGAAAATTTTAGTGGCTTACAAAGCCGCTTCAATCTTAGTAGATTCTAAATTTGAAAGTATAATGGGAAGTAAAATTTCACGCTTTAAAGAAGGCGCGAAACTTCTTGAAGCAACCATTAAAAGTGATCCGAGTAATATTGAAATGCGAATGATCAGACTGAGTATTCAGGAAGATGTTCCGGCTATTACGGGTTATAAAAAAAATATTAAAGAAGATAAAAAATTTATCACTACTTATTATCCATCACAGAGTGGTGCTTTAAAAGAATATCTAAAAGATTTTGTTTTACAATCTAAAAGTTTCTCTGAAAAAGAGAAGCAGTTTGTAAAATAAGCTCATGAAAAATTCTCAATGAAACCTATTATATCAAAGCAGGAATTGCTCGATTCAACTTCTTTTTGTGTTATTGTTCCAACTTACAATAACCAGAAAACATTAAAAAGAGTACTGGATTCTATTTTAGATTTCACTTCAAATGTCATTATCGTAAACGATGGTTCTACAGACGAAACCAGCGAGATTTTAAAACAATATTCGCAGCTGACTCAAATTCACCATCCTAAAAACTTAGGAAAAGGAAGAGCGCTGCGAAATGGTTTTAGAAAAGCAATTGAATTAAATTTTGAATATGCCATTACGATAGATTCTGACGGTCAGCATTTCGCTTCTGATATTCCCATTTTTATTGAAGAAATTCAAAAAGAACCAAATTCGCTTTTAATTGGAAGCCGAAACATGACTCAGGAAAATGTTCCTAAGAAAAGCAGTTTTGGAAACAAATTTTCGAATTTCTGGTTCAAGTTTGAAACCGGAATTGTTCTTGAAGATACCCAATCAGGTTTTAGATTATATCCCTTAAAATTAATTCCAAAACGATTTTACACCAATAAATTTGAGTTTGAAATCGAAGTCATAGTTCGTTCTGCCTGGAAAGGAATTGTTGTAAAAAATATTCCAATTCAAATTTTGTACGATCCGGCTGAACGTGTTTCGCATTTCCGTCCTTTTAGAGATTTTACCCGAATCAGTATTTTAAATACCGTTTTGGTAACTAATGCTTTATTGTATATCAAACCTCGCGATTTTTTTAGGCGGGCAAAAAAAAAAGGTTTTAAAAAATTCTTCCTTGAAGATATTTTAGAAAGCAATGATTCTAATTTCAAAAAATCGGCTGCGATTGCTTTGGGAATTTTTATCGGGATTTCGCCTTTTTGGGGATTTCAAACCATCCTGCTTTTTACTTTCGCTGCTTTATTCAGGCTCAATAAAGTCATTGCTTTTTTGTCGTCAAATGTTAGTTTCCCTCCCTTTATACCGCTTATAATTTACGGTTCTTTAAAAACCGGAAGCCTTTTTGTATCCAGTGATGCGCCGTTAATTTTAGACAGTTCGGCCACACTCGACGATATTCAAAAAAATGCTGCTCAATATATCGTTGGAAGTCTTATTTTAGCAACCGTTTTAGCACTATCAGCCGGAGTAATAAGTTATTTGCTTTTAACCACTTTTAGTTCTAAAAATAAAACGAATAGTAAATAAGGTTTTGCCACTAATTAAAGGATTTTTACATCCAGTTTGTCAGGCTGAGCGAAGTCGAAGCCCACATCCAATTGGAACGCCCTTCGACTTCGCTCAGGGTGACAAACTAAAGCTAATCTTTTAATCTGTGGCAAAAAAACAATAATAAATAACCATGCATCAATATTTCTACGCCATTCATTTATTTGTAAATCGAAGAAAATCACTTTCGGTTTTTCTGGCTGTTTTGATGCTTTTGGTATTTGGCTTTTTCGCTTCGCAGATTAAGTTTGAAGAAGACATTACCAAACTTATTCCAACAAACGACAAAGCCGACGCAACTGCAAAAGTTTTAAAACAATTAAACTTTGCCGATAAAACCACCGTAATTTTTAAACTCGAAAAAAACGGCTCTGCGGAAGATTTAAAAGAAATGGCTTCTGTTTTTTCAGACAGCGTTTCTAAATCCTGCAAACCATACATTTCAGGAATTCAGGGAAAAATTGACGAAGAAAATATTCAGGAAACTATTGATTTTGTCTACAACAATCTGCCTCTTTTTCTGGATGATAAAGATTATGCCCTAATTCAGGAAAAACTTCAAAAAGACAGTATTGCCGCAACGGTTCAGGGAAATTATAAATCGATTATTTCTCCATCCGGATTTATTACAAAAGATTTTATTCTGCAGGATCCGCTTGGGATTTCTTTTATTGCATTAAAAAAATTACAGCAATTAAATATTGGCGACGATTTTACGCTCGACAATGGTTTTGTAATGACAAAGGATAAAAAGAAATTACTGCTTTTTATAACTTCAGATATTTCATCGAGTGAAACCGAAAAAAACAGCATTTTTGCCGAAAAGCTAAAATCGATTCAGGAAAATTTAAATACCCAGTTTAAAGGTAAAACTTCGGTAAGCTATTTTGGTTCAGCCTTAATTGCGGCAGCCAATGCAAAACAAATCAAAAGTGATATTGTATTGACAACTTCAATCGCGATGTTTACCTTAATGCTGATTTTGATTTTGTTTTACCGAAAAATATTTATTCCGTTAATTATTTTTCTTCCAACGGTTTTTGGGGCTTTATTTGCCGTAGCATTTTTATATTTCGTTAAAGAACAAATCTCTGCTATTTCACTCGGAATTGGTTCTATCTTATTAGGAATCACGATCGATTATTCGCTTCACATTCTTACGCATTACAAACACAACAGCGACATCAAAACGTTGTACAAAGACATTACAATGCCGGTAATTATGAGCAGTTCTACTACTGCCGTTGCATTTTTATGTCTGCTTTTTGTAAAATCGGATGCGTTGAACGATCTCGGAATTTTCGCTGCTGTTATTGTCATGGCAACCGGAATTTTTTCGCTTTTGATTGTTCCGCATTTATACAAACCAAAAGAAAACAATTTCGAACACAAGAAAAATGCAATCGATAAACTGGCTCATTTTTCATTTCACAATAATAAATTCTTAATTGGGTTTTGCGTTATCATTACCATTATCTGCTGTTTTACTTATAATGATGTAGGTTTCAACAACGATTTGTCGCAGTTAAATTTTGTTCCAAAAGATATTAAAGCGGCTGAAAAGCAATTGGAAGAAAGCACCAGCTTAACTTCTAAAACCATTTATGTGGCGTCGTATGGAAAAAGCATGGAAGAAGTGCTTCAAAACAACAGCAGGCTTTTTAACGATTTATCAAAAGAAAAACAACAAAACAAAATCTTGAATTTCAGTTCAGTTGGCGGTATTGTGCTTTCGCAGAAAGAACAAGAGCAAAAAATACAGAAATGGAATTCATTCTGGAGTTCAGATAAAAAACAAATTTTAAAAGCCGGATTAATTGCCGAAGGTTCAAAACTAGGATTTAAGCCCAGCACGTATTCTTTATTTTTTGATCATTTAGATTTTGATTTTAAACCTATTTCGACTGAAGATTATTTAAAAGTTCAGGCATTGCAGCTGAAAGAATTTGTAACCGAAAAAAATGGTTTTTATACGATTTCTACTTTAGTAAAAGTTACGCCGGAACAGCGTGATCATTTTGTAAAATCGGCTTCCGCCAAAGAAAATATTATTGCAATCGACCGCCAGCAGATGAATGAAACTTTTTTCAGTACTCTGAAAACCGATTTTAATTCGCTTGTAAATTATTCTTTTGTTGCCGTAATTTTAATTCTGTTTTTCTTTTTCAGAAGGATCGAATTGGTTATCATCAGCTGTATTCCTATTGCTTTAACTGGAATTGTAACGGCAGGAATTATGGGCATTTTTGGCATTCAAATGAATATTTTCAGCATGATTGTCTGTACTTTAATTTTTGGTCACGGAGTTGATTTCAGCATCTTCATGACAAGCGCATTGCAAAAGGAATATACCAACGGAAAAAATGAAATCGCGATTTACAGAACTTCAATTATTCTGGCAGTAATTACTACCATTTTAGGAATTGGCGCCATGATTTTTGCCAAACATCCGGCATTGCGATCTATTTCATCTGTTTCCTTAATTGGAGTTTTTGCCGCGTTAATTATCACCTTTATTTTTTACCCGATCCTCTTTAAAGTCTTTTTATCGAATCGTCCTAAAAAAGGAAATCCGCCATTTAAACTCCGCACGTTTATTCATGGTGTAATTTCGTTTACCTATTATGGTTTAGGCGGTTTCGTTATGTCGGTTTTCAGTTTTACGCTTATGCCGATTATACCGCTGAGCGCCAAAACAAAAATGAAAGGATTTAGATATGTGGTTTCAAAATTAATGAAATCAGTATTGTATTCGAATCCGTTTATTCGCAAAAAAGTCATTAATAATTATAACGAAACTTTCGAAAAACCAGCTGTCATCATTGCCAATCATTCTTCTTTTGTTGATATTTTAGCAATGGGAATGCTGAGTCCAAAAATTATCTTTTTGGTAAGCGACTGGGTTTACAACTCTCCTATTTTTGGCGGTATTGTTAGAAAAGCAGGATTTTATCCCGTTTCTGAAGGTTTAGAAGGCGGTGTAGAACATTTACGCAAAAAAGTAGACGAAGGCTATTCTTTAATGGTTTTTCCGGAAGGCACACGTTCAGAAAACAATGTTATTAAAAGATTCCATAAAGGCGCTTTCTTTTTAGCCGAAGAATTCAATCTGGATATTATTCCTGTTGTTATTCACGGCGCGTCAGAGGCCATTCCAAAAGGCGATTTTGTAATTCACAAAAGCGCTCTTACCGTTTCGATTTTAGAAAGAATTGCACCTGATAATCTTTCTTTTGGAAATAATTATGCCGAAAGAACGAAACAAATAAGTACTTTCTTTAAAGCAGAATACCGCAGGATAAGACAAGAACTTGAAGGTCCGGATTATTTCAAAAAAATGGTGGTCAATAGTTACGATTACAAAGAAATTGAAATTGGCGACAGTGTAAAAAAAGATCTGAAACAGAATTTAGAAATCTATTACAACTTAAATAAACACCTGAATCCAAAGGCTAAAATTTTACATCTTAGCAGTGATTACGGGCAATTAGATGTTTTATTGACACTTCAGGAACCGCAGCGAAAAATAGTTTCTTTTATTAATGACGAAGAAAAATTATCGGTTGCCAAAACAAATTATTTCCTCAAAAAGAGAAAAATATTTTATGTAGATCAATTAGAATCTGCATTTGAAAATCAGCACGAAGTACTTTTAATTTCTGATGAAAGTTATGCTGCTGCAATTGAAAAAGCCTTTGCAAATATTTCATCTGTTATTTTAGTAAATTGTTCCGGTTTAAAAAAACAGCTGCTTAATTCTGGTTTTGAGATTATTTCAGAAGAAAACGGAATAATTGTTTTAAACAAAAAGTAAATGAAAAAGCAATACGATGTAGTAATTGTTGGCAGTGGTTTAGGCGGCTTGGTTTCGTCTATCATTTTGGCTAAGGAAGGCTACAGCGTTTGTGTACTCGAAAAAAACAATCAATATGGAGGAAATCTCCAGACTTTTGTTCGCGATAAAACTATTTTTGATACTGGGATTCACTATATCGGAGGTTTAGAAAAAGGACAAAATCTCTATCAATATTTCAAATATCTCGGCATTATCGATCATCTTAATTTAAAAAAATTAGATGAAGACCGCTTCGATATGATTTCTTTTGAAAACGATCCAAACGAATATCCGCATGCACAGGGTTATGAAAATTTCGTGAATCAGCTTGCTGTTTTCTTTCCGGAGGAAAAAGAAAATCTCTACAACTACTGCGAAAAATTAAAAACAGTCTGCGATGCTTTTCCGCTGTACAATTTAAACTGGGAAGGAAAATACGATCCTGAAATTCTGGAGCTTAATGCAAAAGAAACTATTGATGCATTTACCGAAAATGAAAAACTAAAAGCGGTGCTTGCCGGATCTAATTTTCTGTACGCAGGAATTCCGGATAAATCGCCTTTTTATGTTCATGCACTTTCTGTTAATTCCTATATTCAAAGTTCGTGGCGCTGCATAAACGGCGGCAGCCAGATTACGAAACAGCTTTTAAAACAACTCAAAAAATACGGCGGAGAATTCTATAAGTACAAAGAAGTTACCCGTTTTAATGTTGAAGAAAACAAAGTCGTTTCTGTAGATTTAAAAGACGGAACACAAGTTTCGGGTTCGATTTTTATTTCGAATATTGAACCTAAAACAACTTTAAAAATGGCGGGTTCAGAAAACTTTAGAAAAGCTTTTTTTAACCGAATTCAGGATCTCGAAGATGTCATTTCGGCTTTTAGTTTGTATATCGTTTTTAAACCGGAAAGTTTTAAATACATCAATCATAATTTTTATCATTTCAAAAAAAATGATGATGTCTGGACGGCTCAGGAATATGATGAAAGTTCGTGGCCAAAAAGTTATATGGCATCCATGAATGCTTCTAAAAAAGAAGAAATCTGGGCAGAAGGAATGACTTTTTTAACGTACATGAAATACAAAGATGTCGAACCCTGGGCCGATACTTTTAACACAACTGCCGAAGAAAATGACCGCGGGGAAAGTTATGAAGATTTCAAAAACCGAAAAGCTGCTAAATTTCTGGAAGAAATCGAAATCAAATTTCCGGGAATTAGAGATTGCATAAAATCAATTCACACTTCTACTCCATTATCCTATCGTGATTATATTGGCGGACATAATGGAAATATGTACGGATATGTTAAAGATTCTAATAATCCGATGAAAACGATGATTCCGGTAAAAACTAAGCTGGAAAATCTGTATCTTACGGGCCAAAGTACTAACATGCACGGGGTTCTGGGTGTTACCATTGGAGCCGTAAATACATGCTCTGAAATTGTTGGGAAAGAATATCTCTTAACTAAAATTAATACGGAATCTGAATAGAGGGTCATGAAAAACCGAATTTTATTTTTCTTATTTATCGGTTTTTTGCAACTGTTCGTTTCTTGCGGTACATCAAAATCAATGCGTCATAAACCTGATCTTTCAGGTTACAATTCTCAAAAACCAATTGTCGTAAAAAAATCAGATTCGGTTTTTGTTTCCGGAAAAAATTCTCTTTTAAAAAACAAACAAGGTCTTTGGGAATTATACGCCGAAGGCGATCCGCTGGAAATTGGTTTAAACACCGGAGCTTTAACAGATTCTCTTTTAAAAAAACAACAGCAGATTTTCTTCTCTAAAATAAACGATTTTATTCCGTCAAGTTTTCAGCAAAAACTGCTTCGCCAGTTTCTAAGATGGTACAACCGAAAATTATATTTGAATGTTCCCGAAGAATATCAAACCGAAATTTACGGCGTTTCTGAATATACATCGGATGAATTTAATACTATAGCACCAAAATATCAAAGAGGTTTATATCTGCACGGTGCGCACGATATTGGACACGCTTTACAAGATCTGGCTTTAGTTGGCTGTTCTTCTTTTGCGGCGTGGAATGAAAAATCAGAAGACGGCAGTTTAATTCTGGGACGCAATTTTGATTTTTATGTAAATGACGCTTTCGCGGAAAATAAAATTGCTGCTTTTATAAATCCAAAAGAGGGTTATCCGTTTATGATGGTTACCTGGCCGGGAATGGTGGGCGCGGTTTCGGGAATGAATCAGGAAGGTTTAACGGTAACGATTAACGCTTCGAAATCTAAAATTCCGCTGATTGCCAAAACACCAATTTCAATTTTGACACGCGAAATTTTACAACACGCCAAGAATATTGACGAAGCCGTTGCCATTGCAAAAAAAAGAAAAGTATTTGTTTCTGAATCTATTATGGTGGGAAGTGCCAATGATAACAAAGCTATTTTGATTGAGGTTTCTCCAACAAAAATGGACGTTTACGATGTTCCAAACAGCGATCAATTAATTTGTTCGAACCATTTTCAGGGTGAAGCTTTTGCAGCCGACAAACGAAATAAGGAACAGATTTTAAACAGCCATTCTGAATACCGTTTTGAAAGAATGCAGGAACTTTTGTCGCAAAACCCAAAAGTGAATCCTGAAATTGCATCAAAAATTCTTCGAAATAAAAACGGTTTAAAAGATATCGAATTGGGTTATGGTTCAGAAAAAGCTCTGAATCAGTTAATGGCACATCACGGAATTATCTTTAAACCAAAAGAAAAATTAGTCTGGGTTTCGGCAAATCCGTATCAATTAGGCGAATTTGTGTGTTATGATTTAAATTCAATTTTTGGCAACAGAAAAAATGATTCTGTGGTTTCTTTTCAAAAAGAAAATTTAAATATTGCAAAAGATCCTTTTTTAGAAACAACGGCTTATCGTGATTATCAAAATTTTAGAATTGAAAATCATAAAATAGACTCTCTCCTTGAAAAGAAAGAAAAGATTTCGCCAGAATTTCTTCATAATTATCAATCATTAAACCCTGATTATTGGGTTGTGTATTATAAAGCAGGATTGTACTTTTACCAAATAAAAGAATTCGGTCAGGCAAAGCTTAATTTTGAAAAAGCTTTGACCAAAGAAATTACCACTCTGCCTGAAAAAGAACAAATTGAAAAATATTTAAAAAAAATCAAAAGAAAGTTACAATGATTCCAGCAATAGAAAAAGATTCTTTAGAAGACATTAAAATTTTTCAGGAAAAAAAATTAGCCGAACTTTTAGCTTACATCAGCGAGAATTCTCCTTTTTATAAAAGACTTTTTGCGGGACAGAATATTGATGTTTCAAAAATTAAAACGCTTGAAGATTTACAGTTTCTGCCTGTTACAACAAAAGAAGATTTACAACAGTACAACGACGATTTTTTGTGTGTTCCGCAAAATAAAATTATCGACTACGCCTCTACTTCGGGAACTTTGGGCGATCCTGTTACTTTTGGTTTAACGGATTCTGATTTAGACCGATTGGCTTACAACGAAGCGATTTCGTTTGCCTGCGCAGGAATTGCAGAAGGCGATGTAGTGCAGTTGATGACTACAATTGACAGAAAGTTTATGGCCGGACTGGCTTATTTTCTGGGATTGAGAAAATTGAAAGTAGGCGTTATTCGTGTTGGTGCCGGAATTCCGGAAATGCAGTGGGATTCGATTTTAAAATACAATCCAACGTATTTAATTACAGTTCCTTCTTTTTTATTGAAATTAATTGAATATGCGGAAATTCACGGAATTGATTATAATAATTCAAGTATAAAAGGTGCAGTCTGCATTGGCGAATCATTGCGAGAGCAGGATTTTGCAATGAATACTTTATCTAAAAAAATCACAGATAAATGGAATATTAAGTTGTTTTCGACTTATGCTTCGACTGAAATGAGTACGGCTTTTACAGAATGTGAACACGAAAACGGCGGGCATCATCATCCGGAACTGATTATTGTTGAAGTTTTGGACGAAAATAATTTACCTGTAAAAAACGGCGAAACGGGCGAGCTTACTTTTACAACTTTAGGAATCGAAGCAATGCCTTTACTGCGTTTTAAAACCGGCGATATTGTACAGCTTCATAACGAACCATGTGCCTGCGGAAGAAACACATTACGTGTCGGCCCGGTTGTAGGCCGTAAAAAGCAAATGATAAAATATAAAGGAACAACGCTTTATCCGCCTGCAATGAATGATGTTTTGAGCGGCTTCGACAATATCGAAAATCATATTATCGAAATTTCAACCAATGATTTAGGCACTGATGAAATCGTAATAAAAATTGCTGTAAAAAATCAGTCTCCAGAATTTTTACAGGAAATTAAAGATCACTTTAGAGCCAAGTTAAGAGTTACTCCGAAAATAGAATTCGCTTCAAAAGAAACCTTAAATCCGTTAGTTTTTAACCCAATGAGCCGAAAACCTATTCGATTTTTTGATTATAGAACGTAGTATAAGGTACAAAGGTTCTGAGGTACATAGGGACAAAGGTTTCTTAATCTAACCTAACCAGGTTCTGTATGTCATTTCGACCGCAGGGAGAAATCACACTCGAAACTCTACAAAGATTGGCGATTCTCTAACTGGGAATACAGGTCCGATTTCTCATTCGTCGAAATGACCTAATATCTACTTAAAAAACCTTTGAAGCTTTGCTGCTCTGAACCTTTGAACCTCAATTTGGTACAAATTGAACTAAATGTTGTAATTTTGCAAAAAATAATGAAGATGGTCAAGATTGGCAACATAGAATTACCCGAATTTCCTTTACTACTCGCACCGATGGAAGATGTGAGCGATCCGCCGTTTCGCAGATTATGCAAAACGCATGGCGCTGACATGATGTACTCTGAATTTATTTCATCGGAAGGATTAATTCGTGACGCTATAAAAAGCCGTATGAAGCTGGATATTTTTGATTACGAACGTCCTGTTGGAATTCAGATTTTTGGCGGCGATGAAGAAGCAATGGAAATGTCATCTAAAATCGTTTCGACTGTAAAACCGGATTTAGTGGATATCAATTTTGGATGTCCTGTAAAAAAAGTAGTCTGCCGTGGTGCCGGAGCCGGAGTTTTGAAAGATGTAGATTTAATGGTTCGTTTAACCAAAGCGGTTATTAAAGGAACTGATTTACCGGTTACAGTAAAAACTCGTTTGGGCTGGGATGAAAGCTCTATTAATATTGATGAAGTTGCAGAAAGACTTCAGGATATTGGTGTTCAGGCTTTAACAATTCACGCCAGAACACGTGCGCAAATGTACAAAGGCCACTCAGACTGGTCGCATATTGCACGTGTGAAAAACAACCCAAGAATTACAATGCCAATTTTCGGAAACGGTTATATCGACAGTCCTGAAAAAGCATTACAATATAAAAACGAATACGGAATTGACGGTATCATGATTGGTCGTGCTGCGATTGGTTATCCGTGGATTTTTAACGAAATCAAACACTATTTTAAAACTGGTGAACATTTACCTGCTCCAACGGTTATTGATCGTGTTGAAGCTGCCAGAAATCATTTAAAATGGTCTATGGAATGGAAAGGCGAGCGTTTAGGAATTGTAGAAATGCGTCGTCATTATACCAACTATTTTAAAGGAATCCATTCGTTTAAAGAATTCAAACAAAAATTAGTTACAACTGATGAACCTGAAAATTTATTTGCTATCATGAAAGAAATTGAACAGGTTTATGCAGGCTATGAATTTGTTTAAAAAATAAAAAAGACCTTCAATATGAAGGTCTTTTTTTTAGATTATACCTGAACTCGTTTCCATTTTCCTCTTTTATAGAAAAAAATTCCGGCGAGAGTTATTGCGGTTTCAGCAACAGGAATAGCAATAAAAACTCCGGTTGGTCCCATATTAAAATGTTTGGCTAACACAAAAGCAAGCGGAATTTGAAACAGCCAAAATCCAAAAAAGTTAATTCCGGTTGGTGTCCAGGTATCTCCTGCTCCGTTGAAAGTATTGATTAAAACCATTCCTATTCCGTAAAAGATAAATCCGATACTCATAATTTGTAAAGCTTCAATCGCAACTGTTTTTACCATTTCATCATTCGTAAAAAACGAAATAATATATTGGCCAAAAACTAAAGTAATAACCATAATCGAAGCCATGAAAATTACATTATATCTTGCGGTAGTATAAACCGATTTTTCGGCGCGTTCAATTTGTTTTGCTCCTAAATTCTGCCCCACTAAAGTAGCAGCGGCGTTACTTAATCCCCAAGCAGGAAGTATGAAAAACATCATAATTCTCAACGCTGTCTGATATCCGGCAGAACCATGATCTCCTCCTGTTGTAGCAACTAATTGTGCCAGGAAAATCCAGCTGCAGGATGCGATTACAAATTGTAAAATTCCAGGAGCAGCAATTTTTACTAAGGCTTTGATTTGTTTAAAGTCAGGAGCGAAATAAGCGATTTTAATTTTTAAAACTCCGTTACCAAAAAACAAATGATATACTTGATATAAAACTCCAATACTTCTTCCTAAAGTTGTCGCAATAGCTGCTCCTATTAAACCAAAAGCCGGAACTGGTCCTAAACCATTAATTAAAATTGGGCATAAAATAATATTACAAATGTTGGCAATCCAAAGACTTTTCATTGCAATTGCTGCATTTCCGGCACCACGAAAAATTCCGTTAATCAGGAATAAAAGCATAATGCATAAACTAGAACCAATCATAATTTGAGTAAATCGGTAACCATGTTCAGCTGATTCTATTGAAGACCCCATTACAATCAGGATATCTTTAGCATAAATAATCCCGAAAATGCTCAATAAACTGTTAACTGCAAAGGCTATAATTATGGCCTGCATTCCGGCTTTTGCGGCGGCAATTGGATCTTTTTCTCCAATTCGGCGTGCTACAACTGCGGTTGCTGCCATACTCATCCCTATTGCTAGAGAATATATAATGGTCAAGACGGATTCTGTAAGACCTACTGTTTGAATGGCAAAACTGCTGTGTTTTAAATGACCAACGAAATACAAATCGACTAAAGCAAATACCGATTCCATCATCATTTCTAAAACCATTGGAATGGCTAATAGAATTACGGCTTTTTTAATACTTCCGGAAGTATAATCAAATGATTCGTCGCCTTTTAAAGCTTGTTTTAAAGTGGTAAAAATTTTGGAAATGAAACTTTCCTTTATAGTTGTTTCTGTCATGATATGTTAGGATAAATGATAAAATTTGCCCAGATGTATAAATCTGAACTAAAAAAGTAAAACGTAAGTATCCTAATTATTCTAAAAAAATAAAATTAGGATTAGGCAGAAACAATCATATGCTGTAGATTTTCAAGGCGGTAAATATAAGTAATATTTTTAAAGAAGAAATTAATCCAGTAATTTTTTACTTACACGGCTGCTTGCAATTAACGAAGCAATAAATCCAAGAGAAACAATGGTTGCCATTACGATCAAAACATTTTCCAGTGTAAAAACTACCGGATAAGCTAAAGTTGGCGTGATCATAATTAACTCATATTGCTGCTGCAGAATCACTAAAATAATTCCTAAAGCCAGACCAATAATACCTCCAAAAATACTCAACAGTGTTCCCTGAAGCAGGAATATTTTTCGCAGATTGTTGATTTCTGTTCCAAGATTAAAAAGGGTTTTAAGATTTCCTTTTTTATCTAAAATCATCATAATCAAAGCTCCAATCAGGTTAAAAAGTGCCACAATAATTACAAGAGTAAAAATTAAATAAACGGCAATATTTTCGGTATTGAGCATTTTGTACAAAGACTCATTTAACTGTGCTCTGTTTTTTAAAGTAATTTTATTATTGAAAATCTTTTCAAGCTGTGCTTTTACAGCATTTTCATCTGCATTTTCTTTGAGATGAAATTCGATTCCTGAAATCTGATTGGGTTTGTACATCAATAATTCCTGTGTTAAACCTAAATCTGCAAAAACATATTTAGAGTCTAAATCTTCGCTTATTGAGTAAATTCCAACTGGCAGAACATCTGTTTTATTAAAAGCTTCTTCGGGATTTTCGATTGCACCTTTTCCGGGTTTTGGAGCAAAGATTTGCAGCGGGTTTTCAAAATCGAGAATTCCCATCGAAAAATCCTGTGCAATTCCGTAGCCAATAACTACCTGATAGGAATCTGGTTTTAGCCACTGCCCATTAAAGAGTTTTCTTTTAATATCGTTTACAACAGGATAAAGGCTGTCAACACCTTTTAAATAGGTAACGTGCTGTTTATCCTTGAATATAAACAAAACACGTTCTTCAATAATTTTGGTATAAGAGGCTACACCATTTATTTTTTTTAGATCTTGTTCCTGCTGAGCCGAAATAAAAAATGATTTTCCTAACGTACTGGTCATTTTTAAATCTGGATCGATCTCGTTTGTGAACGAAAGACTAAAAACTTTTAATCCGCTAAAAACAGATAAAACCACAAACAAAGCCATTGTTCCAACAATGATTCCCATGCTGGCAATGTAATTAATGATATTAATAGCGTTGTTTTTACTTCGGCTAAAAATATAACGTTTGGCTATGTAAAATGGGAAATTCAATTTATGATTTTCTTCTTTTGTCTAAAAGATCACGGTTTTCTATTGGGTTTTCTTTTCCTGCTAATGCATTGTCAATTTTCTCGATATAATCCAGAGAGTCATCGATAAAGAAAACTAAATTTGGCACGCGGCGTAATTGCAAACGAACTCGCTGTGATAAATCATGTTTTATTAAAGTGGTATTTGATTTTATTCCTTCTAAAGTTTCTTTTGCTTTTTCTTGTGGAAAAATGCTTAAATATACTGTTGCCACAGATAAATCTGAGGTTACACTAACTTTGGATACTGAAATTACCAAATTGCTAACTCCGTTTTTTCTCACTTCACCTTGCAGAATATCAACCAGATCTTTCTGAATTACGCTGCCTATTTTTTTCTGTCTATTTGTTTCCATAGTGCAAAAATACTATTTTTAAATTCATTCGCTGCAATTTCAATTAACTAAAGGATTATTCTAAAAATTTATCTTTTATATCTCCTTTTTATTTCATTTAAACGATGATAAAGATCATATGATTTATAGGTATTGTTTTACATATTTGATGTAAATATAAAACTGATCTATTATGAAAAAAAGAGAACCAATTAGTCACATCATGACTAAAACCGTGGTGACTGTAAATCAAAATGACGATTTAACAAAAGTAGTAGAAAAACTAAAATCGAACTCTATCAGGCACCTTCCTGTAGTAAACGGGAAAAAAGTGGTGGGCATTATAAGCCGCACTGATATTAACCGTCTTACTTTTGGCGCTTTATTCGATGGTCAGGAAGGAAGCGATGAAGCTATTTTACAAATGCTGACGATTCCGCAGGTTATGACGGCAAAACCAAAAACTGTTTCTTCTGATGCTATTATTCGAGATTTAGCCGAAATTTTTTCGAAAGAAGAATTTCATGCCTTACCAGTTGTAGATAATGATGAACTAAAAGGAATTGTAACGACTACTGATGTTATTAAATATTTTTTAGAACAATATGATTAAATAAAAAAGGGAGCTTTTGAACTGCCCCCAAAAAGTTAGACACTATTTGGGGGCATTTTTATGGAAAGAAAAGTCAAGTACAATTGTGAATTTAAACTTCGTTGTGTAGAAGAAGTTATGAAAAGGCATAACTCGGTTAAAGGCACAGCTAGAGCAAACAAGATAGCTGAAAGCAACCTTACATGCTGGATTAGCCGCTATAATGAATTTGGAATTGAAGGTCTTTTACCAAGGCAGAAAAATAAAGTTTATACTGCAGACTTTAAATTAAAAGTAATACAAACCATTGAAAATAAGTCTTTATCTTTGGATGAAGCCTGCTTGATTTTCAAAATTCCAGCGCAGTCAACCATAATTAGCTGGCAAAGAAAATATGCAAAAGATGATTTGGCAGGCTTAGAACTTAAATCACGTGGCAGACCAGCAGTTATGAATTTTAAGAGAAAGCAACGAAAAACAGACAAACCTTTAACCAGGGAAGAGGAACTCTTAAAGGAGTTAGAGTACCTGCGCGCTGAGAACGAAATTCTAAAAAAGTTCAACGCCTTAGTTCAAGCCGAGCAAGCCAATCAAAACAAAAAGCTCAAACCATAATGGAATTAAGGCATAAGTATGATTTAGATCTTTTGCTAAATTGTATGAACATGGTTAGAAGTACGTA
The DNA here is from genome assembly GCF_052044235.1 of Flavobacterium sp. 22659. Taxonomy (NCBI): domain Bacteria; kingdom Pseudomonadati; phylum Bacteroidota; class Flavobacteriia; order Flavobacteriales; family Flavobacteriaceae; genus Flavobacterium; species Flavobacterium sp. 22659. Next base: position 94,299 of record NZ_JBQEMU010000025.1, read on the forward strand.
TTATTACTATGAAAAGAAAGGTCAGGTAATCGATAAATATCAAGAGATAAAAGATTTAATTAAACAGATTTACAATTATCATAAGGGCAGGTTAGGATATAGACGTATTACTCTATTACTCAAAAAAGAGGGGATTTTAATTAATCACAAAACAGTGCTTCGATTAATGAAATTTTTAGGATTAAAAAGTCTAATCAGAATCAAGAAGTACAGATCGTATAAAGGAGAGCAGGGAAAAATAGCCCCTAATCTACTGCAGCGCAATTTTAAGGCTGATATACCTAATCAAAAATGGGCAACCGATGTGACTGAATTTAATGTTTCTGGCAATAAATTGTACTTATCGCCGATAATCGATCTGTTTAATGGAGAGATAATTAGCTATGAATTATCGCAAAGACCAGTGTTTAATCAAGTTTTAAATATGCTTGAAAAAGCATTTAAAAAAATACCCGATAATACTAATCTGACTCTGCATTCTGACCAAGGATGGCAGTATCAAATGATACAATATCAGCATTTATTAAAGAAAAAAGGAATTATGCAAAGCATGTCCAGAAAAGGCAATTGTCTTGATAATGCGATAATTGAAAACTTCTTTGGAATATTAAAATCAGAGTTGTTTTATCTAAAAAAATACACTTCCATTAATCAATTGAAACAAGAGATTATCGAGTATATAAATTATTATAATAATGACAGGATTAAACTTAATCTAAAAGGAATGAGCCCGATACAATATCGAGCTCATTATTATAAAACTTAATTATTAATTTGTCTAAACTTTTGGGTGCAGTCTA
>NZ_JBQEMU010000026.1:0-94948 GCF_052044235.1 Flavobacterium sp. 22659
TGAACTGCCCCCAAAAAGTTAGACACTATTTGGGGGCATTTTTATGGAAAGAAAAGTCAAGTACAATTGTGAATTTAAACTTCGTTGTGTAGAAGAAGTTATGAAAAGGCATAACTCGGTTAAAGGCACAGCTAGAGCAAACAAGATAGCTGAAAGCAACCTTACATGCTGGATTAGCCGCTATAATGAATTTGGAATTGAAGGTCTTTTACCAAGGCAGAAAAATAAAGTTTATACTGCAGACTTTAAATTAAAAGTAATACAAACCATTGAAAATAAGTCTTTATCTTTGGATGAAGCCTGCTTGATTTTCAAAATTCCAGCGCAGTCAACCATAATTAGCTGGCAAAGAAAATATGCAAAAGATGATTTGGCAGGCTTAGAACTTAAATCACGTGGCAGACCAGCAGTTATGAATTTTAAGAGAAAGCAACGAAAAACAGACAAACCTTTAACCAGGGAAGAGGAACTCTTAAAGGAGTTAGAGTACCTGCGCGCTGAGAACGAAATTCTAAAAAAGTTCAACGCCTTAGTTCAAGCCGAGCAAGCCAATCAAAACAAAAAGCTCAAACCATAATGGAATTAAGGCATAAGTATGATTTAGATCTTTTGCTAAATTGTATGAACATGGTTAGAAGTACGTATTATTACTATGAAAAGAAAGGTCAGGTAATCGATAAATATCAAGAGATAAAAGATTTAATTAAACAGATTTACAATTATCATAAGGGCAGGTTAGGATATAGACGTATTACTCTATTACTCAAAAAAGAGGGGATTTTAATTAATCACAAAACAGTGCTTCGATTAATGAAATTTTTAGGATTAAAAAGTCTAATCAGAATCAAGAAGTACAGATCGTATAAAGGAGAGCAGGGAAAAATAGCCCCTAATCTACTGCAGCGCAATTTTAAGGCTGATATACCTAATCAAAAATGGGCAACCGATGTGACTGAATTTAATGTTTCTGGCAATAAATTGTACTTATCGCCGATAATCGATCTGTTTAATGGAGAGATAATTAGCTATGAATTATCGCAAAGACCAGTGTTTAATCAAGTTTTAAATATGCTTGAAAAAGCATTTAAAAAAATACCCGATAATACTAATCTGACTCTGCATTCTGACCAAGGATGGCAGTATCAAATGATACAATATCAGCATTTATTAAAGAAAAAAGGAATTATGCAAAGCATGTCCAGAAAAGGCAATTGTCTTGATAATGCGATAATTGAAAACTTCTTTGGAATATTAAAATCAGAGTTGTTTTATCTAAAAAAATACACTTCCATTAATCAATTGAAACAAGAGATTATCGAGTATATAAATTATTATAATAATGACAGGATTAAACTTAATCTAAAAGGAATGAGCCCGATACAATATCGAGCTCATTATTATAAAACTTAATTATTAATTTGTCTAAACTTTTGGGTGCAGTCTATTTTCAGCTCCCTTTTTTTATCTGTTTTGTAACCAATTTTCAGGATCAGAATTTGTTGTATTTTGAAGAATCAAAAACTTGATAATCGTTTTTCCTGTATCACCGCTGGTTCTTACTTTTCCAATGTTTTGCTTAATCGAAACTTTATCGCCCTGACTAACAGAAACTGAACTTAAGTTTTGATATACTGTAAAGAAATCTCCATGCTGAATTACAACTGCTTTATTAACCGGAGATAAAACTATTACTTTAGAAACTTCACCTGCAAATACTGCTCTTGCACTGGCACCATCTTCGGTTGTGATCTCAACTCCGGAGTTATGTACCGTAATTGAAGGATGCAGCGGGTGAGGCTGGTCTCCATAACCAAGAGAAATAAATCCTTTTTCTACCGGCCAAGGCAGTCTTCCTCTATTCGCTTTAAAGTCGGCAGCCAATACTTTATCTTCTGGTGTCATTGCAATTTTAGAAGATGAAACTGGTGCTTTTGCTGCTGTCGATCCGGGATTTTCTTTTGCTTTTTCAGCTGCTGCTTTTCTGTTTGCTTCAGCAATGGCTTCACGAATCAAACGATCGATTTGTCTGTCGATTCTTTTAGATTCACTTTGTTTTGCTTTAATATCTGCAGCAATTCTGTTTTTATCTTTTTTAATTGAGTTAACCAGCTTTTGCTGTTCTTTTTTCTCAACTTCTAAGCTTTGTTTTTCTTTTTCATTTTCAGCAATAATCTTTTTCTTAACCTTTCTCTGCCCGTCTAACTTGGCATTAAAATCAACTAATTGTGCTGTTTTCTCCTGAATTTCCAAACCTTGGTTTTTTCTGAAATTCGTATATTGTTTTAAATATTGTGCTCTTTTGTAGGCTTGCAAAAAGCTTTCAGATGACAAGATAAACATAGCACGGCTTTGCTCTGAACGGCTTTTATAAGATTTCAAAATCATTTTTGCATAATCTTCTTTTAAAACCGCCAGTTCTTTTTTTAGTTTATTAACCTGAACCTGGTTAATATACATGTCATTGCTAAGAACTTTTTCTTGTTTTGCCGTTGTATTAATCAGCTTTTCTTTAAGCTTGATTTTATTGGCCTGAATTAAATATTCATTTACCGCTGATTTTTCTTTTTTCCTTACAGACTGCAGCATTTTTTCATTGTCTTTTATTTCCTGAAGAATCTGCGCCTTGCGCTGTTCAAGTTTTTCTTGCTGCGAATCCTGCGCCCAGACAAAAGTCGTGGCACAAACAAAAATTAGGCTTAGGAGAAATTTCGGCATCTTTCTATTTATATTTTTGCAAATTTACTTAATTAAAACTTTTTTATAACCGCTTGGTACGCTATAAGGAAAAGAAAGTTCTTCGTTAAATGAAATGTTATTGTAATTCAAATTAATATTGGTAGTTCCTTTAGGCTGTACAGCATTAATTGCGATAGCCGTTGGAATTGTTCCTTGATTGTATGTTTTAATATCAGAATAATTGATTTCTAATTTTCTGTTTTCAGATGGCTGCGAAATCTCTTCTTTCTGAACTAAATATTTTTCAGGATCTAAGTAAAATGCTTTTTTAATGTTTTCATCTTTTTGATCTTCTAAACGGAAAAGATTTTCTACAATAGTCTGAGTATATTTTCCTTCTCTTAAATCGTCAAAAGCTTCACCAATTAATAAGTTTTGAACTTTTGTATAATCCAATTCAGTTCCCAGCCATTTGCTTAAGCTGCTAAAATCTCCTTCGTAATATGTGCTGTTTATTTTTTCGTAATAACTTACTGCTGATGGTGTTATTAATGCTTTTGCCATTGTAATTCCCAAGAATCTAACGCTTATTAAAATCTGTTTGTCTTTCTCGATTCTTATTTCGGCAGTAACGTTTTGACTTTGTTTTTCGTCAACATATTTAGCGCTGGCTTTTATGTATAAGGTTGAAAAATCCAGTTTGTTTTCGTAATGTTTCTCTATCGCTTTATTGTCTTTTTTTGTAACGACTTCGGCAGTATTAGTGTTCTGAACAGCAACGGCTTTTGATTTACATGAAACCACAAAAACCGATATTAATACTATTATAATATATTTTTTCATCTTAATTTCTCCTTACTTCTTTTGTTTTAATAATTCGTTTGCCTTCAAAAAGTATTCCTCTTTTTTCTTAGCATCTCCTAATCCATTATATGCTTCTCCCAATTGAATATTAAAATCTGCTTCTAATTTTTTATCATCAACCACATAATCAAGTCCCATTTCTAAAACGGTTTTTGCATTTTTAAACTGCTGTAACTGATTGCTCCCTAAACCTGCATAGTAATAAAACTGAGGCTGGCTCGGATAAACTTCAATCATAGTCATGGCTCTTTTTGTCATGGGCGCAAATTGTTTTGCTTTACTATATGCTTCAAGCAAAAGCAAATTGGTTTCACGATCTGTGTCTGAATTGGTCATTAAATCTTTTTCATAATATTTAATGGCGTTTTCAAATTGGTTTTTACTATGATAAAATTTTCCAATTTCTTTGGCAACGTCAACATCCTTATCGTTATCAAAATAGGAAATGGCTTTTTCTAAATCCGGTGCATACTGCGGATTTTTATTTACATAAATCAAAAACTCGTTTAAAGTTCGATGTTTTATTTTTGAATCAATTTTTGAACTTGACAAAATTGTATTCATCGACTTAATTGCTTTGTCTGCCTGATTCGAATCTAAATACGTTTTAAATAAACTTACCTGCCCCCATTCTGAATTTGGAAGTTCTTTTGCCAATTGTTTTGCAACATCGACAGCTTTGTCTGTTTCATCTGATTTTGAATACAAAAAAATCAGATTTACATAATTGGATTCTTCTTTTGGATTCTTTTTAATTTGTTCAATTAAATTTGAAATCTCGGCATTTTGATATTTACCCTGCGATAAAATCTGGCTTTTGTATACTTCGCGATCTGATGATTTTCCAAATTTGTCGTTCATTTCATTAATCGCAATAAGTGCTTTATCGTATTGATTTGTAATCATATATAGCGATATTAAATCGTCTTTATATTCTTCATCAAAAACAATAATTTTCTGAATGGTTTCTATTGCCAGAGGATAATTTTTGGTTTCGTAACTTACATCATAAATCCCCAGCCAGTACCATTTGTTTTTTGGATTTAGCTGTGTCGCTTTTTCAAATGCGGTCTGGGCATTTTGATATTCTTTTAAAGCCAGATAATTTTTTCCAACTTCAAAATAAGCAACAGCATCTGAAGGTTTTAGCTTAATACATTTTTCTAAAGATGCTATAGCTTTATCGTAATTTTCAATTCCTTTTTGTTTCAAAGATTCATAAAATGCATCTTGATATTCATCTGGTGCCAAAGCAATATCTTCTGGTTCTGTCTGTGCAAAAACTGAAGCTGCATTGCTTAACAAAGCAAAAAATAAAATTATCAAAACTCTTTTTTTCATCTTTTTACGATTTCATTTATGCGAAAACGAATTTATTTTTTATTCTAAAACTGAATAATCTCCAATGCTTATACTGGTAAATTTTTCATCATAACTAACATGATTTCCAATCATTGCATTATCTAAGTTAGCATTTTTTATTTGAGAATACGTTTGTATTAAGCTATTTTTAATAGTACTGTTTGTTACATGACATCCATTTCCTATCGAAACATTAGGCCCGATTGTGGTGTTTTTAAGTACTACATTTTCTCCAATAAAACATGGAGGAATAATAGTAGAATTATCTAATACCACATTTTGATCAACTAAATGTTCTCCGTCATTATGTAAAAAGCCTAACATTCTTGTGTTGGTTTCAACTGTAACATCTTTGTTTCCACAGTCCATCCATTCATCAACGCTTCCGGTTTTAAAAACTTTACCATTTGCCATCATGGCTTTGATTCCGTCGTTAATTTGGTATTCTCCTCCATTTTGAATGTTGTTGTCTAAAACGCCTTGAAGTTCTTTTTTCAAATCGCCGACTTCTTTAAAATAGTAAATTCCAATAACGGCTAAATCACTTACGAACTCTTTTGGTTTTTCAACCAATTCTATAATTTCAGTATTCTGATTTAATTTTACAACTCCAAAAGCTTCAGGCTGTTCTACTTGTTTTACCCAGATTACAGCATCTGCAGAAGGATCAAGTTCAAAATCGGCTCTGATTAAAGTATCTGCATAAGCGATAACTGCAGGACCTGATAAAGAATCTTTTGCACACATAATGGCGTGTCCTGTTCCTAAAGGCTGATCCTGACGATATATAGAAGCTTTTGCTCCAAGTCCTTTTGCTAAATCTTCAAGACTTTCTACTACATCTGCTCCAAAAAAAGCTTCATCTCCCAAAATAAAAGCCACTTCTTCGATTGGCTCTTTTAATATTTTGGCAATATCTTCAACCAAACGGTGAACGATTGATTTTCCAGCAACTGGAATTAATGGTTTTGGAACTGTTAATGTATGTGGGCGAAGTCTTGAGCCGCGACCTGCCATTGGGACGATTATTTTCATGTAATTCTATTTTTATGTGTGAAGATTTAAAAATCTCCTGTTTGGTTAGTTCAAGTTTTTAATTTTAAAATTCGCAGAGAATTCTACAACATTTAGTAATTCTTGTAAAAAACTGAAAACTGCGACTGAAAACTATTTTACGCCGGTACTTCCAAATCCACCTTCTCCTCTTGAAGTTTCAGAAAGTTCTTCAACCTCAATCCACTCTGCTCTTTCGTGTTTGGCAATAATTAACTGTGCAATTCTTTCTCCGTTTTCGATTACAAATTCTTCATTTGATAAATTCACCAAAATCACACCTATCTCACCTCTGTAATCAGCATCTACTGTTCCTGGAGAATTTAAAACGGTAACTCCTTTTTTTGCTGCCAATCCGCTTCTTGGTCTTACTTGTGCTTCGTAACCAATTGGCAATTCAATAAAAAGTCCGGTTTTTACAATTGTTCTGTCTAAAGGTTTTAACGTAATTGGTTCTATAATATTGGCACGCAGATCCATTCCTGCAGAAGCGATTGTTTCGTAATTTGGTAAATCGTGTTGTGATTTATTGATAATTTGTATTTTCATTTTTATTATAAAAGATTAAAAAAGCACCTTTACTTTCTGTTCATAATTCCTTTGATCGTGTCTTTTTCGTTGTGGTACACAAAGTACATAAAGGCTAATAATAACGGAATTCCAACGAAATAATTTTCTCTAAATCCGTAAAAGGAAATAGCCGAAAATAAAATTGAAATTCCTAAATAAGCTCCAATTTTATTCATATCATAAGGTATTGGATAATACTTATTTCCTAAAATATAGGATATCAACATCATACTTCCGTAAGCAGAAATTGTTGCAATCGCAGAACCGTAATAGCTGTATTTTGGAATTAAAAAGTAATTTAATACTAATGTTATAATAGCACCAACAATTGAAATGTAGGCACCAATTTTTGTTTTATCTGTTAGTTTATACCAAACAGAAAGGTTGTTGTAAATTCCTAAAAAGAAGTTTGCCAAAATAATTAATGGCACTACTCTCATTGCTTCCCAATATGATTTATTATCCAGAAGAAGGAATTTTAAAACATCGGCAAAAACGATAACTCCCAATAAAATCAATGATCCAAAAATTACAAAGTATTTTGTAATTACGGCATAAGTCTGTGGTGCTTTTTCGTTTTTGGCATGGCTGAAAAAGAAAGGTTCAATTCCTAATCTAAATGCGGTTGCAAATAAAACCATAAACAAACCTAGTTTATAACAGGCAGAATAGGCTCCAACTTCAGATTTTGCCAGATTTTCAGGCAATAAATATCCTAATAAGATTTTATCGAAATGTTCGTTAACTGCAAATGCAAGTCCGGCGACTAAAATTGGCAGTCCGTATTTCATCATTTTTTTCCAAAGTACAGGATCAAATTTTCGTCCAAGCGAAAGATAATTTGGAGAAAGAACAATGAAAGTGGCTAAACTCGCCAAAAGGTTTGCGATGAAAATATAAGCGATCTGGAAATTTTCTACATATAAATTATCCCAAACTGAATTAGGATTTGCAGCTGCTAATTTTGGCAGATACATTAAAAAGAAAATATTCAGTAATAAATTAATGACTACGTTTCCAATTTTAATTGCTGCATAAACCATTGGGCGCTGGTTGGCTCTTAGTTTAGAAAACGGTACTAAAACCAATGCATCTAAAACCAAAATCCAAACGGAATAGGTAATGTACTGTGCATCGACTTCGGCCCAATTTGCGAGGGTATTTCTAAAAATTAAGGCTGCAAACAAGAATCCTATTGATGACCAAAATATGGATATTGTAGATGTTGCAATAACATTTTTCTTGTCTTCTTCGGCACTGTAAAATCTAAAAAATGCCGTTTCCATTCCGTAAGAAAGCACTACGTTAAAGAAAACCATCCAGGACAATACGATCGAAACTTCGCCATATTCGGCGGTAGGCAAAATACCTGTATATAATCTGACCAATAAAAAACTAAGCATTCGTGGTAAAACGGTTGCCAGCCCATAAATCGCAGTTTGTTTGAATAGATTTTTATATAATCCCAAAATAATTAGTAATAAAGTTCGGAAAACAAAAATAACCAATTCTTTGGTTTTATTAGTGCTTTTAAAGGTTCAATAAAAAAACTTACTAAGAATTTTATTGAGTTAATTTATTTTCGTCTAAAACTTTCACAAAATGAAAACCTTTTGGAGCATAGCCCTGATTGTAATAAAAACGATGAGCTCCAAAATTTCCTGTAAAAGCATCAAGAACAATACTGCTGCAACCCAAGTTAATGGCTTTTTGTTCAATAAAATCAGTTAATATTTTTCCAATTCCTTTAGAACGATGTTCAGGATGAACTACAAAATTATCTATTTCGAGATATTTTCCGGTCCATAATTTTGTTGCTGACCAGCATCCTGTAATTCCCAAACAAACATCATTTTCAAAAACTGCTATTTGTGTATAATTATGTGGCAGCATATCAGAAAGAAAGGATTTATATTTTTCTAAAGTTATTTTTGGATATAGAAATCTGATGGTGTCAATTTGAGTCAGCATTTCGTCAATCGTAGTGAGTTCGCGAGTTTGTAAAGTCATTGTAATAGAAATATATACCAAAAATACATAACTTTTTTTATGCTATTTATATAATTAACAAGACACTAACATGTGAAATATATAAATTACGGCAGAAAATTATGTAACTTTTTTTAAACAGTGTTTTCTTAAATTTGTTTTACAGGGATTGAGAAAGCTAGATACAACCCTTATAAAAAAGGAAGCACTGGGACTAATAAAGCTTGTTTGTTCCCATAAAAGACAAAGCATAAGGGATTGATTCTGCTGTATTGTAACCCTAATAAAAACAGAGCATTGGGACTAATAAAGCTAGTTTGTTCCCATAAAAGACAAAGCACAGGGATTGATTCTGCTGAAATGTAACCCTTAAAAAAACAGAGCATTGGGATTGATAAAGCTAGTTTGTTCCCATGAAAGACAAAGCAACAGAGTGATAAAATCTGTGTCAATAATTTTATAAAATGGTATTGATTCTCAATTTTGGGTAAATTGAGAATCACCATTTTATAAATTTTCTTGTTTATAGATATTCTTAAAAAAGAAAAAACTTCCAAAAAAAATAGCCGGTAAATATTTACCGGCTATTTTTTTATATATCAATGAATTAATTATCCATTCAAAGCTTCTGCTCCACCTACGATCTCTAAGATTTCGTTTGTAATTGCAGCCTGACGTGCTTTGTTGTACGTTAATTTCAATTGGTTTCTCAATTCTGTTGCGTTGTCAGTTGCTTTGTGCATAGCTGTCATACGTGCTCCGTGTTCTGAAGCAAATGAATCGCGAATACCTTTGTATAATTGTGTTTTTAAAGACTTAGGAATTAAAGTCAAAACAATTTCTTCTTTTGAAGGTTCAAAAATATAATCTCCTGCAGAAGCTGATACATCAGATTTAAGCGGTGCTAATGGCAAAAACTGCTCTGTTTGAACAATCTGCGTTGCAGCATTTTTAAACTGATTGTAGATTAATTCGATTTTGTCATATTCTCCAGACAAGAATTTCTCTGTCAAATTATCTGCAATTCCAGCAACATTTTCGAAAGTTAAATGATCGAAAATTGCATTGTGGTGACCGTGAACTTTATGAGTTTTGCTTAAAACATCATTTCCTTTTTTACCAATAGCAAAAACGTCTACTTGTTTTCCTGCATAAAAATCTGTACGATTTTTGATCTCTTTAATAACATTTGAATTGAATGCACCACATAAACCTCTGTTTGAAGTTATAGCTACAAGCAATACTTTTTTTACTTCACGTTGTGTTGTGTAAGCACCTCCTACTTCACCTTCAAGTGTAGCAGAAAGATTTTGCAGCAACTCCGTTAATTTCTCGGCATAAGGGCGCATCGCAGTGATTGCATCTTGTGCTTTCTTAAGCTTTGCAGCAGAAACCATTTTCATCGCAGATGTAATCTGCATCGTCGATGAAACGGAAGTAATTCTATTACGGATTTCCTTTAAATTTGCCATGTACTATCGTTGTTGGTTGTTAGTTGTTGGTTGATAGTGATGGAAAATTCCAAAAACAATCAACCAACAACCGTCAACTAAAATTAGTTATATTTTGCTGAGATTTCTTTTGCTGCTTTTTCGATAACATCTGTAATGCTGTCATCTAATTTACCAGCTTTCAACGCATTAAGCGTATCTTTATGTTTACTGTTTAAGTATGCTAAGAAATCAGCTTCAAATTCTTTTACTTTTTCTACAGGAACGTTTCTTAATAAGTTTTTAGAACCAGCGTAGATAATAGCTACTTGGTTTTCAACTGTATAAGGATCATTTAAACCTTGTTTCAAGATCTCAACGTTTCTTTTTCCTTTTTCAATTACGTTTAAAGTAACAGAATCTAAGTCAGAACCAAATTTAGCGAAAGCTTCTAATTCACGGAATTGAGCCTGGTCTAATTTTAAAGTTCCAGAAACTTTTTTCATTGATTTAATTTGAGCATTACCTCCAACACGAGATACAGAGATACCTACGTTAATTGCAGGACGAACCCCTGAGTTGAACAAATCTCCATCAAGGAAAATCTGACCATCTGTAATAGAAATTACGTTTGTTGGAATATATGCAGAAACGTCACCAGCCTGAGTTTCGATAATTGGTAAAGCAGTTAAAGAACCACCACCTTTTACGATAGATTTGATAGAATCTGGTAAGTCGTTCATATTTTTAGCGATACCATCATCAGCGATTACTTTACAAGCACGCTCTAATAAACGAGAGTGTAAGTAGAAAACGTCTCCAGGGTAAGCCTCACGTCCCGGTGGTCTTCTTAATAAAAGAGAAACCTCACGGTAAGCAACAGCTTGTTTAGATAAATCATCATACACGATAAGTGCTGGACGACCTGAATCTCTAAAGTATTCTCCAATTGCAGCACCAGCGAATGGAGCATAAACTTGCATTGGAGCTGGATCAGAAGCATTAGCAGCAACGATAACTGTATAAGCCATTGCTCCTTTTTCTTCTAACATTTTAGCGATTCCTGCTACAGTTGAAGCTTTTTGTCCAATTGCAACATATATACAGAATACAGGTTTTCCTGCATCGTAAAATTCTTTTTGATTTAAGATTGTATCGATACAAACAGTTGATTTACCTGTTTGACGGTCACCAATTACAAGCTCACGTTGTCCACGACCTACCGGGATCATAGCATCAACTGCTTTTACTCCAGTTTGTAATGGCTCAGTTACCGGCTGACGGAAGATAACACCAGGTGCTTTTCTTTCTAATGGCATTTCGTATAAGTCTCCACCAATTGGTCCTTTTCCATCAATTGGAAAACCAAGAGTGTTAACTACACGTCCTACCATTTGCTCACCTACTTTAAGAGAAGCAATACGCTGAGTTCTTTTTGCAGTAGATCCTTCTTTAATTCCTGTCGATGGTCCTAAAAGTACAACCCCAACATTATCCTCTTCAAGATTCAATACGATACCTTCCATACCGTTATCGAATTCTACTAACTCACCATATTGAACATTAGATAGCCCGTAAACACGAGCAATACCATCTCCAACTTGAAGTACTGTTCCTACTTCCTCTAGCGTAGCACCAGATTCAAAACCTTCTACTTGCTTTCTTAATATTGCTGAAATTTCAGCAGGTTTGATTTCCGCCATCTTAATTTATAATTTAGACACTTTTTGTGTTATAAAACTAATTACTTAACTCTCTTTTTAATACTTGTAATCTGTTTGCAACAGAAGCATTGTATTGATTATCACCTATTCTTAAAATAAATCCACCAATGATTGAAGGATCTACTATATTTTCAATTGTAATTTTCTTATCTGATAATGTTGCAACTTTAGCTAAAACTTTAGCTTCTAATGCAGCATCCATAGGAATTGCTGTAGTAACTTTTGCTACTTCAATACCATTGCTTTCATCAAATAATTTATTGTATTCTACTGCAATTGCATCTAGAATTTCAAATCTTTTGTTTTCAAATAATAAATGAAATAATCCTTTTGTTACTCCATTTACATCTGCGAAAACTTCTAAAAGAGCACTTTCTTTAACTTCAACAGTAGTTGTTGGGTTTTGAATAAATGTACTCAATTCTGTATTAGTCTCAATTGCAGAAGCAATTGATTTCATATCGTTATTGACAGCTTCGGCAACACCTTTAGAGTTTGCTAAGTCTAGAATTGCTTTTGCATAACGAATTGCTGCTCTTGTACTTGCCATAATCTTAGTTTAACTTTACGTCACCTAACATTTTCTCAACTAATTTAGTTTGAGATTCTTTGTTAGATAATTCTTCTTTCAATAATTTTTCAGCGATGCTTAATGATAAAGTTGAAACCTGAGATTTCAATTCTGCCATTGCAGCATTTTTTTCGCTTTCGATAGCCGCTTTTGCCTGCTCAATCATTTTTTGACCAGCTTCTTGTGCTTCGTTTTTAGAATCAGCAATCATTTTCTCTTTCATTTCGCGAGCTTCTTTTAACATCGCGTCACGTTCTGCACGAGCTTCATTCAAAATTCTTTGATTGTCAGCTTGTAAATTTTCCATTTCTCTCTTTGCGTTTTCAGCAGAAAGCAATGCATTTTTAATACCTTCTTCTCTTGCAGTAATAGATTCCATAATTGGTTTCCAAGCAAATTTTACTAAAAGCAAAATTAATATTACCAAGATTAAAGCCTGCCAGAAGAATAATCCGAATGAAAAATCGTTAATTAACTTATCCATTTTATAACTATATTAAAATATTTAATTTCTTTTTTAAAAGTAACAACATCTTTAACCAACCGTTAAAGATGCTGTTATTTCTCTCTTTATTATTTTCCTAAGATTAAAGCAGCGAATGCTAAACCTTCTAATAAAGCCGCGATAATAATCATCGCAGTTTGAATTTTACCAGCAGCTTCTGGTTGACGAGCAATAGCGTCCATAGCAGATCCACCGATTTTACCTAAACCTAAACCTGCACCGATTACTACTAAACCTGCACCTACTAAAGTTGGAATTGTTCCCATAAGTATTTATATATATAAAATTAAACTTCTAAATTAAATAATTGCTGTTTCATCTTCGTGGTGGTGAGCGTGATCATGATCCTGAACAGCCATACCAATAAATAATGATGATAACATCGTGAAGATGAAAGCCTGTAAAAATGCAACTAAAACTTCAATAACAGAGATAAACAATGTTAATCCTAATGAGATTGGCAAATCTGCTGCTAAATTTTTACCTACGAAAATCATAGCGATCAAACTCATAATTACTACGTGACCTGCAGTAATGTTTGCATACAAACGAATTAATAATGCAAATGGTTTTGTTAGTGTTCCTAAAACCTCAATTGGAGCTAAAATGATTTTCATTGGAACCGGCACTCCTGGCATCCAGAAGATGTGTCCCCAATAATCTTTGTTTGCACTAAATTGAGTAATGATAAATGTAAATGCTGCTAAACAAACTGTGATAGCAATATTTCCTGTAACGTTAATTCCAAGAGGAGTCATTCCTAATAAGTTTAACAACCAAACAAAGAAAAATACAGTTAAAAGGTAACCCATATATTTACGGTATTTTTTCTCTCCAATATTAGGAACTGCAATTTCGTCTCTGATAAAAATAATAAGCGGTTCTAAAATTCTTCCAAATCCAGTTGGGATTGGTCCTTTTTTATATGACCTTGCTAAACCAGTAAACATTAAGAATAATAATACTGAAACAAAAAGCATTGATACAACATTTTTTGTAATAGAAAAATCTAATGGTTTTACATTTGAAGGATGACCGTGTTCATCAAAGTTGATTGTTCCGGCTGCATCTGTTTTGTAAATTTTACCGTGAACTAATTTATAATAGTTTCCATCAACTTCTGCCACTTCTTCTCCGTGGTGTAATTTTGAAGATGAGAAAATTTTCAATCCTCCATCTATAAGTATAACTGGTAACGAAAACCCGTAGTGTTTATTTTCTTTTTCATCTGAAAAGAAAACAAAGTCATGAGAATCTTGTAAGTGGTGATCAATAAAAGCATCCACTTTTGCTTTTGGATCTTTTGCTGCGTGTTCGTCTTCACCATGTGTTTCATGTGAAATTAATTTCTCTTCATGAGCACTTTCATTTTGTACATGCGTTGAGTCAATCTCTGAGTTTGCAAAACTCATAATAGGCAGAGAAGCTACAAAAGCTGCAAGAATAAATCTGAGTGGTTTGTTTGAAATCACCATATCGTGGAAAATCTTATTTTTTTACGTTTCTAAAATTTGGTGCAAAGGTACATTTTTTATTAATATTCAAAAGGATATGAAAAATTATTTTTGAACCTTCTTTTAAAGAATCCGCATTTTAACGCTTTTCATTTAATAATCGGACAGTTAAAAGCGTCTCAAATAACAAAAACAAAATAAATGTTATAAAAAAACTGACTTTTTCAACAGCAGCGATTTCAGAATTGCTTTTTAAAATTGGCTGGAGAATTAAATATGCTAACAGCATTTGTGTAAAAGTTCCAAATAAGAAAACCATTCCAACAATTTGAAAATTCTTCTTTTTTACTACTAATAATATAAGGTATAATAAAACGGCTGTTCCGAAGAAAATTAAATACAGAAGTTCTATACTATAATGGAAGTTTTCTGTTTTGATTTCTAAAAAATAGAAAGCTGCTTTATGCAATATGCATACTGCAGCAGTAAATAAAAATAAATGAAAAACAGGTTTGTAGTTTTTTAAAAGCATTTGAAATATTTTTTTTGCAAAGATGCAACTTTTATCTAAAGCTTCTAATTACTTTGTTTTGTTGATGTCATTAACCTGCCGAATGACATTATATAAAGCCAACCCCACCCCAAGCATTACAAAAATAGTGTTGTAATACACTTTAGGGCTTGGATGATTTTCGTCTAGCCAGGTTCCGAAATAAGAGAAAATAAAAATAATGACCCCCATTTGAAAAGGAATATTTATGAGGGCCAGCCATTTGTTTCTTCGATTATTATTCGGTTCCTTTTCCATCTTTTACAATTACCTCTTTATTATGTGTAAGCATTGTACAAGTTGCTGTAAACTCTGCTCCTGGTTCAATGGAAAGTTTTCCAACGGCAACTTCTCCATGAATTCTTGCTGTAGCTTTAATATTAAGAACTTCCAGAACTTTAATTTTTCCATGAAATTCTCCTTCAATATCGGCATTGTTACAGATAATTTCTCCTTTTATAACGCCTGTTGCGCCAATAACTAATTTTCCCTGCGATGTAAAATTTCCAATTAATTCGCCGTCTAATCTAAAATCTGCTTTTGAGACTATGTCTCCTACAATAGAGGTTCCTTCAACAATTCGGTTTGTTTTACCTAAAAGTTCTGTTCCGTTTTTTTTCACTTTGTCAAACATTATATTATGGGTTTTTTGGGGTCAGATAGGCTTCAAGGTTTTTCTTAATTTGAACCACTTTGTAGTTTTCAGTTGATATAATAATTGCCGGCTGTGCAATTTTATATTTTTTATCATCTCTAAAAACTCCCGCAACATCTTGGGCATAAGCCTCAGATTTTAAACCATGAATAGCTACAAAACTTTGGGTTCTGTTGTATTTATCAAATGAAGTTGTTAGTCTTTCGAAATTTTCGACTAACAAAAACACTCTTATAGCTTCTTCGATTTGTTTAAGCGTTTTAGTATCGTTATTAGAAATTAAGTATAAAATTTTCCAGTTTTTATTATCCTCTGTTGTAAAATTTAATCTCTCTAAAGTTGGAACTTGTTTTTCAAGAATTTCTCTGGCATTTTTACCTTCATCACTATTTGGGTAATTATCTGCTACATTCTCCAATCCTTTTTTATAAGCTTCTAACCCGTTTACTTTTCCTAATGTGTTTGCTTTCAACAATTCAAACTTAGAAACAATTTCATCTCCAGAATATTGATTGATGAGATTGTCAATATTATCTAAGACAACATCAAACTTCTCTTCCTGAAAAAGCTTGTACCATTTTTGGTATTCTTTTTCCGGTGAAGGAATATCATCTGTATTGGTATTGTTTAAAATTTGAGCATATCTTGAACCAGGATAATTGTTTGTAATATCTGATTTTATTTTTTCGGCTTTTGCAGGATCTGTAATTTGGTAAATTTTATACAAATTATACATTGATGGCAGAATCAACTTTTCTTCTGGATTGTTTCGTAACAATTGTTCCAGTTTGTCACTTGCCAAAGTATATTCTTTAAATTTCTCCTTATATATAAGACCTAACTGATAATAAGCAAAATTGCGTTCTTTACCAATGCTGTCAATAGCAATTTGTGTTTTTGGAAGTTGTTTTTCGTAAAAAGCAGTTGTGTATTTTTCGATTACAACTGTATCTTTTAGTTTGTTTGCTTCTGCTTCATTTATACTGTCATTGAGCATTGCAGCATCGTTTGCCGCTTTTATTGCAGATAATCTCCAGTTACCGCCTATAGTACGATTACCCCACATTTTCTTAAACTGTAATTTTCCATAAGCCACTGTTGTAGGGTTATAGAAATAAAAAGTACTTACAGCATCATTTCCTGAAGGTGGTCTAATTCCGTCAGTATCCATGTTTGCTGGTTTTCCTAAAGAATTTGGATTAACCGCAGTTGGTGCACTTGAAGCACTGTTGTTTCGCTCAACATTCGCCAGTTTTTCTTTTTCTTTTTCTTCCAGAATTCGTTTGGCTTCATCTTTCTTTTTAAGTTCTGCGATGTAGCTTTCAAAATAAATTTTTCTTTCAGAATCCGGCATTCCGTAAACTTTGATAATACTGTCATTGCGTTTTGCAATACCTTCGTATTTAATTACGTTATCAAGATTTTTTCTATTTTTTTCTATAAAAGCAAATTCTCTGGTCTTTGGATTGAGTTTTGTTAACGTACTGTCATAATATTTGGCGGCCATTGTATAATCTGTATTCTTAAAATACATGTTTCCAATGTTTCGATATGCCGATGCCATTAAATAAGGATCTTTAGATTTTCTGCCCAAAGATTTATTGTAAAATTTCAGTGCATTTTCTTTGTCTTTCTTTTTATCATAAAAGACTCCCATTTCATAAAAAAGGACATCATAATAAGGTCGGTTTTCACGATCTGCAACTAGCTTATTATACGTTTTTAAGAAAATAGTATCATTGCCTTTTTCATAATCATACATCTGTGCTTTTTTTGCATAAGCATGCATCATGTACTTTCTGTCGGCTTTGCGGTTCATATGAATTACGCCGTCATAATAATATGTCGCACTGTCCTTATTTCCAACTTCCTGATACATCTGCCCCAGAATAAATTTATATCTGGCACGGTCTTCATTTATTCTCGAAAATTGTTCGGCAATTCTAAGTTTGGCAACAGCGCTGTCTCTTTCTTCTAAATTTAAAAAGGCTTCTGCCAATAAAGCATTAGCATCAGAAAAAGTCTGTTTGTTTAAATCAGTCTTTTTTAATAACTGATTAATATTTTTTACAACAATAGCATCGTTTCCTAAACGCATATTGGTTTTTTCACGCCAGATTTTTGCTGTGTAAATGTTACTGCTGTTTGGATATTTGTACAGAATATAATTGAAAGCTTCTAAAGCCGGAATAAAACGCTGATCATAATATCTGGCTTTTCCAAGCATCAAATATGCTTCGTCGATCTGGTAGTTTCTTTCTCTTCCTCCAATATTCATGGAGTGTTTTTGAATTGCTTTTGTGGCCTTTGTTTCTGCTTTTTCAAAATCAGGATTTTTTGTTTTTTCTCCTTCAGAAAAATTTTCATCAAACTGCATTTTTTCTATCGGAAGCATTTTCCAGAAATTGTCCTGATCATTAGCCTTAATAGCCTGCAGTCCTTTCTCAAGCCCAAGACCTCCATTATACAAAATGTTGTATTTTGTACTCAATGCATGGGAGTTTCTGTTCACAAAAGTGTTATTCTTGGTAGAACATGCTATCAAAAAGAGAAAAAAGATGAGAAAAAAACTATATTTAAGAGTATTCTTTTTCAATAGAACTGATTTTAAAGCATTAACTTCTAAAAAGTATTTTTAGTATAAAGACGGGTAAAAATACGCTTCTTTTTGTAATATAGAAACTTAAACCGCAAAAAACGATTCGAGTTCTTGTAAGGTTTCTTTTGATGTTTGAATATCCTTTACAATTTCGCCTTTGTTAAGTGCAACAATTCGATCACAAACTTCGACCGTGTGTTGTAAATCGTGGCTTGAAACCAAAACAGTAACGTTTGGATCATCAGCTAATTCATTAATAATTTTCTTTAAACGGCTTACTGTTGTTGGGTCTAAATTCGCAAAAGGTTCGTCTAAGATTACAACTTCAGGGTTACCAATTAAGGTCGCAATTATACCCACTTTTTTCTGATTCCCTTTAGATAAATCGCGAAGGTATTTTTTGTTGTTTAAAATTTCTCCGTTAAAAAATTCTTCGTGCTTTGCCAGTAATGCATCAATATCGGCTTTGTTTTGATGACGAAGATCTCCAATAAAATAAAAATATTCCTCTGGTGTTAAGTATCCTATCAGGAAACTTTCATCTAAAAATGAACCTGTAAAAGATTTCCAGTTTTCACTTGTATTTACCTGAATATCATTACTTTTTACGTATCCTGTAGTTGGTTGAATAAGGTCTAACAACAGACTAAAAAAAGTGGTTTTTCCCGCTCCGTTATTTCCTACTAATCCAAAACTTTGTCCTTTTGGGATTTCAAGATTGTTAATATTCAAAACTGTAGTTCCGTTATATTTTTTTGATAGTTGATTTACTTGTATCATGGTATAGTTGTAGATTTTTTATTTTAGATTAATTATCTAATTAACTCTTTTGTTTATAAGCACTTATTGTACTGTATTTTTCAATTTTATATCTTTTTTCGATTAATGAAAAAACTTTTTCTTTAAATATAAAACCCAAAATACCAGCGCCCGCAACCAAACTTAGTGCCACTGTTTTATCTGCATAATGCAATCCAAGCCAATACAATAATAATGGTAAAAATATTTTTGGCAGTGATAAAAGAATGGCACTTACATTAAACACTTTTTTATCTGTAAAAGCGCCTCCGGCAATACTTAAATCTATTGGTGTTTTAGTAAATGCACCGCCCAAAAGCACTAAATGAGAATTAACTCCAATATTATAAATGGCTCCTACTACAATCGTTAAATATACTTCCCATCCATAAAGGAGGTAAAAAGAAGCCAGTATAGTCGAAATAAAAGTTGCAATAACAATAAGCCACCATTTTGATGTAATGTAACCTCGATACGGAATATTTTGTGTCATCATTAATTGATAATACGAACTGTCCCAGCTTGGTACAAATTGCCCAAAGACAAATAGAAATCCTCCCGAAACAAATATTCCTGCAAAAATCTGCATGGCTGGGGGCTGGTGTGTATTACCAAAAA
This sequence comes from Flavobacterium sp. 22659, assembly GCF_052044235.1. NCBI lineage: Bacteria > Pseudomonadati > Bacteroidota > Flavobacteriia > Flavobacteriales > Flavobacteriaceae > Flavobacterium > Flavobacterium sp. 22659. The sequence continues at coordinate 19,419 of NZ_JBQEMU010000026.1, forward strand.
AAATCAATCCGTAAAACAAAAAGATCACACTCATTACAATTGTTGTTTTTGATCTTTTGTTTCTTTTTATCAGTTTAATATCATTTTTTAGAAAAGTGCCCAAAGTTCCAAACTGATTAAGCCAAGAAAGATTTTCTGTCGTTGCAACATCATGTTTTACAGAAAGTCCTGCGTCCAGAAATAAGTTATTTTTGAAATATTTAAAAGTAAAAACATATAAGCCTGCTAAAACTAAAACAGGAATTAAAAACAGACCTTTTATATTATAAAAATTCTGAAAAAACGGAGTTGTAAATGTTGTAATATCAAACAATTGATAATACTGTGCCCCTGCCAAAGCCAAAATTAGAGCCACAAATACAACAAACAATCTGTCAATATTGCTTAAAATAATATTCAAAAAATTATTGATATAAATAAAAGCCATTGCTCCTAAATACCAAAAAACGATTCTAATAACGTCGTATCCTTCTAAAATTAATACAACTGAAAAAGGCACAAAAAATAAAGTGTGAACCCAATTAAAAAAAGATAGAACTGTTTTTCCCAATGAAAAATGAACGATTACTGGTTTTTTAAATGGTAAAACCAATAATGGTTTGATATTGAGAACAGGAATCGATTGAAGTAATAACCTTATTACTAAATCAAGCAGGAAATAATAAATTAAAAATTTGTTTATTGTTACTAATGGTTCCAGATTCATCTCTTTTAGAACATAAAATGCTCCAACGCCCATTGCAACAAAAATTAATGAGAAATAAATCATTAAAAAACCTATTATAATTTTCATTGCCAGGTTTTTACCAAATGACGCCGATCTAATAAAGGCTTTCCATTCGAGATAAATAAACTTTTTAATCATGGTTAATTTAGTTTGGATTTTTGTAGTAAGAGACCAAATGTAGGAAAACGTTACAAAAAAAGTTAAAAAAAATATTTTAGTAAGTGTCAATTACTTATGGTTTGCTACTTTTGCAAAAAATTTAAATCATGCCTTCATTCTTAAAACTTATAATTAAAGAGGTAAAACGCGAAACTGCCGATGCTGTTTCGGTTCTTTTTAATGTTCCTGAAGAACTTAAACAAGACTATAAATTTATAGCCGGACAATACATAAACTTAAAATTAACTCTTGATAATCAAGAAATTCGTCGCGCTTATTCTATTTGTTCTGCTCCCGAAAGCGGAGAATTGAGAATTGCAGTTAAGGCAGTAAAAAACGGACTTTTTTCTCAGTTTGCCAACACCAGATTAAAAGCCGGAGATGTTCTTGAAGTAGGCCAGCCAGAAGGAAAATTTACTTTTGAACCAGATGCTGAAAGACAAAAAAATTATGCAGCATTTGCTGCAGGAAGCGGAATTACGCCTGTTTTATCTATTTTGAAATCGGTTTTAAAAAATGAGCCAAAAAGTTCATTCGTATTGGTGTATGGAAATAAAACTCCTGAAGATACAATTTTTCATCAGGAACTTCATGATTTACAGTTACAATATGTTGGACGTTTTTTTGTACATTATGTTTACAGTCAGGCAAAAGCTGAAAATGCTTTGTTTGGAAGAATTGAAAAATCAGCAGTAAATTTTGTTTTAAATAACAAACACAAAGAGCTTCAATTTGATAAATTTTTCCTTTGCGGACCAGAAGAAATGATTAATACCGTTTCTAATGTTTTGAAAGAGAAAAATGTAAAAGATTCTGCTATTAAGTTTGAACTTTTCACCTCGTCTTCTGAAGAAAACGTAATTCAAGGTTCTCAGGAAGGTCATACAAAAATTACCGTTTTGGTTGACGATGAAGAAACTACTTTTGAAATGTCTAAAAAACAAACCATTCTTGATGCCGCTTTAAAGCAAGGTGTTGATGCTCCTTATTCTTGCCAAGGCGGAATTTGCAGCAGTTGTTTAGGACGTGTAACTGCTGGTTCTGCTGAAATGACAAAGAATTCTATTTTAACAGACAGCGAAATTGCCGAAGGATTAATCTTAACATGTCAGGCACATCCAACATCAGAAACTATTTATGTTGATTACGACGACGTATAATATTTGAAAATTTCAATCCCGAAATTTCGAGATGAAAATCCAAATTCCAGACTAAATTGGAATTTGGATTTTTTTTATTCTATATTCACAATCTTATCAAGATGTGAAAATTTTCCTTCATATAGCTTAAGGTTGCAATAAAACCAAATTTAAGCCAAAATATTGCGGAATTTTTATTATATTAGAGGGAAATTACCGCAATCATAATCTCCATATCTTTTATGCCGATTTTGTTGGGCTAAATCAAATTTGTCAAACATTTAAACATTAAATATCATGACAGCTCACGTACACCACTTTCATTTATATCTCTTTATTATGCTGGTTGTAACTGCTTCGCTGTGCGTTCTGGCAGTTATCATAAAAATGAAAAACAAAAAAGGTCCAAAGTTACTCAAAAGAGATAAATACAATTCAACTATGACCGAAAAAATGGTAGAAGTAAAAAAAACAGATTCGAATGTTTTTAATATCTGGCCTTATGTAAGCAGACTTAAATCGGCTAAAATTTTATCTAAAAAAATTAAAGATCAAGACTTAATTTATAAAGTTTACAGAGATTCATCACAAAAATTCGAACATATTCTATTGTCAACCGAAGATAAAAATAACTTTGTCTCTATCATAGTAAACAAAAAAAGAAGAAAAACAATAGGATATTCTTTCCTCGATTCTAATGAAAAATACGATTTGAACAAGAATATTGCTTAAAATATTATTTTAGCAATTGCCCAGCGAGGCAAATTATTTTAGAATCACAATAAAAGAAAAAAGCTCCGGTGGAGCGACATGTTTTATATAATATGTCGCTCCGCCGGAGCTTTTACTTTGTGGATACCATTTCTTTGCTATAAATATTTTGCTTCTCCGAAGCTTACAAAAAAGCTCTTTTTTAGTCTTTCATTAAAGCTGCTCTACAACTTTGTCAACAACCTTTTGCGGTAAAATTGTCCTCATCGCATCCTCATAACCTTCAATAATTTTATTACCATAAACTGATGTTGGCAGTTTTGGATATTGATTTCGGTCTGAAGTTAAAGCATTTTCTAAACTTTGGTTAAAAGGCAAAAATCCAGCGTATGGATGCGTAGCGCCCCAAAGCGTAACGACTTTTACACCCAGCATTGCTGCGATATGAGCATTTCCAGAATCCATAGAAAGCATCACATCAAGATTGCTTATTAATTGTAATTCCTGCTGAAACTTAATTTTTCCAGCCATATTAATTACATTTTTATACGGTTCTGAAAGTGAATCCAGTATTTCGATTTCTTTCTTTCCGCCTCCAAAAAGTAAAATTTTGTACGATGAATTTTCAGCTAATTTTGCAATTACTTCTTTCATTAAATCTAAAGGATAAACTTTAGAATCATATTGTGCAAAAGGAGCAATTCCGATAAGTTTTTGATTTTCATTTCCGATAATGTCTAGAATATCAGAGTTTAAAACTGCTTTTTCAGGAAATTGCGGATTCGATAAGTTTAGAGGAAAACCAAGTTCTTCAAAAACTTTTGCATGTCTTTCAAACATGGTTGGCAATTGCTTGAAAATCTTGTTTTCAGCTCTTGTCAATTCTTTTTTCCCTTCACGTCCTTTGTTAACAGTGGCTCTTTTTTTTCCGCTTAAAGCGAAAAGCAAACTCACAACTTTAGACCTTAAAACATTATGAAGATCTGCAAAAGCATCAACTTTCAGTTTTTTTACGTCTTTATATAAGCGTACAAGACCTGGAAAACCTTTATGTTTTTCTTTTTCATCAAAAGCAAAAAACTCAAGATTTGGAATTCCTTCAAAAAAAGGTTTGAAAAACGGACGCGAAATAACGGTTAGTTTTACCGTTGGATATTGTTTTACAAAAGCACGTAAAACAGGAACCGTCATGGCGACATCTCCCATTGCGGATAGTCTCATGACGGTTATATGTTTAATCTTGTTGTTCGACAACTCTGCCAAATTATTTTTTATTTTGATATAAAACCGGGTTTAATTCGTCGTCGTTGTACATTTTCATTTGTTTGTACACTTTCATGAATTTATCACCATTTTCAATATCTGTCAATAATTCTTCGATTGCTGTAGATAAATCTGTTCTTTGTTCTAAAAGTACATTTAATTTTTCCTGACATTTATCTCTGTGTTCCTGAGTTGCTTCTGCACGAGTAGCTTCTTCGTTCATGTGATAAATTTTCAATGCTAAAATTGATAATCTGTCAAATGCCCAGGCAGGACTTTCAGAGTTAATTTTTGCTCCGTCTTTTGCTTGTACATCACTGTATTTTTGCAAAAAGTAACTGTCGATATATTCAACCATATCTGTACGCTCCTGATTTGAAGCATCGATTCTTCTTTTTAAAGTCAAAGCAGCTACAGGGTCAATCTGCGGATCACGAATGATATCTTCAAAATGCCATTGTACAGTATCAATCCAGTTTTTTAGATATAATAAATGTTCAAATTTATCTTTTGGATATGGATTGTTTATTGGCTGATCAACATTATCAAACTGGTGATAATCTTTGATGCTTTGTTCGAAAACTGAATATGCTAATTTTGAAAACATGTCTTTATTTTTTTATAGATACAAAGATACTTTTTATACTTTTATGCTGCGAAAAAAAGAAATTATTTTTTGTTTTCATACAATAGTTCGTTAATAAATTAAAAAATCATCATGAAAATTCATTATATATCTGAAAACAATAGTGTTCTAAATCATTTTCTGGGACAAATTAGAAATGTAAATGTGCAGAACGACAGCATGCGTTTTAGAAGAAATATTGAACGCATTGGCGAAATTATGGCTTATGAATTAAGCAAAATTTTACCTTACAAAGAGGTTGAAATTCAAACGCCGCTTGACATTAAAAAAACTACTGAAATAGATACTGATTTGGTTTTATGCCCAATTTTAAGAGCCGGATTACCACTTCATAACGGATTTTTAAATTATTTCGATCATGCCGAAAACAGTTTTGTTTCTGCCTGCAGATATCATCCAAATGGTGATGATGAATTCGAAATTTTGGTTGAATATCAGGCTATTTCAAATTTAAATAACAAAACCGTTTTGCTTCTGGATCCAATGCTGGCAACAGGACAATCTATAGTGGCGGTTCACAAAAAATTAATTGAAAACGCTGCACCTGCAGAATTTCATATTGTTGTAGTTATTGCTGCTCCGGAAGGAATAGCACATCTTGAGGAAAATCTTCCTGAAAATTGTCATTTGTGGGTGGCATCTTTAGACGAAAAACTTAACGAGAAAAATTACATTGTTCCTGGTCTTGGCGATGCCGGCGATCTTGCTTACGGAAGTAAATTATAACTGCGAGAAAAAAGTAAATAAGCTGCACAAAATCAGAACATAAAATACAATTTCGTTATTGAGTTTTTGCTGCATATATTCAACATGACTGGCTGCCATCATGGCTAATGGTGCAATACTAAACAATAATAAGTCATTGCTTTTATCTGGTGAAATGATGTAAACAAGAACAGCAATAAAAAAACAGGCTACTACTTTTTTATAAGAAGTATGTACAATTTGCGGTCTGTTTGACAAGGTAGTCAGCATTGAAAATACAAAAAATACAACTACTGCCACATATATTGAAAGTGCTCCGTTTTCGTAATTATCTTTAAAATAATCTATTCTAAAATCGATTACTGCACGTTCCTGAAAGAATTTCGCAGCGTCGATATTGAACATTAATGAAATCATAAAAAAGATTATTGATACTGCTAAAAGTGCAATAAATGGCAAAACCCAGTTTCTATAATCTCTTGAAACGTGAAAAATAATGGATATAAAAACCAGTATTAAAAAGAGAACACTCCAAAATTGAAATAAAGAAGCTACAAAAATCCAGAATGAAGCATCAAATATTTTTTCTTTTGATGCTTTTAAAGACTGCAGTGAAATCAATCTTCGTAATGCCAATAAAATAAAAAAGTTGGCATAAACTACATTTGAATTATTAAATACTGTTGGAAAAAATAATAGAAATAATAAATAGAAAAATATTGCGTAACCATTGTCTTTACTAAGCCCATTCTTCTTTACGATAAAATTTACCATAAAAAAAGAAGCAAAAATAAAGCACAATAAACTTATTTTTTGAAATATCGTAAAATAAGAATTTATCCAAGTTGTTTCTCGAATTTGAAACATAAAGAAGAAAACCAGTATCAAAATTACAACCAAGGAATAATTTAATGGCGTAGATTTTTTAAAAACACTTGTTATCATAAGGATATTTTATACTTTTGTGATTGTAAATATAATACTTGTTTAAAAAGGAAACCAACAAGTTGAAGAAAGATTCTTCTTTTTGAATTTTACTTCAATGCGTTAAAACAATAATAATCTATAATTTAATAAAATTATGAAAGCTTTTTTTGAAGGAATTCAATACTTATTCGTTAACATTTTGTTTGCTCCGCTTGACTTTTTACGTCGTTTGGAATTAGTTACATGGTTTGGCGCAAATACTATTAACTGGATTTTCATGATCATCTGTGCATGTGCAATCGTTTATTGGATTAAACAATTACGCATTTTTGATGATGCCGGAACAGAAAACCAAGATACAACAGCTCATTCATTTTTAAAATAAAACCAAACCCTTAATTAAAAGGGCTGGTTCAAATATTTTTTAAATTAAATCGAAGCCGATATCTTTTCTAAAATACATCTTATCAAAGCTTAGTTTATCTATGTTTTGGTAAGATTTTTTTATGGCCTCCTGGAAATTATCTCCATAAGAGGTTACAGCAATTACACGCCCTCCATTAGTAACGACATTTTTGCCATCTAATTTTGTTCCTGCGTGAAAAACTATCGAATCTGTAATATTTTCTAATCCAGAAATTACTTTTCCTTTTTCAAAATCTTCAGGATATCCACCAGAAACTACCATTACAGTTGTTGCGCTTCTTGGGTCAACTTCTAGATTAAAGTCTCCTAATTTTTGATCTGCAACAGACAAAAACAATTCAACCAAGTCAGATTTCAGTCTTGGAACCACAACTTCAGTTTCAGGATCTCCCATTCTTACATTATATTCAATAACGATTGGTTCTCCTTTTACATTAATAAGACCAATAAATACAAATCCTTTGTATTCGATTCCGTCTTTTTGAAAACCTTCGATTGTTGGTTTTACGATACGTGTTTCAATTTTTTCCATCAAAACAGCATCCACATAAGGAACTGGAGAAACTGCTCCCATTCCGCCTGTATTTAAACCTGTATCTCCTTCTCCAATTCTTTTATAATCTTTTGCAGTTGGAAGAATTTTATAGCTTTTTCCATCTGTTAAAACGAAACAGCTTAATTCGATTCCATCTAAGAATTCTTCGATAACTACTTTTGAACTCGCTGTTCCAAATTTAGCGTGAACCAGCATGTTGCGTAATTCTGTTTTGGCTTCTTCAAGATCCTGAATAATCAAAACTCCTTTTCCAGCCGCTAAACCGTCGGCTTTTAAAACGTAAGGAGGCTGCAAAGTTTCTAGAAACTTACATCCCTCTTCTACAGTTTCGGCAGTAAAACTGTCATAAGCTGCAGTTGGGATATTATGTTTCATCAAGAATTCTTTTGCAAATTCTTTACTTCCTTCTAACTGCGCTCCAAGTTTTGATGGCCCGATAACCGGAATATGTTTTAAACTATCGTCGTTTTTAAAATAATCGTAAACTCCTTTTACCAACGGATCTTCTGGACCTACGACTACTAAACTTATATTTTCTTTAAGCACTAATGCTTTTACTGCTTCAAAATCAGTTGGAGATATTGCAACATTTTCAGCAATTGCAGCAGTTCCTGCATTTCCCGGTACTACAAAAAGTTTTTCGCAAAGCGGACTTTGAGTCATTTTCCATGCAAATGCATGCTCTCTTCCGCCTGATCCCAATAGTAAAATTGTCATGGTGTTGTTGTATTTAGTTGTGCTGCAAAAATACTTGCTTTTGTACGTAAAAAATAATTAAATCTTTAAAAAGTTGTTGGTTCTGCACTGTTAGTAATTCGTAAACATTATTTTTGACGAAAATTTTTCTGAAAATGATCCGCCTTTTTGATATTTCTCTTCAATTAAATGGTTTTCCTATAAAGAAGGCTAAAACCGAATTGGATAAAATTGTTCGTTTTTCTGAAAAAGAATTTGCTTCATTTCTTGAAAGCAAAAAAACAGAAATTGTTGATTTTCATCTCAAAAACAATCCTTTTTACAAAGAATTAGCAGGAAATGCAACGGCTCAAAATTGGGAAAATCTTCCTGTTTTAAATAAACAAAATTTACAAAAACCACTGGAAGAAAGACTTTCAAAAGGTTATTCTAAAAAAAATGTTTATCTCAACAAAACATCCGGATCAAGCGGAACTCCTTTTGTTTTTGCCAAAGACAAATATTCGCATGCTTTAACCTGGGCATCAAACATTATGCGTTTTGGCTGGTTTGGAATTGATTTTAATCATTCGTACCAGGCACGTTTTTATGGAATTCCAATGGATTTTATTGGATATCAAAAAGAACGTTTCAAGGATTTCTTAACGCATCGTTATCGTTTTCCGGTTTTTGATTTATCTGATGAAATTTTGGAGAAATTTCTGCAGAAGTTCAAAACAAAAAAATTCGATTACCTCAACGGATATACCAGTTCTATTGTTTTGTTTGCTAAATTTTTAGAACAAAAAAACATTATTTTAAATGAAATTTGCCCAACCATAAAAGCTTGTTTTGTTACTTCGGAAATGCTTTTTGAAACGGATAAAAAATTGCTGGAAAAACAATTCGGTATTCCAATTATCAGCGAATACGGCGCATCTGAACTAGATTTGATTGCTTTTGAAAATCCTCAAGGCGAATGGCAGGTAAATGCAGAAACTTTGTTTGTTGAAATTTTAGATGAAAACAATAATCCTGTTCCAAACGGTACGGAAGGAAAAATTGTCATTACTTCTCTTTTCAATAAAGCAAATCCTTTTATTCGATATGAAATTGGCGATATTGGAATTCTCGACGAAAAAAGCACTCCGCAAAAACCAATCCTAAAAAAACTTATTGGAAGAACAAACGACGTTGCGATTTTACCAAGCGGTAAAAAATCGCCTGGTTTGACCTTTTATTATGTAACCAAAAGCATAATTGAAGATGATGGAAATGTAAAAGAATTTATCATCAAACAAACCAAATTAGATACTTTTGAAATAGAATACATTGCTGAAAAAGAGTTAATTTCGGCACAGATTGAAAAAATAAAAGATGCAATTGATTTATATCTGGAACCTAATTTAAATTTTATTTTCACTCAGAAATCGGTTTTAGAAAGGACCAATCGTGGAAAATTAAAACAGTTTAAATCTTATTTGTAAAAAATAAATCTTCCCATTTTTACATTCTCTGTATATATCTTTGTTTTATAATTAACTGTGTATACAAAAATCGAATCATAAGCAAAACAGAAAATAAAAAACTGTATCTGTGAAATTCTCTGTAAACACCAAAATTGTGTTTAATTAATTTAAATTTTGAAGAGGAAACTGAGTCTTTTCTGATTCTGTAAAAAGCTAAAGATTCTGGAATTGGTTTGGCTGTTTTAATTTGTTTTAAAATCGTAAGCCAAATTCTCCAATCTTGTCTTTTTTGCGAAGTTTCCATAATAATTTTCCCAAAATAATCTGCATCGTAAATTGCTGTTAAGTTCCCCACGTAATTACAATAAAACAATTGTTTATAAGTAAGTGGATCGGGCGATTCAACTCTTCTGTTTAAATCATTTCCTTCATCATCTATAGAATCGTAAAAGCTAAATGTAAAGTGTAAATTGTTTGTTTTTAAAAACTGAATTTGTTTTTCTAATTTCTCAGGAAACCATAAATCATCAGCATCTAAATAAGCAATGTATTTTCCCCCGGCTTTTTCCAGAGCAGCGTTTCTCGCAAAACCATTTCCTCGGTTCTCTGGTAATTTGAAGAGTTTTATTCTGGTATCATTTTTTGAAAATTCTTCGATGACAAAAGTGGTTTTATCTGTAGAACCATCATCAACTAAAATCATTTCCCAATTTTGATAGGTCTGATTTTTAACTGATTCTATTGTCGCTCTAATGAACTTTTCAGTATTATAAGTTGGTGTTAAAATTGATACTAAATCATTCATTTAAAAACGGGTATATCTTGGATTTCAATAACAGCTCGAATTTGTTAAAAAATTCGAGCTGTGTGAGTTTACTATTTTATATAGCTGGAAAAATCTTTATGTTCTTCTTTTGCCAGTTCTTCCGGAGATAGTGATTTAAAATACTCATAGGTAATTTTCATTCCTTCGGCACGGCTTACTTTGGCTTCCCAGCCTAATAATTCCTTTGCTTTTGTGGTATCTGGCTGGCGCTGTAACGGATCGTTTATTGGCAGCGGATGATATACTACCTTTTGATTTGTTCCGGTTAATTTAATAATTTCTTCTGCAAAATCTTTGATTGTGATTTCGTCCGGATTTCCAATGTTTACCGGATAAACATAATCTGAATGCAGTAATCTGTAAATACCTTCAACCTGATCGTCTACATAGCAAAAAGAACGTGTCTGCATTCCATCGCCAAAAATCGTTAAATCTTCGCCTCGTAAAGCCTGTCCAATAAAAGCTGGAATTACGCGTCCATCGTTTAATCGCATTCTTGGGCCATAAGTATTAAAAATACGCACAATTCTGGTCTCTACGCCATGAAAAGTATGGTATGCCATAGTAATTGATTCCTGAAAACGTTTTGCTTCGTCATAAACACCGCGAGGACCAATTGTATTTACGTTTCCATAATATTCTTCTGTCTGTGGATGCACCAAAGGATCTCCATAAACTTCTGAAGTTGAAGCAATCAAGATTCTAGCTTTTTTTACTCTTGCCAATCCTAATAAATTATGCGTTCCCAGAGATCCAACCTTAAGTGTCTGAATTGGGATTTTTAAATAATCAATAGGACTCGCCGGTGAAGCAAAATGCAATATATAATCAAGATCGCCAGGAATATGAACAAACTTGGTGATATCATGATGATAAAATTCAAAATTTTCTAATTTGAATAAATGCTCAATATTTTTAAGGTCACCTGTAATCAGGTTATCCATCCCAATAACAAAATATCCTTCTTTGATAAATCTGTCACATAAATGCGATCCTAAAAATCCTGCCGCTCCAGTAATAAGTATTCTTTTCATGATAATTGTTTATACATCGCAAATGTAACTGATTTGAAAATTATTTTTCGGTTATAATTTCAAATTATCTTTATTCAACAACTGTTGATGTTCTTTATATTTTGTTTCAACAAATTCTTTTATCTCTTTTTCAAACCGTTGTTTTGAAAATGTAACTGCATGTCCGCGTATAATTTGAGGGTCGAAATTTTTTGTTTCAAAATTAAGTACTGCTTCTTTAATTTTTTCTGCAGATTGCTCTACAAAGAAAATTCCGGTTTTGTTTTCTATAACTGTTTCAAGTGTTCCTCCTTTTGCTAAAGCAATAACTGGCGTTCCGCATGCTTGTGCTTCAACAGGAATAATTCCAAAATCTTCCTCAGCAGCAAAAACAAATGCCTTCGCTTTCTGCATTAAGCTTCTAAGCTTTTTATTTTCAATATAACCCACAAACTCTATGTTGTTTTTGGCTGTTTTTTGAAGTTTTTCTAATTCTGGCCCATCACCTGCAACAATCAATTTTAAATGTGGCAATTCGTTGAAAGCTTCTATTATCAATTGTGTTTTTTTGTACGGAACAAGTCGTGAAGCTGTAAAATAATAGTCTTCTTTTATTTCTTCTAAATTAAAAAAATCAACATCAACTGGTGGATAAATTACGGTGGATTCTCTATTATAAATCTTTTTAATTCGCTCAGCAATATGCTTTGAATTAGCTATAAAAAAATCAATATTATCTGAGTTCGAAAGATCCCATTTCTGGATTTTATCTAATACTGATTTTGCATATAAACCTTTTAAACCTTTGTTTAATCCGGCATCTTTTAAATATTGTTCTCTCAAATCCCAGGCGTAACGCATTGGAGAATGACAATAACAAATATGCAATTGATTTTTGTTTGTCTTAATTCCTTTTGCCACAGCTGAAGAAGAACTGATTATTAAGTCATAATCTCTTAAATCAAATTGTTCTATAGCAATTGGAAACAGCTGTAAAAATTTGCGGTGATTTTTTTTTACTGTTGGTAATTTCTGGATGAAACTAGTTTTAGCTTTTTTTCCATTTAAAATAAACTTTCGGTCTTCATCATTCAAAAAGTCGATTAATGCAAAATGGTCAAAATCATCCCAGATTGAGTTTATAGAATGAATTACTTTTTCAGCACCTCCATTCACATAATACCAATCGCTAATTAGTGCTTTTTTCATTATTTTGTAAAATATTTCTAAATGCTTCCAAATGATTTTTAATAGATTTTTTCCAAGTAAATTTATCTAATTGTACTGCCCTTTTTTCTATTTCAATGCTTACTTTATTTTCTAAACAGTCTTTTATTTTTTGAGACAACTCGATATCATTTTTTGGATCAAAATAAATAACAGCTTCTCCTCCTATTTCCGGCAGACTTGAAGCGTTAGAACTAATCACCATTGTTTTTGCTGCCAATGCTTCTAAAACTGGTAATCCAAAACCTTCGTAAAGAGATGGAAATACAAATAAAGATGCATTTTGATAATATAAAGGCAAATCTAAATCAGTTACATGTCCTGTAAAAATAACATTTCTTTCTAATTGGTTCGATTTTATGAATTCATTTATCTGATTATCTTCCGTAATAAATCCATCTTTTTTACCTACAATTAAAAGTTTATATTCTTCTTTTAATTGATTTGATAAAGCATTATAAGCTTTTAATAAAACAATTAAATTTTTATGAGGTTTGACATTTCCTATATATAAAATAAAATCGTTTGGAAGTCTTAAACTATTCTCTTTAAAATCTTCAAAAAATGGCGCATCTACTCCACAATAAACTACTTTAATTTTTTCAGATTCGGTGTTGGTATATTTTAGAATCTCACTTTTTGAAAATTCTGAAACAGTAAAAATTAAATCTGCTTTTTTTACTGCATTATCATATAAAATAGAACTATACTTTTTTTTAAGGAAAGAAATTGGAGAAATCCCGGTAAGATGATTTACGTCATGAATTGTTACAACTTTTTTCTTTGCATGAATAGGAAAAATAGGAAAATTAAAATGTGGAGACCAAAACACATCACATTTTGGTATTTTAAAAGCATAATAAAATTGTTCTTTTAGAGAATACATTTTACAATTGAACTCTATAACCTCAACTTTATTACTCCAATCAAATTGCATGATTTCATTTTTGTTTCCAAGAACTGTAACTGCATTAAATTCTGAAATTATACCCGGCAACACATTTTTTATGTAAGTACCAATTCCAGAAGCATTTATAAAACGAACATCAATTACTAATTTCATTTATATTAATTGGTTATAATCCTTTTCAAAAGTAAGTTTTAAAAATTTAATGATGTTTATTTTTTATTTAAAACACATTCACCTTTAATAAAAAAATTTACTTTTGAAAAAAAAACCAAATGAAAAAAACAGCCTTTTTAATCAGTGTATCTTTATTAATTATTTCTTGTCAGCAACCTCAAAAAAAAGAAGAGGAAAAAACTCAAATAGGTAAATATCAAATGACTGTTATTCAAAGAGCTGATACTGGAGAGGTCTGCTTGTTTGTATTAGATACCGAAACCGGAACAGTTACCATGCGAAATGATAAATCAGGTTCATGGGCTCCTCAAGGAAATCCAGATGATTCTATTGACAAATCACTTTAATAATGGCAGGCTTCAAATGTTTTGGAGCCTTTATTTTCTAGAATTGTGATTAAAAACATCTTTTATAGTTTTAGCATTAATTTTATAAATTTTCTATTTCCATTAATTCTAATTCCATTTTACATTCATGTATTTGGAATTACTAATTATGGTCTTATTGCTATTTCTTTGTCTTTAATTAATTACATTTCAGTTATTAATGATTATTCCTGGAATGCTTTAGGACCAATTAAAATTGGCCGATTAAATTCTGATATTGATGCAATCAGCAAATACATTTCAACAGTAATAAATACTAAGTTTTTATTAACTATTCCTTCTTTTTTATTATTGTTTTTACTCGCTCAGCTTTATAGTAATATTAGCAGCAATGCTTTATTTTTTCTTTCTTTATTTTTAATGCTTTTCTCGCGTACGCAGAATGCACATTGGGTTTTTATTGGTTTAAACAAAGTCAATGTGTATTGCATAATTAATTCAGTATTTAAAATAAGCTGTCTTTTAACTATATTGTTTTGTGTGAAAAACAAAGATTCTTTTCAAATTTTATTTTTTATACTTGGCATATTTGACAGCCTTATTTTTATAGCTTCTTACATTTATTTGTTATTAAAAGAAAACTTTGTTTATTCAAAAACCTCTTTTAAAGATATTTTTGCTGAATTACAAAGCGGTTTTAAAATGTTTCTAACTAATTTGACTGTTTGTTCTATCTTAAATTCCGGGACTCTTATTTTAGGTGTTTTTTTCGATTCCAAAATTGTTGGTATCTACAGTGTTTCTGAAAAAATTATTATGCTTGGTAAACATTGTATTGGAGTATTATTTCAAGGCGTTTTTCCTAAAATTTGTAATATTGGTATCGCTTCAATTTCTGAATTAAACAAAACGCTGCGTCAAATTTTCCAGTCTTATTTACTGCTCTTTTCCATTGGAACTGTGATATTAATTATATTTTCTGAACAAATTATCTCTGTATTAAGCAGTGAATATATTACTGAATCGAGTCAGTATTTAATTTTGCTTTCGCCTATTCCTTTAATTGCGTCTCTTAATCAATCTGCATATATGTCTTTGTTAATGCACGAAAAGAAAAACATTTACTTTAGCGGTTATTTTATTGGTTTAGTAATTAATGTTTCTCTTTCATTTCTATTGTCTTTTTTCTTTAAAGTCGAAGGAATGATTGCTGCACTTATTATAACTGAATTATTTATCACATTGTTTCTTAATTATAAAGTACTTTGCGATAAGAGTTTAAATTTCTTTAGAAAAAATGATTAAAGTTGGATTTCTTGTTTCATACGATTTCAAATATTTATACAAATCGATTCCACTCGTTTACGATGCTTCTGATTTGATCGTACTTGCTGTAGATAAAGATCGTTTAACCTGGAGTGGAAATCCATTGTTTATTGATCCATCCTTTTTTGAATGGGTAAAAAAATTTGATACCTTAAACAAAATTGTAATCTACGAAGACACGTTTTACATTCCTGAAAATTCTCCTTCTGAAAATGATACACGAGAACGCAATTTGCTCGCAAAAGCAATGGGAGATGGCGGATGGCATATTCAAATAGACAGTGATGAATATTTTAATGATTTTAAAAATTTTGTTTCCTTTTTAAAAGAAAAAAAAGATTATTTAAAAAATCCGGAAAAACATCCTGTAGAAATTCATGTGCAGTGGATTACATTATTTAAAAAAGTTGAAGGGGGATTTTTATACATAAAAGATTCATTAGATGCTATTGAAGTGGCAACTAATTATCCTAAATACAAGTATATGAGAGCCACAAGGCACTCAAAAAAAATAATAACTAAATTTATCTTACTGCATCAATCCTGGGCAAGAGACGATGAAGAAATTTATACCAAAATAACAAATTGGTCACACAGGGACGATTCTGACAACGCTGCGTTTTATAAATTTTGGAAAAATATAAATATTGATAATTATAAAGAGTTTACTAATTTTCATGAAAACGATCCAACAAAATGGAAATCACTTGAGTTTATTGCTGAAAATGAAATTGATTCTCTAAAAATAGAAATTAGCAGTTTTCAATTATTTAAGTTGAAAACTAAAAAATATCTAGTACAGTTTATGCGTGAAAAACTGCCAAAATCGATTCAGAAAAAAATTGAAACTACTTTTAAAAGATTAGTTAAATGACAGAAACTAAAACAAATAAAACTGCTGTTTATTTTTTATACCTTTTAGCATTTGCTTCCTCTTTATATATGTTTGAGGCTGTTCAGTCAATTATAATGTCTGCTGCAAGTCTTTTTCTATTACTTCAATACAATTCAAAAAAGCACTTTTTATCAATTAAAACAGTGCCATTTCTTTTATCATTTTTTGTCCTCCTTGCTTTTAATATTTTTTATTATAATTCGAAAAGTCTGCAGATTATTGCTAACAGTTTTTTAATATTTATTATACCACTGTTTAGTAAATTTCTTTACGACTCTCCTTTTTTTAAACAGCAAAGAGAAAAGATTCTCCTTGTTTATTCCTTTTGTATTACCTTAATCAGCACATATATTGTAATTTTCTATATAAATGATATTCCCAATCATCATTTTAACTGGTATTTTGCTCGTTTTAATCTAGAAAATAATATTGATATTCACGGTACTTATATTAGTTTGTGGATTGCAATTGCGTTTCTTTTTGTTTTTAATTTTCTAGTTAAAACTCAAAATACAGCCTTGAAATTCAAAATACTTTTAATAGTTATTTGTATTGTTTTATTAGCAAGTTTGGTAATCGTTAATGCCAGAATGATCCTTTTTTCTACTTTATTTTTGACTGGATTAAACTGTTATTTTTTCTTTTATAAAAAAGATAAATTAAATACTAAAATGATTTTTTTTCCATTAATAATTCTATTCATGGGAGTGATTTTTTTATCACAACGATACAAAGATGATATTCAGTTTTTAAATAAAAATAAAATTGAAAACTCAAGTAGATATACTCTTTGTTTTTGTTCTTTAAAAGTAATTACTGATTCTCATTTTTTAGGAACAGACAATGGCTCTATACAGCCAAAACTTAATACATGTTATGATGAATATGGTTTTAATGACTTATCAAAAGAAAATTTAAATTCTCATAATCAATACCTTGATTATTTTATGAAAGGCGGTTTTTTACTTTTTATTGCTTTTATTTCCACTCTTTTTATAAAACTTCGTTTTGCTTTAAAAAGCAGGAATTATTTATATTTTTCGATTTCTCTGTTGTTTTCTTTTTCTTTTTTGACCGAAAATATTCTGGTTCGTCAATACGGAATTTACATTTTTCTTCTCTGCGATGTTCTATTCCTCGGCTCTGTTTTGACGAATAAAGGCCATCGTACAAATGAAATAGAAAAAAACTAGTGTAGGTATTAAAAGCATACATCCGTCGCTTAAACAAACAAATAAATACGTTAATATTCCTAATAAGTAAACCTGGTTGTTATTTTTAGTTTGTAAAAAAATATATACCGGAGCAAAAAAAGAAACGCAAAATAAAAATAAACCAACAAGACCAAATTGTCTAAATATAGATAAGTACACAATTTCATCAATTATCGTATAAGAGCCATTTCCAAAAAGTGTGATATCATTTACTTTTCTAATTTGTAAAATCCTTCCGCCAAGATTTGAGTCTAGAATAAATCCTTCCAGGGAACCATATTGAAAATATCTGGTCATAAGAACTGATCCAATAACAAAAAGTAAAATCGCTCCTGCAAGATAAATTTTAGCTAATTGATATAATTTATTCCTATAAAGAATTAAAAAGAAGAAAAGTAAACCAATCCAGACTGTTCTTGATAAGGTTAATAGTAAAGCCAGGACAACAATGAAAATTTTAATTTTTGATGTTGTTCTTTTATAAAAAACAGGAAAAAGCATTAAAGTACATACTCCAAAAATATTTCCATTATTATACGTTGAGATTAATTTAGCAATAGAACCTCTTTGATTAAATTTAGATCTTGCCAGCTCTCCCAAATCATCAGCATTAACCGTTATATAGGGAATTTCTAAAAAATGACCATAAATCTGTTTGTATGAAAACAAGAAAATACCATAAACAGAGATTAGAAAAACAGCATTAGCTATTATTTTTTCAATATAATCATGATTTATTTTAGTTAGAAAATATCCTAAAATAATATAAAATAAAAAAGGCAGGAAAACAAAGCTGATGTAGAAAGCAATAAAATTACCCGTTGAACCTTCGTATCCAAATATTAATAAATGAAGTGAAAAATATACCACAAATGGTAAAGTCGCCACATAGCACATAAAATGCCGGCTGTTAACCGGGAATTTATATTTGCTGACTATAATAATTGTCGAAAGAATTAATAAAAAACCCAGATATAAATATCCCCATGTCAAAGGAATTCCGGCAATCTTAAATCCTCCTTTTGGAATTATTATCAATAATAAGACTCCTAAAAAAAATAAAATTTCTCTTAGTCTTTCATTATTTAATTTAAGTAATAAAATGTTTTTCATCTTAAAAATAAGAAATGACTGCCTGCGATAATAATTAGGCTTATAATGCCTTTTGTTTATTATAAAATCTTTTGAAAAATACTATACTTATAAAAGCAAATACAAACAAAAATGGTAAAATAAACCTCATTTTTCCCTTTAAAGTTTCAAAGTTTTCAATGTTTGTAACGATTGAACTTTCTTTTATAATTTTATTAGAAGTAATTAACTCTACTTTTAAGACTCCATTTTCTCTAACAAGACCTTCTTTTGTTTTAAGTATATCATTAAGCTGTATGTTTTCATTATAATATACCAGCTTATCATTTTTTACTGAACCCAACGATTCTGAATTAGAAAATTTATTTAGAATATTATCAATTTGCAAAAGAATTTGATCATTTGCCTTTATCTTTTGTTTGATATTATCTACAGTTGTTTTTTGTACCTCAGCATAATAATCACTTGTATTAAAGAAATTCAACAATGCTTTTACCGTATTTTCATCTTTCAATGGAAATTTGGTTGAAAAAGTAATAATGTAAAAAGGATAATTTTTAGTAGTGGTTGTTTCCTTAATTATAGATTTTAAGTCTCCGTTTGTCATTAACTTTAAAACCTCTAAATTTTGCTCATTGTTATTAACAAACTTAAAAACATCAACAATTGGTTCTATTTTTATATTGGATATTCTTGAATTCTCTGTTAATCCAATTTTATTAAAAAATGATTTGTCATCAGTTATAATTTTCGATTGAATTAAATCAACCTTACCGTATAAATAATCGACACTGCCAAAATTTGGTGTTACAATTATTTGATTATTATATGTTTTTTGAGTCTTATCTAAAAAAAGTCCTAATCCAAAACCAACAACAACTAAAATCAAGACAATCAGCCAATTTCGTATAAAGAACTGAATGCTTCTAAAGATAGAAGCATTAATTCTTTCAAAAAAGTTACTTATTTTTTTTGAAATCAAAACCAAATCAACCTCTTGATCTGTGATATCCTGCGGTACTTTTGTACTCATTTACAATTATTATTTGATGTTGAAAATCTGTTCTAAAATCTTAATCGTAATTAAATACGTTGGTTTTACTCCAGTCGTTCCTAATCCGCCCGAAGCCAATGTACTTCCGGTTTCTAATGGATTATCTGAAGCATAATAAGCATAACGAACTTTAATATCTTGCGGAACGCTTTTTCTAATTTTTGATGCCGATTGAATTGCTTTCTGGTAATAAGATCCTTCCATTTCAAGACCAATTACACCCCAAGTTGACTCGTGGAAAAATTTCAACAAATCTCTGTTTTGTAATGATGTTCCTAAAACCGTTACCATTGCACCTTCATAAATGTCAATATCATTTCCTTCAAACATAGCGCCTGTAAGTTCGTTTTCAAAGAAATAATTATCTGCCGTTCCTTCGTTTATATGTGCCGATGGAATCATGATATCTCCTTTTCCGCCTTCCAGAATTCCGGCTTTACCCATTATAGAAACCGATTTTACATTTAGTAAGGTTTCTTTTCTATAAGGTTTTAAAAGCTCGTCTATGGTTTCATAAGCCTGCTCACCAAAAGCATAATCCATTACAATAATAACCGGTTTTTCTTCGCCTACATTGGCATGAGAAAATGCAGTTTTTGCCCAGTCAATTTTGGCTGTATCAAAAATCTGAACATCGATATTAGTTCCTGATGTGTCAGGAAGAGAAATCATTCCGTTTTTCAAGGCTAGTTCTTCGACCTGAGATCTTATTTCTTTGGAACCTGAATTGCTCAATTCCTCATAAATAAAGAAATCTGTTTTACCTTTAAATTTTGATGTTAATAAAGGTGTCGCAAAAATTGAGTTCATTACACTGTGCATATTGGCACTAATTACGTGAATTGGACGTTTTAAAAGGCTGTTTGCTTTTAAAACTTCCTTTATGTTAGTAGCCCAGATTTCTCCGTGGATATGGTGTCCAAGACGTTCACGCAAAACCGGGCTAAAAGTAATGGTGCGTTTGTTGTTTTCAACAATTTCTTCGATCGCTAATTTTCCTAACCAATAAATTACATGCAGAAAACGATCTGGTGCACTTTCTGAACCAAAAGCATCGTAGATATCCAAAACCTCTTCAAAAGTTCTGGCTAAAATATTTGCTGCGTGCGAAATTGCTTTTTCTTTTTCAATCTGTGTCAGCTTTTTGGTTTGCGTTACAGCTTGTTCTAATTTTAACCAATCACGCGAAACTTCTCCTCCATCGTCAATTAAAACTCTGTTTTTTATTTTGTGTGATTCTATGAAAATAAAAGTCAAATGCGTCAGGATATCATAAATATCTGAACGTCCGCGCGTGATTTCGACATTCATTTGTTCTTCGTCGATTCTGTAACAGTTTCTTCTTCTTTTTGGAGGAACAATTGGCTGAAAATGTGATTTAGAATATCCTTCATCAGAAGTTAAATTGATAAATCGGCATTGTTCTATTCCTATTGGAAGACGTTCTATAACGTATAAAAGCCCGTTTAGTTCTACTTTTTCTTCTGCAATATTTCCGTAGATTTCAGGACGTAATGCTAATAATGATTCGCGTAAGCTGTCGCCAGAAACTCCCATTGGTTTATAAAAACCACGGTTGAATAAATGGCGCATTGTAATGTACATTTTTTCAATTGCTGCAGATGATTCCTGAGCTCTTGATCTTGATATATGTTTAGTTTCTTTCATTCTATATGTATTTAAAATCTTCGTAATAGTGAAGACCATTCTATCTTTTCGATAAACGAAAGTAGGAAATATTAATATTATTTTTGTTGAAAACTAGAAATGTGTTTTAATTATAACATTTATTTTAAATTAGGATTTACAACTTCTATAACTTCGCATTCCGCTGCCTTGTGAGGTCCTTCCATAAAAAAACCTTTTAAACCAATTTTAATTCGTTCTTTATGTAAAACTTGATTTGCTTCGTTTATAATCCACATTTTTGCTTTTCCAGAAGTCAAAACTCGTAATGATTTATCTAAAATAATATTATCGTCATTATCTAAAAATTCAGGCCAGATCATCCATAATTTTTTTGCTTCTTCATCTTCAGAATACATAAAATCAGAACGATACCCTTGTATTGGATTTCCTGTTTTTCGACCTCCTTCATCTGGTGTAAAAAATCTATAAGTAACTATAAAATCACATTCCCGATTTTTAATTTGTTCGTAAGGTGTATGAACATCCATTATTTATATTTTTCAAAATCAACCTCAACTTTTTGAAAGTGTTCATTTGTATCTAAAAGTAAATCTATTTTAATGATACATTCCTGATTATCATCTGCCGTTATAAAAGCAAAATCCCAAATGTCTTTTGAAATGGAAAATAAACCAATGTCTGAACTGACTTCCATTAAAATTTCATCGTTCATCCAAAGATCATTAATTTCATCAATTTTTGGGTTTATTGATGCCATTGAACCTAATAAATCGGTAAGAAAATATTCGTTTTCTGCTCCACTAAATATTTCAATTAACAAATCCTGAGATTTATATCCGGGCCTTAAATGATATTTATATTTCATGAGTAAAAAACCTCATTTCTATTTCAAATTATCAGCAATCTTTCTGTCATTCGACAATCTCGGAATTTTGTTCTGTCCGCCTAATTTTCCCTGCGATTTCATGTATTCCTGAAATCCGTTTTTTGAAACTTTGGTTATTACAACTTTTTGCAGCACATTTCCGGTAATTAAATCATCGTAATAAATGTTTTGTTTTCGCATCGAATCGTCTATTGCTTCGGCGAAAGCCTGTATATTGTCGGGTTCTTTTTCGAACTCAATAAACCATTCGTGGTACGGCAGTCCATTTGCAGGCGTAATTTGCGGAGCAACAGTAAATTCATTTATTACAATGTTGGTACCCGCTGTTGCTTCTTTCATTGCATTTTCGACTTCGTTAGCGATAACGTGTTCACCAAAAGCCGAAATATAATGTTTTATACGTCCTGAAACTATGACGCGATATGGTTTTAAAGAAGTAAACTGAATCGTATCTCCAATATTATATCCCCAAAGTCCTGCATTTGTAGAAACAATTAATGCATAATTTACGCCAATCTCAACTTCGCCAATCGTGTAACGTTTTGGGTTTTCGGTAAAAAACTCATCGGCTTTAATAAATTCATAGAAAATCCCCGAATTTAAAAGCAGCAGCATTCCTTTTTCTTTTTGTGAATCCTGATAGGCAAAGAAACCTTCAGAAGCAGGAAACAACTCAATGCTGTCAACTTTTTTACCAATCATTTGTTCAAACTTAGCGCGGTAGGGTTCGTAATTAACACCGCCGTAAATAAACAAATTAAAGTTTTTAAAAATCTCTCCTATCTTTTTTCCGCCGCTTTTTTCCTGTAAACGCTCAAAATACATTTGTACCCAAGACGGAATTCCGGAAATAACAGACATGTTTTCTTTTATTGTTTCGCCAACAATCGCATTTACTTTTGTATCCCAGTCTTCAATACAATTGGTTTCCCACGAAGGCATTCGGTTTTTTTGTAAATATTTCGGAACAAAATGTGCTACAATTCCAGAAAGCCTTCCAAATTTAATTCCGTGTTTTTCAGTCAAAATTGGGCTTCCCTGCAAAAAAATCATTTTTCCATCAACAAAATCAGCATTTCCGGTTTCGTTTATGTAATGCAAAATTGCGTTTCGTGCAGCATTTACATGCGTAGGCATTGATTCTTTGGTAAGCGGAATATACTTAGCTCCCGAAGTTGTTCCCGATGTTTTAGCAAAATAAAGCGGTTTTCCTTTCCACAGAATATTTTCTTCACCAATTTTTACCTTTTCGATATAATCTTTTAAATCTTCGTAATCTCTAACAGGAACATTTTTCTGAAAATCTTCAAATGTCTTTATAGTATCAAAATGATGGTCTTTTCCAAATTGGGTGTCTTTTGCATTTTGAATCAAACTTTTAAAAACTTCAAATTGTGTTTCGACCGGTTTAGCAGACCAGGCTTGAGTTTGATTGTATATTTTGCGGGCAAATATCTTTGCTGCTATCGATTTAATTGACATTTTTTGTGGTATTATTTTTTGTCACCCTTGTTTTTCTTTGTCTTACTTTCACCCGACTCCTTCTCTGTTTTGGCAACATCTTCTCTCAATTTTATTTCTTCTTCAGAGGCTTTCATATTAAGGTCTGTTGGCACATCGGCATCAGCCAAAATAGAATCTTTATTGAATTTAGCATATTCTAATTCCCCTTTCAAAACTTTTTGAACTCCTTTTATATAGGCTTCGTTTTTTTTCAGCGCTGTTTCTAGTGAGTCTGATTTTATCGCCAGCTTAGTTGCATTTTTTTTCAATTCAGAAGAAGAGTAACCCGGAATAAATTCTCGGAGCGGTGTAAATGCAATAATAAAAGTAGTAACTAAAATTAAAAATATACCGCCTAAAGTAAACGTTACAAATACGTTCATTAAAGTAAGTCTGAATGAAAAAATCTCTTCAAAAGTGTCTTCATTCAAAATTACCAGTCGGTTTTTGATGAATAATTTCTTTCTAAGGTTTCTTTTCTTTTTCTTAGCCATTATGGTAGTTTATACGAGCAAATATAGCAATTAATAGTCTTGCTAATAACTGAAAAAAAAGTCTAAAATTATTAATTTGATGATTTTATAAAATATTTAACGCAGTAAAAAACAAATATTTTAATCCAAAAACACTTGTTGTTCGTATATTCTATATACCTTTGCGGTGAAATTTTAAATCAATTTGCTTCGGCATTAAATATAATAGTCATGGGAAGATTAGGTCTTACAGAAATCCTTGTTATCGTAGGTATTGTGATATTACTTTTTGGAGGTAAAAAAATTCCAGAATTAATGAAAGGTTTAGGAAGTGGAATTAAGGAATTTAAAAACGCTGCTAAAGACGATCAACCTGCTCCTGCTAAAAAACAAGAGGAAGAACAAAAATAGTAACCTTCAACTTATCAATGAGTCCCAGACTGCAATTTATAGAATTGTAGTCTGGGATTTTTTTTATATCTAAAAAATCTTACTTTTAGAGTCCCAAACTTATTAAACAATAATTATGAAAAACCTACTTCTGATTACTGTTGCTTTTTTGTGTCTCGAAAGTAATGCACAAAAGCAGCCGTTTCCGGCCAATGTTGTTTTTAACAATGGCCTAATGCCTTCTGCCAAAAACAGTCAGGATGCAAAAAACAAT
Source organism: Flavobacterium sp. 22659 (assembly GCF_052044235.1). NCBI lineage: Bacteria > Pseudomonadati > Bacteroidota > Flavobacteriia > Flavobacteriales > Flavobacteriaceae > Flavobacterium > Flavobacterium sp. 22659. The sequence continues at coordinate 44,055 of NZ_JBQEMU010000026.1, forward strand.
TATGATATCTGGAAAACCAATTTTGTAGAAGGCTGTTCTAATGGACGCTATCGGGTAAAATTTGATTCTTCCTGGGAAACCGTTTCTGAGGGAATTGGATATGGAATGCTGCTTAGTGTTTACATGGCCGATAAAACTCTTTTTGATGGGCTTTGGCTGTATTACAAAGACAATGTAAACAGTAACAAAGTAATGAATTGGAAAATTAACGGCTGTTCTGGAACTATTGGTCAAAACGGAGCAACTGATGCTGAACTTGATGCTGCTTTTGCTCTTATTGTTGCCGATTATCAATGGGCAAGTGCCGGAACTATTAATTATAAAAATGATGCCACCGCTCTAATTTCTGCCATAAAAAATCATGAAGTTGAAGCAAATACTTATGTTTTAAAACCCGGAGATCAATTCGGCGGAAGCCAGATTACAAATCCGTCTTACTTCTCGCCTGCCTATTATAGAGTTTTTGGAACTTTTACAAATGATACCGCTTTCTGGAATCAGGTTGCTGCGAAATCGTACACTATTATCAACAACAATTTAACGCAAAATAATGCTGTAGGCGGCTTGGTTTCTGACTGGTGCGAAGCTTCCGGCGCTTATTCTTCGCAGGCAGGAGGTTATGCTAATGGCGGTAAAATGTATACTTACGACGCGGCAAGAACTCCCTGGAGAATCGCTGTTGATTATTTATGGCACGGAAATGCTGATGCGAAAGCCTATGCAAAAAAATCATCAGATTTTGTTCGTGTCAATCTTGGCGGATCTTCTAACATTAAAGACGGTTACAATCAAAACGGAAGCGTAAGCGGCCAATGGCACAATGCTACTTTTGTAGGGGCATTTGCCTGTGCAGCGATGGCGGGTGAAAATCAAAACCATTTAGATGCTTCTTATACCGACTTAAAAAATCTTAATGAACCTAACAGCTATTTTAATCATACATTAAAAACACTATACTCCTTTTTACTAACAGGTAATTTTTATTTACCGCTAAACGCCAATTTGTCTAATGATACTTTTGATATTGAAAAATCTACAGTTACGCTTTACCCAAATCCGAGTCCTGATCGAATCACAGTTAACGCACCTCAGCAATCAACTATTTCAGTAATTTCGCCTTCAGGCAGTGTGATTTATCAAAAGAAAACAACATCTGAAAATACCGAAATAAATCTGGGTTCTCAATCGTCTGGAATTTATTTTGTAAAAATATCCAATGATGATTTTAAAAGCATAACCAAAAAAGTGATTTTAAAATAATACTAAAAATAGAAACTCCCAGATTACGAATGTAATTTGGGAGTTTTTTTATTGTTCCAGTTTTGGAAACTTTTTATAAAATCATTGTTAATTGAATTCTCTTTCTATCTTCGTCAACTTCAGTAACCTTAACATCAACATGCTGATGTAATTTAACCACTTCGTTTACGTCGCTTACAAAGCCGGCTTTTAACTGCGAAATATGCACTAATCCGCTTTCTTTGATTCCGATGTCAACAAAACAGCCAAAATTGGTGATGTTATTAACAATTCCCGGAAGAATCATTCCTGTTTTCAAATCTTTGATCGATTTTACGTTTGCATCAAATTCAAAAACCTTAGCAGACTTTCTTGGGTCTAATCCGGGCTTTTCAAGCTCTTTTATGATGTCTTTCAGCGTAAGTAAACCAATTTCAGGTGTTACATACTTTTCGGGCTTAATAAGGGCTGTTTTTTCTTTATTTGCAATTAAGTCGTTTAAAGAAATATTCAAATCCTTCGCCATCTTTTCAACAACAGGATAGGCTTCTGGGTGCACCGCAGAATTATCCAGCGGATTTTTAGCATTTGTAATTCTAATAAACGCTGCTCCCTGCTGATAGGCTTTATCTCCTAAACGAGGGACTTTTTTCAGCTGCTTTCTGTCTGCAAAAGGTCCGTTTTCAGAACGGTATTGTACAATGTTTTCGGCCAGCTTCTCCCCGATTCCACTCACATAGCTTAGTAAATGTTTACTTGCTGTGTTAATGTTAATTCCAACCGAGTTTACGCAGCGAATTACCGTACTGTCTAGTTCTTCTTTTAGTTTTGTCTGGTCAACATCGTGCTGATACTGCCCTACTCCAATCGCTTTCGGGTCAATTTTTACCAATTCGGCCAACGGATCTGAAAGTCTTCTTCCGATAGAAACCGAACCACGCACCGTTACATCATAATTTGGAAATTCTTCTCTCGCAATTTTGGAAGCTGAATATACTGAAGCTCCTGCCTCAGAAACCACAAAAACCTGAACTGGCTTGTCGAACGCGATTTTTTTGATGAAAAATTCAGTTTCGCGAGAAGCCGTACCGTTTCCAATAGAAATCGCATCAATTTGATATGCATTTACCATCGAACGGATTTTCTTGATCGCCATCGATTCCTCATTTTGCGGCGCATGCGGATAAATCGTTTCGTTGTATAATAAATCGCCTTTTTCGTCCAGACAAACCACTTTACAACCGCTTCTAAATCCTGGATCAATTGCCAGAATACGTTTTTCTCCCAACGGCGGAGCCAATAATAACTGACCTAAATTGTTAGCAAAAACCTGAATAGAATTAGCATCGGCTTTTGCTTTTGCTTCCTGCAGGGTTTCATTTCCAATTGCCGGATTCAATAAACGTTTATAACTATCCTCAATTGCTAATTGCAAATGAGCTGTTGAATTATTTTGTTTTTTAATGATGATTTCGTCAATAACATCGTAGGCATCGTCGATATCAACATCGATTTTCATTTTAATAAAACCTTCATTTTCTGCTCGAAGCATTGCTAATAAACGGTGTGCCGGCGCTTTTGTTAAAGGCTCTTCCCAATCAAAATATTGGTTGAATTTTTGTGCTCCTTCTTCTTCCGCTTTCTTTTTTACCACTTTTGTAGCGATAGTTGCTTTGCGCTGAAACAATCTACGAAGTTGTTTACGAACATAGATGTTCTCATTGATCCATTCGGCTACAATATCTCTTGCACCCTGAATAGCGGCTTCTTCGTTAATAACATTTTCATTAATGTATTGTGTCGAAATAAAATCGATATCGGCATCACTTTCAGAAATAATCAATTTTGCCAAAGGTTCTAAACCAAATTCGCGGGCAACATCGGCTTTTGTTTTTTTCTTCTTTTTGTATGGAAGGTAAAAATCTTCGATTTCTTGTAAATCAAAACTTTCTTCAATTTTTTTCTTCAAATCTGGCGTAAGTGCTTTTTGCTCTTCAATTGATTTTAAAACGGCTTCTTTACGTTTTATAAGCGTATCATAATCTTTTTGAAGTTTCGCAATCTGCTCAATTACAGTTTCATCAAGATTTCCGGTAGCGTCTTTTCGGTATCGGGAAATAAACGGAATCGTACAATCTTCCTCTAATAATTTTACTGTGTTTTGAATACTGACTGCCGGTGCCTGAACAGACTTGGCAATGAATTGAATATTAGTCATACTTTTAATGAAATAAATTCTTAATTATAAGTTGATATAATTTACTTGTTAAAATGAATTGGTAAATTAATCAAACATTTGGCTAAAATAATATCTTTGTTTTTAATTTTACGCCAATGAAAATTTTTTTACTTTATTTTTTAGTTGTTAACATATTCGTTTTTATTTTGGCCGGTTATGATAAAAATCTGGCTCGGAAAAATAAACGAAGAATTCCCGAAAATACGCTGTTTTTTCTACAGCTAATTGGCGGTACACCTGGTTTATTAACAGCTATGTTTTTGTTTAGACATAAAACGAGGAAAACTTCATTTATTGTCAAATTCATATTAATTCTCTTGGTGCAGGCTGCTTTTATTTATTTAAAACTATCGGGCAGAATATAGATATTAACATTGTTAATAACCTCAAAAAGTGTCATTTTAGAACAAATTAATTGTCTGATTTTAAATATTTTAAATAAAAAACCGGAAGAATTTAAAAAATCCGCCCGGTGTGTTTTATCTATATTGGTGCGAAGCACCGAATTTTTTTTTGACTTTTTACGAACAAGCAATCTTATTAACTCGGTTTTGATGTCTTCCGCCTTCAAAAGCCGTATCAAGGAAAGTTTCGACGATTTCTACAGCTTGATGAATTGATGTAAATCTCGCTGGAATACTTACAATGTTTGCATCGTTATGTAAACGCGTTAAATAAGCAATTTCTTTAGTCCAGCATAAACCAGCTCTTACTTTAGGGTGTTTATTAACCGTCATTGCAATTCCGTTTCCGCTTCCGCAGATTACGATTCCAAAATCAGCTTTTCCTTCAGATACATCATTTGCAACCGGATGTCCAAAATCAGGATAATCAACAGAAGCATCTGTATCTGTTCCATAATTAGTCACTTCATATCCTCTTGCTTCAAGCATAGCTGCAATTGCTTTTTTATATTCTGGTCCTGCGTGGTCGTTTCCTATCGAAATTTTCATTTTTCTATACTATTAAGTTGTGTTATGCAAATTTACTTAATAAATAGATGTTCGCCACGAATTGCACCAATTTTCACAAATTTTTTTCTTTTAAATAGTATATAAACACACAATATAAATTCGTTTACATTCGTGATCCAGATAAGTATCTGGAGTAGCAAAACACTTTATTTTACAACTACCTTGCTGTCAAAACCTTATCAGTTATCAACAATTTTAATAACTTCATAAGTATCTCATAATCAATAAATAATAAGCATAAAATTTGTTAAAATTTTGAGGTGTTAATAGGAGTTTGTAATTGCTTGATATTCAATTAACTTTAAGTTAACAGAAAATGTTAATAAGTTCGAAAAGAAAATTAGAAGTTTTTTTTGGTTGTTTCAAAAAAATACCTAATCCAAAACTGGAATTAAATATGCAAGAAAAGTTTCGTGAATTTTTGGAAAAGTTATCAATATCAAAAATACCATTTTCAACAGAAATCAACATATCAACTTATCTACAAAATGAATTCAATTTTGGTTGTCAACCATTGTTAATTAAAATACAAAAAGTCTTATAAATAAGTAAATTAACTAAAAATAACTATGTTGATAACTCAGAATAAATAAGTAAAACGAGATTTCAATGACTTCAAAAAAAAAATTATTCGACATATTAACAAGCTATAATAACCATAAATTTTTTTTAAATTTTTAAAAATCTTTTTTGTTGTATTTAATATATGTTGAAAACTAAAAAAGTTGAAAAGGAAAAAAATTTTTTTGAGTTTGAATTTTACTTCTGTTTTGAGTTTGTTTTTGAAGTTTGTTTCAGACGATTTTGAGAGGATTGTTGAGATTGTCCAGAATTTGCTGAACTTGTTCGAAGTCTTCCGGATGAACTTTGAGTTTGATTCCGCCCAGTGCATTTGAGTAAAGAGGCATAACGGAAAGTGTCATTTCGTTTTCGAAAAAATACGGGATTTCTTCCTGTTCAAGTAAGTGTTTGAGAACCACTGTTTCGTGCTGATAATTGAATACGGCGATTGTCTTAAAGCTTTCCATATGAGGTCTTTTTGTAAATGTACGAAAAGTTATATTTTTAATAATTCTATTTGTTAAAAAGAATTATCTGATTTCTTATTTGTAATTTTAAACCTTATAAGAAAAGATATATGAGTAAGAAAATTAGAAAGCCGATAAAAAAAGAGAAAGATTTCTCTGGGAAGATCCTTAAAATTTTATCGCAGAATGCCAATAAGCCATTTAATTACAGACAGATAGGAGCAAAGTTAGAACTTGACGATACAAAAAGCAGAAACCAGATTATCAAAGACTTAAAGATTCTGGCTGCACAAAAGAAAATTATAGAAACAGAACCTGGAAAATATTTAGTTAAAGCTGTTAGTCAGGATTACTACGAAGGAACGATAGATATGACGAGCAGAAAAACGGCATATTTTATTTGTGATGAATTTGAAGAAGATGTTTTTATTCCGACCAATAATTTGAATCGTGCTTTAGACAAAGACAAAGTAAAAGTTTACGTTTATAACCGCAGGAAAGGAAAAAGACCTGAAGGTGAAGTAATTGAAGTAATTGAAAGAGATAAAACAGAGTTTGTTGGTGTAATTGACATTCAGCCAAACTTTGCTTTTGTTTCTACTGCCAATCCAAAAATGTACACCGATATTTTTATTCCAAAAGATAAATTGGGAGAAGCAGAAAACGGTGATGTTGTTTTGGTTAAGATTGAAGACTGGCCTAAAAGAGCTGATAGTCCGTTTGGATCTGTAATTCGTGTTTTAGGAAAACCTGGAGAACACAATACAGAAATTCATGCTATTCTGGCTGAATATGGACTGCCATCTGATTTCCCGGTAGAAGTAGAGGTGTATGCTCAAAAGCTGGATACCTCAATTCAGGAATCAGAGATTGCAAAACGTCGTGATATGCGTGATACACTTACGTTTACGATAGATCCAAAAGATGCAAAGGATTTTGATGATGCCTTGTCTTTCAAAAAGTTAGAGAATGGAAACTTTGAAATTGGAATTCATATTGCCGATGTTTCGTATTATTTAGAAGAAGGAACCATTCTTGACGATGAAGCATACCAAAGAGCAACTTCAGTTTATTTAGTAGATAGAGTAGTGCCAATGCTTCCTGAAGTATTGTCTAACTTTGCGTGTTCACTTCGTCCGAATGAGGAGAAATATACATTCTCTGCTATATTTGAAGTTTCGCCAACTGCGCAGGTTATCAACCAATGGTTTGGAAGAACGGTAATTTATTCAGATCAGCGTTTTGCTTACGAAGAAGCACAATATATCATTGAAACAAAAGATAATACAATTCCGGTTGATGTTTCTATTACCGGAGAATCGTATGTGGTTTCAGATGAAATTAGAGAAGCAACTTTGAAATTAGATGAATTAGCGAAGATTTTAAGAAAGAAAAGAATGCAGCAAGGTGCTATTTCTTTTGATAAAGTTGAAGTTAAATTTAATCTTGATGCAGAAGGAGAACCAGAAGGAGTTTACTTCAAAATCTCAAAAGATGCCAATCATTTGATTGAAGAGTTTATGCTTCTGGCAAATAGAAAAGTATCAGAATACATTGGAAAACAAAAGAAAACCTTTGTTTACCGTATTCACGACGAACCAAACGAAGATAAGTTAATTGCAATGCAAACTGTAATTGCTAAATTTGGTTATAAAATTGATTTTAGAAATAAAGGTGATATTGCCAAATCACTGAATTCTTTAATGGAAGAAGTAAATGGTAAAAAAGAGCAAAACTTAATTGATACTCTTGCAATTAGAAGTATGAGTAAAGCCAAATATTCAACAGATAATATTGGCCATTATGGTTTAGCTTTTGATTATTACAGCCATTTTACATCGCCAATTCGTCGTTATCCTGACGTTATGGTACACAGATTGCTGCAATATTATCTGGATGGAGGAGCTTCTGTAGATGAAGAAACATACGAAACAAAATGTCTGCATTGTTCGAACATGGAAAGTTTAGCTACTAATGCTGAGCGAGATAGTATCAAATACATGCAGGTTAAATACATGCAGGATCATCAGGACGAAGAATTCCTTGGTGTTATTTCTGGTGTTACCGAATGGGGAATTTATGTTGAAATCGTTTCTAATAAATGCGAGGGAATGGTGAGAATCAGAGAAATCAAAGATGATTACTATACTTTCGATGAAAGACAATATGCTTTGGTTGGAGCTACTTCAAACAGCATTTTGCAATTAGGAGATGAAATTTATGTTAAAGTAAAAAATGCCGACTTAGTGAAAAAACAACTGGATTTTCATTTTTTAAGACGAGCAGAATAAATATTAATTAAAAAAATAAAAGTATGAGAAAGCTAATTATTGGAGCAGCAATTTTATTTGTACAAATGTCTTTTGGTCAGGTAACCAAAGAATTAGGAGATTTTGATACCGTAAAAGTTTACGACAAATTAAGTGTAAAATTAGTTCAGTCATCTGAAAATAAAGTTGTTATAAAAGGAACAAGAGAAGCAGAGTTAGAAGCTGTTAACAAAAATGGCGTATTAAAATTAAGAATGCCTTTTCCTAAACTTTTGTCAGGAAATGATCTTGAAGTAACTTTGTATTATAAACATATTGAACTGATTGATGCTAATGAAGGCGCTTCTGTAAACAGTAATGAAACTATAAAAGCAACTTCATTTAAAGTTAGTGCGCAGGAAGGTGCAAAAATTAATGTAGATTTGAATGTTGATAAACTAAAAGTAAGTTCAGTTTCTGGCGGAGAAATTACAGTAAATGGTAAAGCAGACAACCTTGAGGCGAGTTTAGGAGCCGGCGGTTACTTCCTTGGAAGTAAATTAACCACTTCTCAGACCAAAGTAAGCGTTTCTGCGGGCGGAAAAGCTGATGTTAATGCTTCGACCCTTGTCGATGCAAAAGTAAGCGCAGGAGGCTCTATTTACATTTATGGAAATCCGAAACAAGTAAATCAGAAAACAGTTTTAGGCGGTAAAATTGAAATAGTAAAATAACAAGTCGTATTTTGATGATAAATGATATTCTGGCTGGACTGCCATGGGGACTTTTTCTAAGCTTTATGGTAGGTCCGGTATTTTTTATACTATTAGAAACCAGTATTACTAAAGGATTCAGAGCTGCAATAGTCTTTGATTTTGGAGTAGTTCTAGGTGATATTTTTTTTATAGCAATTGCTTATTTAGGAAGTTACAGATTGATTTCCAGTTTAAAAGATAAACCTGCACTCTTTATTTTTGGAGGAATTATAATGCTGGCTTATGGTATAATTTCTTTTGTAAGATTAAAAAATGAAGAAAAAATTGATGATGAAGAAATTGACCGGGATATTATTAAAAGAAATTACGGAAGTTTATTCATAAAAGGCTTTTTACTCAACGTTATTAACATTGGTGTTTTAGGTTTCTGGCTGGCTGTAATTATTTCTGTAGGGCCAAAATTAGAAATGCAAAACTCAAGAATGATTACTTTTTTTACGTCGGTGATTATAACGTATTTGTTAGTTGACTGCCTTAAAATAGTATTAGCCAAACAATTAAAATCTAAAATGACGCCAACTAATATCGTGAAAATTAAAAAAGGAATTAGTATTGTCTTGATGGTTTTTGGAGTTGTATTAATAACTCAGGGCTGGTTTCCAAAAGAAAAAGAAATGGTAAAAAATGCTTTTGAAAGAATAGAGAAAAAGTAGTTGTTAATAACTCTAGAATATAAAATCAAACCTCTGAATTTCAGAGGTTTTTTTTTGTTTATAAGTCATTGCGAGGAACAAAGCAATCTCACTAAGTTATTCACACAAAGTTTGTCATTTCGACCGAAGGGAGAAATCTTCGCAAGTAACTCCGCAATGAGAAACCAATCTTTGTCGAGCTTCTCGCGAAGATTTCTCCCTTCGGTCGAAATGACAAGAATGTGAAAAAATTAGGCACAAAAAAAAGAGACACATTTCTGTATCTCTTTTGAGGCATCGTCCGGATTCGAACCGGAGTAGGAGCTTTTGCAGAGCCCAGCCTAGCCGCTCGGCCACGACGCCATTGCTTGAACGGATGGCAAAAGTAACTAAAATCTTTAAATTTCAAAAGTTTCGAATGAACTATTTTAAAATTTTAGGATTTTAATTTTTAATATTACTTTCTAGTTTCCGTCATTTTTATAGTAACTGACTCAACATCACCACCAATAGGCGGATTAATTTTAGAAACCCAAACTGTAGTTTTTTCTACCATTTCTATCTCTGCCAGTACACGAATATTGATTCTTTTGGCTACATGTTCCAATAAATGCGAACGAATTGCCATTTCCTCAGCTACAATTTTGTTCAAATGAACATAATCGACAGTGTCTAAAAGATGATCTGTTTCTGCTGATTTCTGTAAATTAGTTTTAATTTTTAGATCTACAGTATAATCAGATCCAATTTTTCCTTCTTCAATTAAACATCCGTGATAAGAAAAAGTACGGATATTTTTCAATTTTATAACTCCCATTTTTATAGTTTTATTCTTGTAGTGTTTGGATTTTGATAATTGGATGTTACAGCGTATACTGTAACTATTTTGTTAATTTCATCAACTGTAAAATGAATAGTGTATGGGAATTTTTTCAAAGATAATGTTCTAACTATATTATACTTTTCTTCAAAAAATGGAAATGTATTTAAAGTATCTACATACTTTTGATATTCATTAAAAAATTTTGTTCCTAAACCATTAGAAAGAGATTCATAATATTCAGCAATTTCATCTACTTCTAATTCAGCTCTTAAGAGAATATTTATTTCGAACATTACTTCTTATTCCATTTAACATTGAGTCTTTTTTTCGACTCTTCCCAACTAATAAAATCCTCTGGTTTAGCATTTTTTATACGATTCAAAACCATTTCTTGTTGCCATAATGGAATTTCATTCTCAACATTTTCATCTATAGAAACATCAGGAACATGTTTGAAAAAACTAATAAAAGTTTCGTAAAAATCGTCTGGAATTGTAACAGTTAATTGTCTCATAATTCTGAATATTTATACAAAAATACTAAATAAATTAATTAAAGATTTTGAGTTTAACGTTTCATGTTTTCAGTAAGTTTCCAAAGAAAACCATAAACCATAAACTATAAACTATAAACTTTTTTATCTTTGCTAAAATTACTATAAAATAATGGCATCAGAAGAGAAATCACTCAATTTTATTGAACAAATCATAGAGGAAGACGTAAAATCAGGTCTTTCAAATACTAAACTTCGCTTTCGTTTTCCACCAGAACCTAATGGTTATTTACACATTGGGCACGCGAGTTCTATTGCGTTAAATTTTGGTTTAGGAATTGATTATCAATCTCCTGTGAATTTACGTTTTGATGATACCAACCCTGAAAAAGAAGAACAGGAATTTGTTGATGCTATTAAAAAAGATGTAGAATGGCTGGGTTACAAATGGGCAGAAGAATGTTATGCGTCTGATTATTTCCAACAATTGTATGATTGGGCAGTTTTATTAATTAAAAAAGATAAAGCGTATGTTGACAGCCAATCTTCTGAAGAAATGGCGATCCAGAAAGGAACTCCAACAACTCCAGGAACTGACAGCCCATACAGAAATCGTTCTGTTGAAGAAAACTTAGATTTATTCGAAAGAATGAAAAACGGTGAATTTGAGGCTGGTACACATATTCTTCGTGCAAAAATTGACATGAAATCAACAAACATGTTAATGCGTGATCCTATCATGTATAGAATTTTACACAAACATCACCATAGAACTGGAGATGCTTGGAAAATCTATCCAATGTACGATTGGGCACACGGACAAAGTGATTATTTAGAACAGATTTCTCACTCATTTTGTACACTAGAGTTCTTGCCTCACCGTGAATTATACGATTGGTTTTTAGATCAGATTTTTGATGATAATAAGCTGCGTCCAAAGCAAAGAGAATTTGCCAGACGTAACTTATCACATACTGTTGTTAGTAAAAGAAAATTACAGCAACTAGTTAAAGAAAAGCATGTTAACGGTTGGGATGATCCAAGAATGTCAACCATTTCCGGGTTAAGAAGACGTGGTTATACAGCTGCTTCTTTACGTAATTTTGCTAACACAATTGGTATTGCAAAACGTGATAATTTGATCAATGTTTCAGTTTTAGAATTCTGTATTCGTGAAGATTTGAACAAAATTGCACCTCGTGTAATGGCTGTTTTAGATCCTGTAAAATTGGTAATTACAAATTATCCAGAAGGAAAAGAAGAGTGGTTGGAAGCTGAAAACAATCAGGAAGATGAAAATGCAGGTTTTAGAAAAGTGCCTTTTTCTCGTGAATTATACATTGAAAGAGAAGACTTTTTAGAAGAAGCTCCAGCTAAATTTTTCCGTTTGACTTTAGGAAAAGAAGTTCGTCTTAAAAATGCTTATATAATTAAAGGTGAGTCTGTTATAAAAGATGAAAACGGAAATATTACAGAAATTCATGTAACGTATGATACTGATTCTTTAAGCGGAAGCGGAACAGAAGCAAGCCAAAGAAAAGTATCTGGAACATTGCATTGGGTTTCTATTAAACATGCTTTGGAAGCAGAAGTTCGTTTGTACGATCGTTTGTTTACAGATGAAGCTCCGGACAGTTATAAAGAGAAGAATTTCTTAGATTTTGTGAATCCAAATTCATTAGAAATTGTAACTGGATATGTTGAACCAAGTTTATCAACAGCTCAAAATGAAGATAAATTTCAGTTTCAACGTTTAGGTTATTTTACTGTTGATAAAGACTCAACTTATTCAAAACTAGTATTTAACAAAACTGTTGGACTAAAAGATGCATGGGAAGAAAAAGGAAAAAAAGAAGAAAACAGCATCAATAATTCTTTGAAAGATATCAACAAATATTTTAAAGTTGAGACTAAACCGGAGAGAATTGCAATTGAAAGTGCAATAGGGGAGAACATCAAAAATATCTCTACTTTTTCACTTTTACAGAATTCTTTAAAGAAAAACATCAACAATAATAAGGCTTCGCTGTTGTTTTCTCAGTTTATTTTGAAATATTCAAACTGGAAATCAACAGATTTTGAAGAAGAAGATATTAAGAAATTATATTCAATGTCTCTAAAAAGTGAATCGACTTATGTTAGATCAAAAGCACTTTTAAATTTAAGAGATATTGAAAGTGAAAGTTTCAAAAATCAATATGATGATGAAATTTTAAAATTATATTCAAATCCTCCAAAAAATGCTTCGGAGAGAGAAATTGAAATTTTATCTGAAATGGTAAAAAAGTAAAACATAATTAGAATCTATAAAAAAGCGCTTTTTAAAAGCGCTTTTTTTATTATATATAAAATCTATTAAATTTTAAAAATTATAATTTTAGTAGATTAAAATTGGCTTTCATATTTTTATTTTAAAGAAGAATTAAAATTTATTGGATAAATAACCCATTTTTTGAATTAAAATTGATTTAATAGCTTTATTTCAATTTTTAAATTTTTTAAGCTCAATTTTTTCTATAATACTTCTTATTATAAATTTTTATAATTTTTAATATAATTTTAATTTATTTTAATTATTATTTATAAAATCTATTATTTATATTTTTATTATAGTTTTATTAAATTAAAATTGGCTTTCATATTTTTATTTTAAAGAAGAATTAAAATTTTATGGATAACTAATTCATTTTTTAAATATTAATTGATTAAATCTCTTTATTTAAGTTTTTATAATTTTAAGCTATCTTTTTCTAGAGAATGTTTTATATTATAAATTTTAATGATAATATATTGTAATTTTATATTGTTTTATTTATTATTTATAAAAACTATTAATTTTTGAAATTTTATATTCTATTTTAATTTTTAAAATTTTATCTTTTAGTTTATGAAATAATGAATGGATTAACTTTTCGTTTAATAGAGATTTTTACAATTTTTTTATCTCTGTTTTCAATCTTTTATAAAGAATAAATAATTAAGTTTTTTCTTATTTTTAATGTTTTTACTTTTCCTTATTACTTTATAGATTTTACTAATTGATAAATATTATAATTTAGTTTTTACTTATTATTAATATAATTGATTATAAAATAAAAAATAATAGTTTTTATAAATCAATTTTCACCTCCATAAATCGTTTTTAAGACGCTTTTTAAAAACGGTAAATAGATAACTCATTTTTTGAATTATTGTTTATTTAAAGCTTTTATTTAACTTTTTGCTGTTATTTTTGTCAGTTTAACGGCTTGTTAACACACAATTGTTTATAAAGTTGCTATTTTTAACTCAATACCAAAAGTCAGAGATGATTTTATAGAAAATTGATATTTCCGAAGAGATTCTAAATTGATTATTATTTACAATTAAAAAAGACAGTTTTTTATTTGATTTATTAATTCAAACCTGAATTCTTGAAAAGACAATTTTATGTTCTGTTTTTTATTGTGATGTGGTTTTGATAATATTTCGCGTAAAAGGTATTTTTCAAATTACTTCATAATTATGAAATTTCCATAGCATTAGTTTTAGGTCATTATTGTTTTTGTAATTCAATCTGACAAATTTTAATTATTAAACTTAAAATCCAATTATCATGAAAATTTTATATTTTACGCTGGCGATGTTATTTGCAAATATTGCAATTTCTCAAACACATCAAATTACAAAACACAATGGGGAACAATTAGATGTTAATTTCATTAAAAACGAAAATGGTTTAATTTATTATTCTTTGAACGGAAGTTCTGAAGAAGTTAAAATTAGCAAATATGCTGTTTCTCAAATTACTAATAAACAAACCAAACAAACTCAGAAAATTTCAGATAAGATAATAGTAGATTCAAAAGACGATTACAAAATGGTAACTGTTTTGCCTCAGGAAAAGACAATAGGACTGAAACAGGCTGCTAGTTTTACAGGTGTCTCAACAAGGACAAAAGGTGAACCGCCAATTGCAAATCAAAAACAGACTGCTATGAGAATCAAATCTAAGTCAGCTTCAAATGGTTATCCTTTTGTGAGTATTATTGAAAAAGCTGATGGTAAGTATGAAGCAGTTTCGTATGTGTATTAATTATATTGTTAAATTTTAAATTTTGAAGTTTAGCATTTTAAAAAAGAAGTATCTTTATTAATCACTTTAAATATAAATATCATGTCAAATAATTCAAATACAATTGCAGCGATTTTGGCTGGTGCTGCAGTAGGAGCGGCAATAGGAATTTTATTTGCTCCGGATAAAGGATCAAAAACGAGAGCTAAAATTAAAGAAGGAATTGATGATGCAAAACATAATTTGCAGGATTCTTTTGAAGCAAGTTCTGAAGTACTTCGTGAAAAGTTTACAAATGCAACGCAAAATCTTGACGGAACTTTGAATGATTTACTTTCAAATGTAAGTCATAAAACAGAAGAAGTGATCACTTTTTTAGAATCTAAATTGGCTGATTTAAAAGCGCAGAACGCTAAACTTCAAAAATAATATCTAATACAAAAGCACATAACTTGCTTATTTTTAAGAGAGTTTTGTGCTTTTTTTTATTTAAAAAACTAATTATGGCATTTCAAGAGTTAAGAGAAAATACTGAAAAAATTCAGGATCAGACTAAAGTTTATATAGATAGTCATTTAGCTTACTACAAACTTTGGGGTTTTAAAGTAGCCATGAAATCTACAACTTTAATTTTCAAATTTACTTTGATATTATTGTGTTTTAATATGGTTTTACTTTTTGGATCTTTTGCAGCTGCGTATGCTTTTGGAGATTTATTTGGAAGCAATGCTTTAGGATTTTTAGCAGTAGGAGGGATCTATCTTTTATTTACCATTTTACTTTTCTTGATAAAAGATAAGATTGTTGAAGGTCCGATTTTAGAGAAATTTTCAGAAATATTTTTTAACGATTAATGATTATGGAAAAGAAAAAATACTCGTCTTACGCTGAAATCGACAGAGATTTAGAAATTCTAAAACTTGAAAAAGATATCAATTATCAAAAATTAGTTTTGAGTTTTCAGAAAACTAAAGAAAGCATTACACCACAAAATATTGTAAACGGATTCGTTTCATCTTACACAGATTACTTTTCAAATTCTTATACAAGTATTTTACAATCCATTTTACCTTATGTAATTGGCTGGTTTATAAATAAAAAAAGAGGCAGTTAAGCCTCTTTTTTATTTTAAAATTATGAATGAACATCTGGTTGAATGTCATCTTCATAACCAGATTGCGGTTGAATAGGTTTTGGTTTCTCTATCTTTTTATTGTGCTTTTTCATCATTTCACCAACCTGGTTTGATGCTGAGAATGAAGCAACCATATTATTTAACATGTCACTTCCAGCTTGTGGAGAATTTGGTAACAAAATTAAATTAGAATTGGCATCAGCTCCAATTGCTTGTAAAGTATCATAATGCTGAGTAACTACAATTAGGGCAGAAGCTTCTTGAGAATTAATTCCAACACTGTTTAAAACTTCAACACTTTCTACAAGACCTCTTGCAATTTCACGACGCTGATCTGCAATACCTTGACCTTGTAAACGTTTACTTTCTGCTTCAGCTTTTGCTTTAGCAACGATTCTAATTCTTGAACTTTCTGCTTCAAATTCTGCAGCCGTTTTTTCTCTGTCAGCGGCGTTGATTCTGTTCATTGCATTTTTTACCTGAATGTCCGGGTCAATATCTGTAACTAATGTATTGATAATGTCATATCCATAAGTAGACATTGCCTCATTCAATTCACGTTTTACTGCAACTGCGATATCATCTTTTCTTTCAAAAACGTCATCTAATTTTAGTTTTGGAACCTCGGCACGAACGACATCAAATACATAAGAAGTAATTTGATCATGTGGATATTCCAGTTTATAAAAAGCTTCGTATACTTTTTCCTGAATAACTTTAAACTGAACAGAAACTTTCATTTTAATAAAAACGTTGTCTCTGGTTTTAGTTTCGATGATAACATCTAACTGTTGAATTTTAAGATTTACACGTCCGGCCAATCTGTCAACCAACGGAATTTTAAGCTGTAATCCTGAATTTCTAACACTCTGAAATTTTCCAAATCTTTCGATAATTACAGAAGATTGCTGTTTTACTGTAAAGAAAGACGACATGAAAATGAAGAATGCCAATACTAAAAAGATAATAAATGCTGTACTCATGGTTATATAATTTATGTTTTATAATTTTCTAAAAATACGAATTATATAAAGATATGTAGTTTAATAATATTTTATTTAGGTGATTTTATTTGTTAAATTTTATTCTACATTTGATTTTAATATTAAATCAAAAATAAATTTATGAAAAGATTATTACTTAGTATTTCTTTATTTTCTTCTGTTTTTTTGTCAGCTCAAACTGTTATTGTTGAAGAAAAGTATGAGAAGAAGAGTGAACCAATTAGTTATAGATATCTACCGAATTCAAAAAAGTTCGTAATTTTTAAAGGAGAGACATTACCATTATTTGCTGTCACATCTGAAACCATTTTCTTTATGACTAAATCTGCCTATAGTTATGATGAAAGTGGTACTAAATCCACTTTGTTTGAAAATGAAAAATTAGCAAATTGTACATTTTCTTTAACTGAAAATTCTTTTAAAGCATTTGGAGGTGATAAAATATCTGTTAAATCTGATCGAAAATATTATCTAAATAATGTTTACACAAACAGTTTTACAAATGATGAAGTTAAAAATATTAATGCTCGTTATTTTGGAGTTGTAAATCCTAACAATAGATTTTATTTTGATGGATATTCTCATACTCTTTTTTTTAATTCTTTTAATGACTCTTATGATTTAGGTTTTACAAATCAGAAAGGTAAGGATAAGATTAATTTTGAGAAAGATGAAGTTTTTTTAGAGGTTTTTGATATTAAATCTAAGCATAAAGATAGAATCAAATTAGAAACTACTAAACTTGATTTACTAAAGGGAAAATTATTTTTTGAATCTTCTGGGTCAGTTACTTTTGCTTGTAAAATGAAAGAAAATAATAGTTTTGATTTGGTAACGAAATCATTTTCAAAAGAGCAAAATGAAACTACTATTTATAAAACTACTTATGATATTCAAGGTAAGAAGATCAAAGATGTAGCACTGAAATTAAATTTAAAGGATAACTTTTTTGTTTTATCTTCCTGTGGTGCAGGTTATGTTGACAATTTTGTTTGGGATGTACAGGCAGTCAATAATTATTACGAAGATTCTAAAAATGGCGATATGTATGTTTATGGAATCTATACCAATAAGAAATCTAGAATTCATAAAGGTTTTGATCCTGTAGGATTTTATATTTTTAAGTTTGATAAAGATGGAAATAAAATATGGGAATCTATTAATCCTATGAAAGATAAATATTTTGAAGGTTTATGTTGTGGTTTATACTTTAATCTTAATTTATTTGAATACAACGGGAAACTTCTTTTCACTAATTCTGTAAATGAAGCAACTGAATTTTCCAATTATGCAATCGTTGATAAAACATCCGGTAATGTTTTAAAAATGAATAGAGTAGATTATAATAATACAACAAGTTTCGCTAGAACCAGAGCTTTCGTTAATAATACTTATGACAAAAGAGATCTGAAGAATAAAGCATTTTCTCCTGTTTCGTTTGTTGCTATGGATCTTAGTCCAACGATGGATAGCTATTTAAAAACAATTCCAAGTAAGGGAAATGCAGTTTATTTCGAAACTGTTTTTTCTGATCAGGGAACTTGGTTAGTTGAAACAGATAATAAAGAGTATTACAAAGTTCTTCTATTTAAAGACTAAAAAAAAGCTCCCAATTTGGGAGCTTTTTTGTTTTATAAAGTTTCAATTGTTTTCTGAATTCTAGAAATAGTTTCTTCTTTTCCAATGATTTCTACAATGTCAAATAGGTGAGGACCTTTAAGAGCTCCAACCAAACTTAAACGGAAAGGCTGCATTACTTTACCCATTCCAATTTCGTTTTTAGTTAACCATTCTTTTACAATAGTTTCAATGTTTGCAGAAGTAAAATCTTCAATATTTTCAAGAACCGAAATCAATTCTTTCATTAAAGCTGGAGTTTCTTCTTTCCAGTTTTTACTTGCTTTTTCATCATAAGATGATGGTGCTTGGAAAAAGAAATCAGTTAAATCCCAAAACTCAGAAACGAAATGAGCTCTTTCTTTAATCAAAGAAACAATACGAGTTGTCACTTCAAGCGGAGTAGAGAAGCCTTTTTCTTCTAAAATAGGAGAGAAGCTCTTTGCTAAATCAGCATCATTTTGTTTGATTAAATATTGGTGATTGAACCATTTGTTTTTTTCAGGGTCAAATTTTGCTCCTGCTTTATGAACTCGGTTTAAGTCAAAAGCTTCAACTAATTCTTCAAGAGAAAATAATTCTTTATCAGTTCCATCATTCCATCCTAACAAAGCAAGGAAGTTTACAACTGCTTCCGGGAAAAATCCTTTCTCTCTGTATCCAGATGAAATGCCTTCTTCCGTTTTCCACTCTAATGGAAATACCGGAAATCCTAATTTATCACCATCTCTTTTCGATAATTTTCCGTTTCCAACAGGTTTTAAAATCAAAGGTAAATGTGCAAATTCCGGAGCATCCCAGCCAAAAGCTCTGTATAATAAAACGTGAAGAGGCATAGATGGCAGCCATTCTTCACCACGAATAACATGTGAAGTTTCCATCAAATGATCATCCACAATATTCGCTAAATGATACGTCGGCATTCCGTCACTTTTAAAAAGAACTTTATCATCAAGCAAGTTCGTTTCAAACTTAACATCACCACGAATGATATCTTTTAAATGTAAAGTTTCATCAACCGGAGTTTTAAAACGAATCACATAATGTTCTCCATTAGCAATTCTTTTAGCAGTTTCTTCTGCAGAAATTACTAAAGATGTATCTAATTTTTCACGGTTGTGATGATTGTAAATAAATGTTTTTCCTTCAGCTTCGTGTTGTTTTCTATGTGCATCAAGAGCTTCAGGAGTATCAAAAGCATAATACGCCCAGCCTGAATTGATCAATTGATCTGCATATTTTTGGTATAAATCTTTACGATCACTTTGTCTGTACGGACCAAATTTTTCATTTTTTCCAACAGTTTCTTCAGGAGATATTCCTAACCATTCCAGCGCTTCCATAATATAAGCTTCAGCACCTGGAACAAAACGTGTCTGATCTGTATCTTCAATTCTCAGATAAAAAACACCGTTATGTTTTTTTGCAAATAAATAATTAAATAGGGCAGTACGAACTCCGCCAATATGTAATGGTCCAGTCGGACTTGGTGCAAAACGCACTCGAACTTGCTTTGACATTTTGTTTAAATTTTGTTGCAAAGATACGATATTAGTCAAAAGCCAAAAGTCGAAAGTCTGAAAGGTTTTTAGCTGTGTGCTAAACTTTTGACTTTCGACTTTTGACTTTCAGACTTATCGTTATAATTACTACTTTTATGGGTTATAATTAAAAGAGATTTTATTTTGAAAACATCATCTGCAATATATCAGAAGTTAGAAGGATTTATAAAGAAATATTATATGAATGAATTGATAAAAGGAGGACTTCTTTTTATTGGTTTTGGACTTTTGTATTTCCTGTTTACACTTTTTATAGAGTATTTTCTTTGGCTTAAACCATTAGGAAGAACCCTTTTATTCTGGATTTTTATTGCGGTAGAAGTTTTTCTGTTGTTTCGTTTTATCTTGTTTCCAATTTTTAAGTTGTTCAAACTTCAAAAGGGAATCGATTATAATCAGGCTTCAGCTATTATTGGAAATCATTTTACAGAAGTAAGTGATAAGCTGACAAACTTTTTACAGCTTTCTTCAAACGAAAATTCTGCTGAAAGTTCAGAATTAATGTTGGCTTCGATTGAGCAAAAAGCAAATTCATTACAGCCAATTCCATTTGGAAATGCCATCAATTACAAATCAAACAAGAAGTATTTACCATTAGCTTTGATTCCGGTTTTGTTGTTTGCAGTCTTTTTTGTTTCTGGAAACAGCAATATAATTTCTCAGAGTTTTAATAGAGTAGTACATTTTAATGCTTCGTTTTTACCGCCGGCTCCTTTCAAATTTGTGGTTTTAAATGACAAACTTCAAACAGAACAAAACAAAGATTTTATTGTAAAAGTTGAAACAGAAGGTAACGTAGTTCCAGAAAATGTAATGATCCATATTGGTAACGAAAGCTATTTTATGGAATCTTCTCAAACCGGAAAGTTCGAATTCAAGATCGAAAAACCTACATCAGACGTTCAGTTTTCATTTGAAGGAAATTCAGTTTCATCAAATGAATATGAATTAAAAGTTATTACAGTTCCATCAATTGCCAACTTCGAAATGGTTTTGAATTTTCCATCTTACCTAAAAAAGAAATCAGAAACGATTCAGGGAACTGGAAATGCAATCGTACCAGAAGGAACAATTGTAACCTGGAAAATGAAAACGCAGTCAACTCAAGAGGTAGTTTGGAAAGATGATAACTCAATTTTGAAGTTTAATAAGGCCGAAAACGAGTTTAAATTAGCTAAAAATATCAATCAAAATACAGAATATCAAATCCTTACTTCGAATAATAAGGTTAAAAACTACGAGAAATTAGACTATCAGCTGTCAGTTATTAAAGATCAGCATCCAACAATCACTGTTTCGCCAGCTCCGGATAGTTTAAAATTAGATAAGAATTATGTTTTAGGAAGACTTGGTGATGACTACGGTTTATCAAAATTGCAGATAGTGTATTACGAACATGGCAAACCACAAACTGCAAAACGAGGAACCATTCCTGTAAAGCAGACAGTATTTGATCAGTTCGTTTTTAACTTTCCAAGTAATCTTGCTGTTGAAGAAGGAGTATCGTATGAATACTATTTTGAGGTTTTTGATAACGATGCATTGCACGGATTTAAGAGTACAAAATCTTCTACGTTTTCAGACCGAGTTGCTACTACAGATGAAATTAAGGATGCAGAACTGCAACAGCAAAATGCTAACATTAATAGTTTATCTAAATCATTAAAGAATCAGGAAAAGCAATTTTCTGAAATGGATAAACTAAAAAATACCGGAAAAGAAAAAGATAATTTAGAGTTTAAAGATCAGCAAAAAGTAAATGATTTTATAAAACGTCAGAAACAGCAAGACGAAATGATGAAGCAGTTTGCTGAAAAAATGAACAAGAATTTAGATAAATACAATACCGATAAGAAAGATAAAACTGCCGAAGATTTACAAAAACGTTTAGATAATGCCGAGAAAGATTTAGAGAAAAATCAAAAATTGATGGATGAGTTGAAGAACTTAAATGATAAATTAAACAGCGATGAGTTGTTTGATAAGATGGAAAAGTTCAAACAAATCAGCAAAAACCAATCTCGTAATTTAGAACAATTAGTTGAATTAACGAAACGTTTTTATGTAGAAAAGAAAGCAGAGCAGGTTGCAGAGAAGCTAAATAAGTTAGCCGAAAAACAAGAACAGCTTTCTAATAAAGATGCAGAAAACACAAAAGAGAAGCAGGACGATATCAATAAATCATTTGATAAAATTAAAGAAGATCTTAAAGATTTGAAAGACGAAAACAATACTTTAAAATCTCCAATGGATATTCCTAAAGATGCTTCTAAAGAAAAAGACTTAGAGAATGATTTGAATAAAGCTTCAGAAGAATTAAATAAAAAGAATACTTCTTCGGCTAAGCCAAAACAAAAAAGTGCTTCAAAGAAAATGAAGTCTATGGCAGAGCAAATGAGTTCAAGTATGGAAGGCGGAGAACAAGAACAATTAGAAGAAGATGTTGCCATGCTTCGTCAGATTCTGGATAACCTTTTAGCTTTTTCATTATCTCAGGAAGATGTTATGAAACAATTTAAATCGATGAAATTAGGTTCTTCAGCCTATACAAAGAACATAAAAATTCAGCAGAATTTAAAACAACAGTTCCGTCATGTCGATGATAGTTTGTTTGCAATGTCTCTTAGAAATCCAAAAATAGCTGAAGATGTTACGAAGGAAATTGGCAACGTACAATATAATATGGATAAAGCAATTGAAGTTTTAACCGATGTTCAAATCCCAAAAGGAGTTTCACATCAGCAATATGCTGTTTCATCTGCCAACAAATTAGCCGATTTTTTAAGTGATCTTTTAAATAATATGCAGATGCAAATGTCTAAACCAGGAACTGGAAAACCAAAACCAGGGGATGGGCAAGGGATGCAATTACCAGATATTATTCAAAAACAAAAAGGTCTTGCTGATAAAATGAAAGAAGGAATGAAACCCGGAGACAAATCAGGAAGTGGTCAGCAGGGAAAAAGTGGAGAAGGAAAACAAGGTCAGGACAGCGGTCAAGGAAAAGAAGGAAATGGTAAAGAAGGTAAAAATGGTCAGGGTAAAAATGGACAAGGAAGTAAAGAAGGTGGAAAAGGAAAGGATGGAAATGAAGGCGAAGATGGAGAAGGAGATGCTGAAAAGATAATGGAGATTTACAAAGAGCAGGTTAAACTTCGTGAAGCTTTACAAAAAGAATTAGCTAAAAAAGGATTAGATGCTCAAGGAAGATCTGCAATAGAACAAATGAAAGCTTCAGAAAAACAGATTTTAAATAAAGGATTTAAGAATGAGAACCTGCAGAGAATTTTAAATATTCAGCAAGAACTATTAAAATTAAACAATGCAGTTCAGGAACAAGGTCAAGATACGAAGCGTCAATCTGAAACAAACAAGGCTGAATTTTCTAATCGTTCAAATGCTCTACCAAGCTCATTAACTGATTATTTAAATAGTGTAGAAATTTTAAATAGACAATCGCTACCTTTGCGCTCGAATTTTAATCAAAAGGTTCAAGAATATTTTAATACAAAATGATAAACTTTAATTACGAAACCGAATTTTCTTTAGACAATGAACAAGCTTTTACAGATTGGTTGAGCGCTGTTATTGTATCTGAAAAGAAGAATGAGGGAGAAATAAATTATATTTTTTGTGATGATGAATACCTGCATAAAATAAATGTTGAGTATTTAAACCACGATACACTAACTGATATTATCAGTTTTGATTATACAGTTGGTAACGAAATAAGCGGAGATATTTTTGTATCTATTGAAAGAGTAGAGGACAACGCTAAAGATTTTAATGTTTCTTTTGAAGAAGAATTGAAACGTGTTCTCACTCACGGTATATTACATTACTGTGGATACAAAGATAAAAGTGATGCGGATGCAGAACTAATGCGTTCGAAAGAAGATGAAAAAATTGCAATGTTTCACGTGGAACAGTAATTAAATATCTATAAAAAAAATATGTTCCACGTGAAACATATTTTTAAAGCTAAATATATCATGTTCCACGTGAAACGTTTTTAATTATTGAGTCTTAATTTTAGAATTTCGTTCCACGTGGAACATAAAACAGAATAAAAGAATTCAGTTTTTAATTTTTAAAATAAGTTCCACGTGGAACAGTTTATAGAAATTTTTAATTCGTTTTAAGTAAAGAAATATGTTCCACGTGAAACAGTTTTGATATTTATAAATAATCAAGATATTGTTTAGAGAATATATTTTTAAATATTTCGTTCCACGTGGAACGAATAAAATGAATTTAGAATAAATGAATTTGGGTTTAAAATTGTTTTGAGCTTTGTTTGAGAAATGTTTTAAATCTGATGTTTCGATGTTTTTTGATATTAATTTGGTTCCATGTGGAACCAAATTCTAAGTTTGATTTTAATTTTTTCGTTTCGTTTTACTTTGTAAAAAGAATGGAAAAACGGAATTGAAATATAGTTTTCAGTGTACGCTGTAAAGCGTGAAACTTGAAACATTGAATTGAAACTTCAAGTTTTTGAATTTGGATTTTCTGAGATTGAAATTAAAAGATTCGTTCCACGTGGAACAAAAAGGAAATAAAGTTAATTCTGAGAACTGCCTTAAACGGTTTGCAGAGAATAATAAAACAAAATGTTTTTAGAAGAGTACGATGTTATTGTAGTTGGTGCTGGTCATGCAGGATCTGAAGCCGCGGCAGCGGCCGCAAATTTAGGATCCAAAACTTTGTTGGTTACAATGAGTTTGCAGAACATTGCCCAGATGTCTTGCAACCCTGCAATGGGAGGAATTGCAAAAGGACAAATTGTTCGTGAGATCGATGCGCTTGGAGGATACTCCGGAATTGTTTCAGATCGAACTGCAATTCAGTTTAAGATGTTGAACAAATCAAAAGGACCAGCAATGTGGTCGCCAAGAGTTCAAAGTGATCGAATGCGTTTTGCAGAAGAATGGAGAATGATGTTGGAGGGAACTCCAAATTTAGATTTTTACCAAGAGATGGTAAAAGGTTTGATAATCGAGAACGGAAAGATAAAAGGGATTAGAACTTCGCTTGGAGTTGAAATTCGATCCAAATCGGTTGTGTTGACAAACGGAACTTTTTTGAACGGATTAATTCATATTGGAGAAAAACAATTTGGAGGAGGAAGAGCAGGCGAAAGTGCTGCAACCGGAATTACCGAAGATTTAGTGAAAGCCGGATTTGAAGCTGGAAGAATGAAAACAGGAACGCCGCCACGAGTTGATGGACGTTCTTTGGATTATTCTAAAATGAACGAAGAAAAAGGAGATGCAAAACCAGATAAGTTTTCATATTCTGATTTGACAAAACCTTTAACGCAACAACGTTCTTGTTACATGACATACACGTCGCTGAATGTTCATGATATTTTGAGAGAAGGTTTTGATCGTTCACCAATGTTCAACGGAAGAATAAAAAGTTTAGGTCCGAGATATTGTCCTTCGATCGAAGATAAGATTAATCGTTTTGCAGATAAAGAACGTCACCAGCTTTTTGTTGAACCGGAAGGATGGAATACTTGCGAAGTTTATGTAAACGGATTTTCAACTTCGCTTCCGGAGGATATTCAGTTTAAAGCTTTGCGCTCTGTTGCCGGTTTTGAAAATGTGAAATTCTTCCGTCCGGGTTATGCAATCGAATATGATTATTTCCCGCCGACACAATTGAAACATACTTTGGAAACCAAGTTGGTCGAAGGATTATATTTTGCCGGACAAATTAATGGAACGACAGGATATGAAGAAGCAGCTTCGCAAGGTTTGATGGCCGGAATAAATGCGCATTTAAAAGTGCATGAAAAAGCGCCGTTAATTTTAAAACGTGACGAAGCGTATATTGGAGTTTTGATCGACGACTTAATTACGAAAGGAACAGAAGAACCTTATCGTATGTTTACATCAAGAGCAGAATATAGAACTTTACTGCGACAAGATAATGCTGATTTCAGATTGACACCAATGTCGTTCGAAATTGGTTTAGCTTCTGAAGATCGAATGAGAAGAATGGAGCATAAACTTAACGAGTCTGAAAAGATGGTTGCCTTCTTTAAAGAAACAAGTGTAACAGTTGCAGAAACAAATCCAATTTTAATTGAAAAAGAATCGGCACCAATTTCACAAGGCGATAAAATGTTTAAAGTTTTTTCTCGTCCGCAGATTGAATTAGAGGATATGCTGAAATTTGAAAAAGTAGATTCTTATATCAAAGAAAATAATCTAGACGAAGAAATTGTTGAGCAAGCCGTAATTCAAGTTAAGTATTCTGGTTATATCGAAAAAGAAAGAAATAATGCTGATAAACTAAATCGTTTAGAAGAAGTAAAAATTCCGGAGAATTTCGATTACAATAAAATTAAATCAATGTCGATTGAAGCAAAACAAAAATTAAGCAAAATTCGACCTGTTACAATTTCTCAGGCATCAAGAATCAGCGGCGTATCACCAAGTGATATTTCCGTGCTTTTGATTTATATGGGAAGATAAAAAAGTTTTCAGTCGCAGTTTTCAGTTTTTAGTATTTTTAACTGTGACTGAAAACTGCGACTGAAAACTAAATTTTGTTCCACGTGAAACATTGAATTCAATTTTAATGAAAGTTGTTAGAATAGAAAATTTATCATTAGAAGAAAAAAAGGTTTTAATGCATCTTCGTAACAATGCATTTCCGGTTCAGTTTGGTCATGCAGCATTTGAAGAATTTGATTTGTATTTGGATAGTTTGATCGAAACAAAACATTATTTGCTGAAAGACGAAAATCAAATAGGAGGCTGGGCTTTTACTTTTTTTCGAGATCAGGAAGTTTGGTTTTCGATAATGATAAATAATCAAATTCAGGGAAAAGGAAACGGAACAAAATTGATTGAAGAATTAAAAAGAAATAATTTCAATTTGAATGGCTGGGTTATCGATCATGAAAATGATATAATGCAAAATGGCGAAGTTTATAAATCGCCTTTGTTATTTTATATCAAAAACGGTTTTAGTGTTTATCAAAATACAAGAATCGAAAATGAAAAAATTAAAGCAGTTAAAATAAATTGGACAAACAAAAAATAGAAATAAAAAAAATAATGCTAAAAGTGATTTTTCATTTTTAGCATTTCTCATGAATTAAACCAAAAAATACCAAGAATTAAAAAATGGACGTTTTAAACAAAAAACATTTTCTTACTGTAAAAGACCATTCTGTTTCAAAAGAAATTTTCGATTTGTACTATGATGAAAATCTGGATATGCTGATTACTTCTCCGCAGCCGGATTTAGAAAATTTAGGGAGATATTACGAAAGTGAAGATTACATTTCGCATACAGATAACAAACGTTCTGTTTTTGAAAAAGCATATCATTTTGTAAAAAGTATCGCTTTAAAAAATAAACTGAATTTGATAAATTCAGAACAATCTCAAAAAGGAAAAATTTTAGACATTGGAGCTGGAACCGGAGATTTTTTATTAACGGCAAAAAATGACGGCTGGAACGTAATTGGAATTGAACCGAGCGACCGGGCAAAAAATATTGCGAAGCAAAAAGGAATTTCGTTTGCAGAAGAAACAGCTTCTTTAGAAAATAATTCTTTTGACGTAATTACGATGTGGCACGTTTTGGAACACGTTCCAAATTTAGAACTTCAAATTCAGGAATTGAAGCGTTTGTTAAAACCAACTGGAACATTAATTGTTGCGGTTCCAAATTTTAAATCTTTCGACGCAGAACATTACGGAGAATTTTGGGCAGCTTTTGATGTGCCAATTCATTTTTGGCATTTTTCAAAAAAAGCGATAAAATCACTTTTCGAAAAAGTCGATATCAAATTAGAAAAAATACTTCCAATGAAATTTGATTCATTTTATGTGAGTCTGCTTTCTGAAAAATACAAAACAGGAAAAATGAATTTTGTCCGTGCATTTTTTATTGGTTTAAGATCAAATTTAAAAGCATCAAGTACAAAAGAGTATTCATCTCACATTTACGTGCTAAAAAACAACTAAAACGCAAAATAAGCGCATTTAAGACACTTTCTCTCTTAAGTTGAGGGTTTGTGTTGTCTTTTTTTAGAAAAAGGCTCTAATAAAAGCTATGAAAGTCACTTTTAATAGTGATATTTTATAGCTTTTTTTTGATCCATAAAGAAAACTAATACCTTAAAATCAGGGCAGTTTTTCTATTTTTTTCTTGATTTTTTCAATTTTTAATTTTTGACTTTGACAAGATGAAAAAAAGAAATTTTTTTGTTTTTGGATTTTGCTTTTTGGATTTTCAAAAAATGAAAATTTCAAAAAATATCAAAAAGAGAAATTTCATGACTTTTTTTTAAAATGAACTTGATTACTTGTTTTTGTTGATTTTTGGAAATGAAATTTATTAACGAGGTTTAAAAAAGTATTGGTTTTAGAATTTAGCTAAAAAAGCATCAAAACGCAAAATAAGCGCATTTAAGGCGCTTTCTTGGTTAAATTGAGGGTTTGTGTTGTCTTTTTTGAGAAAATAGTTCTAACGAAAGCTGTAGAAGTCACTTTTAATAATGATATTTTATAGAATAAAAATGTGCCATAAAGAAAACTAATATGCTAAAATTCGAGCATTTTTTAAACTTTATGTCGATCCTATTTATTTTTTTATATTTTTGTCTTTCATACCAATAAAAAAATAGAAATTTAGAAAATGAAAAAAGCATTAGCAATTATCGCACTTTCAATTTTAGTTGTTTCGTGTAATAAAGCAACAGAAGTTAAGGAAGTAAAAACAGCTTACATAGATACTTCAGTTTTAATGAAAGAGTACACTGAAGCAAAAGACCTTGAGGCTAAATACAAAGCTCAGGCAGAAGAAAAAGGAAGACAATTACAAGCTGAAATTTCCCGTTTCAAACAAGACGCTGCTAATTTTCAAAGCCAGGCACAGGCAAATGGCCAGCAATGGGCTCAGCAAAGAGGTGCAGAATTGCAAAAAAGAGAGCAGCAATTAGGATATGCTCAACAAGCATTATCTCAGCAATTGCAGCAGGAAAGCGGTGTTGAAATGGATTCTCTTGTAAGCGGAGTTAAAAAATTCATCAAAGAATACGGTAAGAAAAACGGATATTCTTATATCTACGGTACAGGTGATGCAGCTACAGTTTTGTATGCTGAAGACAAGTATGATATTACAAAAGAAGTAGTTAAAGCTTTAAATGACAAATACAAAGCGTCTCCAAAAGCAGAAGAAAAAGCTCCTGCTAAAAAAGAAGAAGCTAAAAAATAAAAACTGCCAAACTAACTAAAACTAAAATTGAAAAACCTAAATCCACATCGGATTTAGGTTTTTTTCTTTTATAAAAATGCGATAATTTTGACGTTTAATACCGGTCTAATGCAA
The DNA here is from genome assembly GCF_052044235.1 of Flavobacterium sp. 22659. Classification (NCBI taxonomy): domain Bacteria; kingdom Pseudomonadati; phylum Bacteroidota; class Flavobacteriia; order Flavobacteriales; family Flavobacteriaceae; genus Flavobacterium; species Flavobacterium sp. 22659. Next base: position 73,237 of record NZ_JBQEMU010000026.1, read on the forward strand.
AACGTTTCCGAAGCTGCAGCTTACACTTTACAATTTATCAATCAAACACAAAAATCGATCTTCCTGACAGGTAAAGCCGGCACAGGAAAAACGACTTTATTGCGTGAAATTATAGCAACAACACACAAAAATACTGTAGTTGTTGCGCCTACCGGGATTGCAGCTTTAAATGCAGGCGGTGTAACAATTCATTCGATGTTTCAGCTGCCTTTTTCAGCATTTATTCCTTCGTATGAAGAAAGTTCCCAGTTTACAGAAACCGTAAAATTTGAGAATAAGGAATCACTTCGCCGACATTTTAAAATGAACAATGTAAAGCGAAATGTAATTCGAAATATGGAACTGCTGATTATTGATGAAGTCAGCATGCTTCGCGCTGATTTACTGGATGCTATCGATTTTATGATGCAGACAGTCCGAAGAAATACGCGCGCTTTTGGAGGTGTTCAGGTGCTTTTTATTGGTGATTTATTGCAGCTGCCACCCGTAATTCGGGATGAAGAATGGCGCACTCTGCGCAATTTTTATAAAGGCAAATTCTTTTTTCATTCGCATGTAATTCAGCAAAATCCGCCTTTGTATATCGAATTATCCAAGATTTACCGCCAGAGCGACGATGTCTTTATTTCAGTTTTAAACAATCTGCGAAACAATCAAATCACAACCCAGGATATTGAGGTTTTGAACCAATATGTACAGCCGGATTTTGACTTAAAAATGAATCCGGGTTATATAACCCTTACAACGCATAATGCAAAAGCCGATGCTATAAATGAACAGGCTATCAATGATTTAGCAGGAAATGAATTTGCTTATCAGCCATTTGTAGTGGGCGATTTTCCGGAGAAAATTTTTCCTGTAGAAGAAAATCTAAAACTTAAAGTAGGTGCTCAGGTAATGTTTGTCAAGAATGATTTATCTTTTGAAAAGCGTTATTTTAATGGAAAAATGGGCGTTATAAAATCACTTTCGGCAGAAGAAATCTTTGTTCATTTTCCGGAAGAAAACAAAACCATTGAAGTTGAAAAATACGAATGGAAAAACATTCGCTACAAAGTCAACGAACTGACAAAGGAAATCGAAGAAGAAGTTCTGGGAACATTTGCACATTATCCAATCAAATTGGCCTGGGCCATTACGGTTCATAAAAGTCAGGGTTTAACTTTTGAGAAAGCTGCGCTCGATGTATCGCAAGTTTTTCTTCCTGGGCAGGCCTATGTAGCACTTTCGCGTTTAACTTCCTTAAACGGTCTTATTTTGCTTTCTAAGATGCAGATGAACGGTCTGTCGAACGATCAGGATGTAATGGATTATGCTTTGAACAAAGCAACAGAAGATGATTTGAAAAATTCACTTCATTTTGAAACCAAGAATTTTATTCATAACTATTTGATAAACAGTTTTAACTGGACAGATTTAGCACAAGAATGGAGAAATCACCGTTTTAGTTATAATGAAAATGCTGTCGCTTCAGAAAAATCAAAACATTCGGCCTGGGCGCATAAACGCATGGATACGATTGAAGCATTGGCAGATCCTTCACAGAAATTCATTCAGCAGCTCAATAAAATTTTCAGCAAAGAAACTGTCGATTTAAAGTTTGTTCAGGAAAGGGTAGTGGCGGCTTACGATTACTTTTTTAAATCAATGGATAAATTGGTTTCGGATCTTTTGAGTAAAATGGCTGAAATTCAGAAATTTAAAAAGGTAAAAGAGTTTTACGAAGAATTAGCTCTGCTGGACGATTTACAGACAAAAGCCGTTTTGCGTTTAATGAAAGCCAGACTGCTGGTTGATATTGTGGTTTCCCGTGAAACAATCAGTAAAGAAAGTTTAACATCGCCAGCCATTAAAAATTATAAAACAGATAAAATTTCGAAAATCAAAGAAGAGTTTAAAATGGCGAATACAGACATGTTTCAGGTCGATGAGCCTGTTATACGTTATTCTTCTAAAAAAGTGGATAAAACAGCCGAAAACGGCCCAAAAAAGACAACTGTTGAAGAGACTCATGAACTTTGGTTACAAAAAAACTCTGTAGAAGATATTGCACGCATTAGAAAACTCACTGTGCAAACTGTCGAATCACATTTAATAAAACTCATTCAGGCGAAAAAAGTAGACGTTTCAGATGTGCTTCCGTATGATAAAATCCTTGCTTTGCGTGAAGCATTTCAGTTTTACGATGAAGAATCCTTAAGTCCGTTAAAAGAAAAATACGGTGAAGAATTTACCTGGGATGAACTTAAGATGTTTAAAGCCAGCATTAATTGATTGTAGATTTTAGATTTTTTGTGCGGCTTGGGTAAGATTTTGTAACTTGTTGTATGATTCTAAATTTTAGAATTAACTATAAAAACATTATGTAAAATAGAAATTATGAAAAAGCTTATATACATTACATTACTTATTTTTTCTGTCACAAATATTTCGGGTCAGGTACTTAAAAAAGAATATCAAAAATTCATTCAAGTTTTCATTGACAATGTAAAAGGGGACAAGAAAGAAGAAATTGCAAAGATAATTTCGTATCCGTTAAAAAGGGATACTCCAATTCCATCAATCAAAAATAAAACGGAATTTATTAAGAGATATTCAGAAATTTTTGATCCCGTTTTGAAAAAAGAAATAACATCGTCTAAAGCCGATAAAGACTGGACAGAAATGGGATGGCGCGGTATTATGCTAAATCAGGGAACAATTTGGTTTGATGAAGAAGGTCGTTTAATAAGCATTAATTATCAATCCAAATTTGAAAGCGATTTGAAAAACAAACTGATAGGTTCTGAGAAAACTAAAGTACACGCCTCAATCTCTAAATTTAAAGAACCGGTTTATGTTTTAGAAACTTCTAAATTCAGGATCAGAATTGATGATTTAGGTAATAATAACTTTCGTTATGCTTCATGGTCTATCAAACAAAAAATGACTGAAAAACCAGATTTAATTATAACTAACGGTAAATGGGTTCAGGACGGCACAGGAGGAAACCATTACATTGAATTTAAAAAAGGAAACTATGTTTATGTATGCGATATCATAGTTTTGGGCGAAAAAAATTCGCCTCCGGCAAGATTAGTTATTACACAAAACGGAAAAGAAATTTTAAATCAGGATGCCAAAATTGTTCCACGTTAAACATAAAAAAATCCTATTCAAACGAATAGGATTTTTAAAGATTTTATAAGTTTTCAACGAGAATCCAGGCATCTGGATTTTCACCTTTTTGAATTTCTTTTTGAGCTTTTTCAGCTTCGGCCATTGTTGCATAACTTCCGTATAAAACGGGAAATAAACCGTGTTTGTTTTCACCAAGCATTCTGGCGCTGTATCCGTCTTTAATTAACTGGTTATAAGCTTTTCTTGCATTAGCTTCGCTTCTAAACGCGCCAGCCATAATGTGATACGGCATTAATTTTTCGGCAGTTTCTACTTTTGCAGAATCTACTAACGTTACTGCTGGCAGCGGGTTTTGAATAACAAAAGTTGCTTCCTGAATTTTGTTCTGAACTTTTTTCTGAACATTTCCTTCTACCACAAGGGTTTGAGCAGCAATTTGATTTTGGTATAATGGATATCCTATGCTTCCAGTTATTCCAAGTCCAAGAACAAATATTGCAGCATATCTTAAGAATGGTCTTGAAGATCTAACTTCTTCATTTTCATATAATGAAATTGGTTCTTTTTCTGAAATCTGTTCAATTGTTTTCTCAAAGATTTCTCTTTTAACCAACGGAGAAACAAACGGGCTCAATCCAAAAGATGTTGCCAGATAGTTTATTTGCTCATTTGGTGTAAATATGATATTGCTTTCAGAATTAAGACGAAGATCTCCAATATTTTTAAGACTTATAACGCCGTTTTCTTCAAGAGTTTGTCTCCAGTTTTGTACTTCATAAGCAATACCATTTACAGCTGCTCCGTAAGATATATTCTCTGCCTGAGCAACATGATTTGCTAATAATCCGTCATTGTTTTTTAAACGGCTATTGAAAAAGATTGTTTTCTTGGGTGGAAAAAACGAATTTGTACTTTCATTCAGTTGAGCTGAGTGAATTTCCGTTAAAAATGCTCCAAATCCAGGAACCGTTACACACTGATAACGATACAATAACTGCGCGATGTAAGTTTCGATTTTCATAGTAACAAAGTTAGGTAATGAATATAGTTATCAAAATTTTATTCACAATTTTTATTAACAATTGGAATTTTTTTATAGACAATTAATTTTCAATATTTTAACATTTAGGTTATCAGCAATATTAAATTTTGTTTATTATAAAATAGTTTTTTTATTAAGAAATTACTTTGTTTTTATCATATTTGCAATACTTTTTGAGTTTAGTTTTTAGCTCTATTTTACATAATATTTTAAAGAGATGTCAGATCAGGAATTATTTTATTTATTAGCCTTACTTAAAGTAGATGGAGTTGGAGATATAATGGCTAAAAAATTGCTGGTAAATTGCAGTAAAGCTGAAGATGTTTTCAAAACAAAGACAAATCAACTTGCTGCTATAGATGGAGTTGGTTCAGTTTTATTAAAAAACCTGAAAGACAAAAGTATTTTTGAGAAAGCGAATCAAGAACTTGAGTTTATAAGAAAAAATAATATTAAGGTTTCTTATTTTCAGGAAGAAAATTATCCAGATCGGTTAAAACATTGTTTAGATTCTCCTGTTTTACTTTTTTCGGGCGGTAACATAAATCTAAAAAACAAAAAAATTATTAGTATTGTCGGTACGCGGCAGATAACATCTTATGGAACAGAATTCTGCCGAAAACTTATAGAAGATTTGATACCGTTAGATCCTGTAATTGTAAGCGGTTTTGCTTATGGTGTTGATATTGTTGCGCATCAGTTTGCTATGGATTATAATTTGCAGACTATTGGCGTTCTGGCACATGGTTTAAATCAGGTTTATCCAAAAACGCATAAAAAGTATATGGCGAAAATGGAAGAAAACGGAGGTTTTATAACCGAATTTTGGAGTTCATCAAATCCTGATAAAGAAAATTTTGTGAAAAGAAATCGAATTGTGGCCGGCATAAGCGAAGCCACAATTGTGATAGAATCTGCAGATAAAGGCGGATCACTCATAACTGCCAATTTAGCAAATGATTATAATCGGGATGTTTTTGCAGTTCCAGGCAGAGTAACAGATAGATACAGCCAAGGGTGCAATGATTTAATTAAAACTCAAAAAGCCAATGTTTTAACTAGTGCGGCTGATTTGATTTATGTTTTGAACTGGGATTTAGAAAAGAAACCCAAAGTGATTCAACAACAATTGTTTATCGATCTCAATCCTGACGAACAAAAGATTTATGATTTTCTTTTAAAAAATGGCAAAGAACTTCTAGACATTATCGCTTTGGAATGCGATTTGCCGATTTTTAAGATCTCCGGAACTCTTTTAAATATGGAACTAAAAGGTATTATAAGACCTTTGCCTGGAAAAATGTTTGAAGTAGTTTAAAAGAATTAAGATTTTGGATAATATTTCGAAATTTCAATAGAAAAAAGAACACTCGAAATCTTCCATTGTCCATTAATTTTGACTAGCTGCCAATATTCATTACCCCAATTTGTCATCGAATCTTCTGACCAAAAACTGTAATCAAATGTTACGCTGGCAATGGCATCATCATTTTGAATTACTATGTTTTCGAACTTTTCCTCGCTTTTTTTATCTCGTAGAATACTTTGTATAAATGAAGTATAAGTGCTTGTAAAATAATTTTTTACAATTGATGGATTATCTTTGATTGTTTTGGCCTGACTTTTTTCTTTAATTACACCAATCCAGTTAACGTTTCCTTTAAAAAATAAACTATTAAAAGTTACAGAATCCTTTTTTACAATACTTTGCATAAAACTGTTTAACAATTGATGTATTTCCTCCTTATCTTTTGATGTTTGTTGTGCAGAAATGAAGTTTAAAGAAACAAATAGTAATAAAATTGTAATGGCTGTTTTCATGTTTTAAGACTTAATTTTTAGTATATAATTTTTAATTTTTGAAGAGGGATTTTCAATTAAATGTTTGATAAAATAGCTGATTATGATACAGTTAATAAAACAAATTAGTAAAGTGATTTGCCCGTCTTTTTCAATATTTAATTTTTCTAATGCCATTTGTGTTAAGTGTATAATTCCTTTGTGCGTGAGATAAATAGAAAAAGAAAGTGATGCCAGCCGAGCCGATAAAATAGATTTTGAATGATATAAAAAACAAGATTTTGAAACAGCCGACATTACAATTAATCCAAAGCCAATTGAAACTAATGTGAACCCAATTATAGAAGCTGATTGTGAAGTTTGATTGGAACAAATCCAAAACGAAAATGGAACAACTACTAATCCGGATAAGAATAATAGATTGCCATTTGAATTAATGAATTTTTTAAAGCAACTGGAATATTCATAAAAATATGCAATACCAATTCCTGTTACTAAACCGTCTAATCTTGTGTAGGTTGGATAATAAATTTTCATGTACCAAATTCTCCATACATTATCCACATTTTGGTTTGGAACTATGAATAACTCCCATGAAATTATTCTTAAAAGAATAGTAACAATCAATAGAGAAAACAGAAAATACTTTATTGTATATACCTTTTGTAATTTTACAAATAGCAGGAGAAACAATGGAAAAAGAAGATAAAACTGTTCTTCAATACACAGTGACCAGGCATGAGAAAAGGTTCCAAAGCGGAGTAGGTCAAGTTCAATGTTTTGAGTAAAAGTGATAAATTTCCAAAATGAAGGCAAAGCTTCTCTTTCTCTAAAAAGAGGAAAGCCAAAATATAAAATTAAGGTTAATGCGTAAGGTGGAATGATTCTAAAAAAGCGTTTGATATAAAACTCTTTTAAGCAAATTTTATTTAAGTATTTGAGTTGTTCAAAAAGCTGTTTTGAAATCAGAAATCCACTAAGAACAAAAAACAAATCTACCCCAGTCCAGCCAAATTGACCATATTTGTCTACCCATTCTGGATGAGCAAACATGCGATAATGATACACCAAAACCATTATAATCGCTAAAGTGCGTAAATGATCAAGGCCAAGAAATTTTTCTGTTGTTGGAGAGTTCATTTTTTTTCTGCAAAACTAGAGCAGACTTTCTTCTGTTTTTTGAACGGTATTTGTAAAGCTGACTTTGATGTTTGAATAACTTAATTTCATATTTCAATGACGCTTCTTGTCGTTCATCATCAAATTTAAGCCGTTTACCATCAACTTATAAAAAATGGAATTTGATTGTCTATTTTTGGATTATGATAAAATGTAGTTTAAATAATAATGCAAAGCAAAGTACTGTATTTCAGCTGTTTTTCTGGATTTTGTTTTTCTTAATCGGCGAAGCTAAAATTTATGCTGAATACAGACAGCCACTTTTTTCTATGAATATTCCGTATGATTTGTGCCATTTGATTTTTCAAGTCTTAAGTGCCAATTTTATATATTTCATTTTGATAAAAAGGGTATTTTATAAAAAGCATTATTTACAATTTATCGTTTTTTTAGTTACTAGTATTTACTTGTTTTCAGTTTCAAACAGAGTTTTTGCTATTTATATAGCCGAACCTTTTTTTAGTAATGAACCGCAGGACGATTTGTTAAGTATTTTTACAGATTTGGATTATCTGTTTTGTTATTATGTGATTCCAATTGCGACTGCCTCTTTTGTTTTTGTTTCTGTAGCATTTATGTTCGATTTAAGGAACGAAAAACAATATTCTGTAGAAATACTCAAAGAAAAGGCAGAATTAGAATTAAAGGCCTTAAAAACGCAATTAAATCCACATTTTTTATTCAACACGCTAAATAATATTTATTCGCTGTCGATCATTGATTCTGAAAAAACGTCAGAATCAATAAGCCGTCTTTCAAACATTTTGGATTATATTTTATATAAAGGCCATAATAAATTAATTTCTATCTCAGATGAGTTGAAGGTAATTCACGATTACATCGAATTAGAGAAATTACGTTACGATTCAAGGCTAGAACTTATTATTACTGAACAAATTAAAAATCAGAATTTTGTCCCGCCTTTATTGTTTTTATCTTTGGTAGAAAATGCTTTTAAACATGGCGCAGGAAGTATTTCTGGAAATATTTTCATTTCAGTTTTTATCGAAACTGATGCTGTAAAGACAGTTTTTAAAATTGAAAATTCTTTTGTTCCTAAAGAAATTAATAATGAAAAGAGTATGGGTTTAAAGATAATTCAGGAACAATTAAAAATTATTTATGGAAATCTGAGTTCCTATTTAGTTAAAAATGAAGATAATCGATTTATTGTAGAAATAATAGTTCCGGCCAATGAAAATTGATTGTATTATAGTTGATGATGAACCGCTTGCAATTAAGCTTTTAGAAAATCATATCTCTAAAATTGAAGAGCTGCGATTGGTTGGTACTGCCGGAAATGCTTTAGAGGCTTATAAGCTCACTAAGTTAAAAACTGTTGATCTAATTTTTTTAGATATTCAAATGCCGGACTTAACCGGAATAGATTTTCTAAAATCATTAAAAAACAAGCCAAAAACCATTTTTACCACTGCATACAGAGAATTTGCTGTTGAAGGTTTTGAACTTGAAGCGGTAGATTATATTTTGAAACCCATAACTTTTGAACGTTTTTTTAAAGCTGTAGAACGCGTTTTAAGACATGACTCTGATTATGTAAAAGAAGACTTTTTAATGTTGAAGTCAAATGGTTTGCAATATAAAATTATCCTGAAATCTATTTTGTTTTTTGAAAGTCAGGGAAATAACGTTAAGGTAGTTTTAAAGAATGAAATGCCTCTTATTGTGAAGTACAAATTAAGTGATTTAGAGAATGAGTTGAGCTCACTGGGTTTTGTTCGTATTCACAGATCTTTTATAGTTAACTCAAAAGAAATAAATGCTTTAGGAAATACTGAGCTCATTATTGAAAACTTTTCTGTACCCGTTGGAAGAAGCTATAAGTCAAATTACGAAGAATTGAAAAGAAAACATTCTATATAGTTTACTATGTGAGTTATTTATATATTTAACGAGTAATTTCTGTTATTTGTTTTTGTTTCTAAAATGTTTAAATAAGCGGTACAATACATAGATAATCAATATTCCAAAAGCAATATTTAGTATCTGAAAAAGATAAGGAGGAATGTCGTAGTCTTCAATATATTTATTCATTTTGAGTAGGTATTAAATTATAAATAATTAGTTTATATGAAGTTACAAAAAAATGCATAAAAAAACCTCCTGAATTAACAAGAGGTTTAATATGGTGTTTGAATTTGTTTTTATTTTCCAAATCCCAGTTTCTCACGAACTCTTTGCAGAACTCCGTCAGCAACTGCTGAAGCTTTCGCAGCACCTTTTTTCAATAAGGCATCAACTTCATCAAGATTGTTTATATAGTAATTATATCTTTCTCTTTCTGTTTTGAATTTTTCTGTAATCAATTCAAAAATAGCTTGTTTTGCGTGGCCGTAACCATAATTTCCGCCTAAATAATTTGCTCTCATTTCTGTAATCTGAGCTTCATCTGCCATTAAAGAATAAATAGCAAAAGCGTTGCAGGTATCAGGATTTTTTGGAGCTTCAAGCGGTGTACTATCCGTTTCAATGCTCATAATCTGCTTGCGCAAAGCTTTATCATCAAGGAAAATGTTGATGTAATTATTAGCAGATTTACTCATTTTTCCTCCATTCGTTCCGGGAATCAATTTGCTGTCTTCCTGAATTTTAGCTTCTGGAAGTACAAAAGTTTCGCCCATTTGGTGGTTGAATCTTGAAGCTACATCACGGGTAATTTCTATGTGCTGTAATTGATCTTTTCCAACAGGAACAAATTCTGCATCATACAATAAAATATCAGCAGCCATCAACATCGGATAAGTAAAAAGTCCGGCGTTAACATCGTCTAAACGATCGGCTTTGTCTTTGAAAGAATGTGCCAAAGTTAAACGCTGAAACGGGAAAAAGCAGCTTAAATACCAGGTTAATTCAGTTGTTTGAACTACATCTGACTGTCTGTAAAAAGTTACACGGTCAATATCTAATCCAAAAGCAAGCCATGCAGCAGCCACACTAAAGGTATTTTCTCTTAATGTTTTACCATCTTTAATTTGTGTAATCGAATGTAAATCAGCAATAAACAAAAATGATTCGTTTGCCGGATTATTCGATAACTCAATTGCAGGGATGATAGCTCCCAATAGATTTCCTAAGTGAGGCGTTCCAGTACTCTGAACACCAGTAAGTATTTTTGCCATTCTAGTTTTTTTCTTAACCGCAAATATTGCAAGTTTAATTTTAACCGCAAAGTTCGCAAAGTTTATTTTTAATTTAACTGCAAAGTTCGCAAAGTTTATTGGAATGTAAATTCTTTTATAAAATTCACTTCGGTTTTCTTACATTTGAAACCATGAAAATATTGAAAATTGCTTTTTGGATTATCTGGCGCGTTTGGTTTTACGTTTTAATGGCGGTTCCAATACTTATTATGCTGCCGTTACTGCTTATTTCTATCATCTCTGAGAGAGGATATCCATATTTCTTTAAAATGGCCCGCATTTGGGCTAAATTCATTCTGTACGGAATGGGTTTTTATTATAAAGTAAAACGCGAACAAAAACTGATCAAGGGAAAAAGCTACATGATCGTTGCCAATCATACATCAATGACTGATATTATGCTGATGCTGGCGATTATTAAAAATCCGTTTGTTTTTGTTGGAAAAAAAGAACTTGTAAAGATTCCGTTGTTTGGATTTTTCTATAAAAGAACCTGTATTTTGGTTGACAGAAATTCATCAAAAAGTAAAAATGAGGTTTTTAAAAGGGCTCAAAGCCGTTTAAATCAAGGTTTAAGTATTTGTATTTTTCCTGAAGGCGGCGTTCCGGATGATGAATCGATTTTGCTGGATGAGTTTAAAGATGGTGCTTTCAGACTTGCCATAGACCATCAAATTCCAATTGTGCCTATTGTATTTCCTGATAATAAAGACCGTTTTCCTTATAGGTTTTTAAGCGGCAGTCTTGGAAAAATGCGCAGCAAAATTCTGCCTTTCGTAGAGACAAGCGGACTTACATCTGATAACAGAAAAGAGCTTAGAGATACAGTCAGAGAAATGATTTATAAAGGTTTACTCGAATTTAAAAAGAAAGATTTAAAAGAGTAATTTAAAATACAAACCCGGCAAAATATAAAAAATTGCCGGGTTTTCTTTTGAATAAAAACCCCCGTTTATAATTCAAAAAGTTTATCGGTGTATTATTTTTTCTGAGATGAATCGTAATACTTTTTTAAATTTTAATTTGGTTTTTCTGCGGTTTTTATTCAACAACACTTCTATTCTCTCTTTCATGATTAAGTATTTATAGGGTTGATAATAAAGAGTTTATTAAACTCAAGTTAATGTCACATATTACTAAGAGCGTCAAAAATGAAAAAGGTTGCGTCGAAAGAAGAAAATTCTTTAAAATAATTAGTAAAAAATCCGTTAGTTCTTGGATACTAACGGATTTTTACTGAATCAACCAACCAAATTTATTCTAAAAAAACGACGAATTGGTATTTATGGCCCATACCAAAAACAAATCGTATGTCTGTTTAATAGATGAGTTTGTTTTAAAAAGGTTGCGTTGATTTCTAATTTTATTTTCAAAATAAAAAACCCGGACTTTTATAAGTCCGGGTTTTTATATGTAAAGTATTAATTTTAAAAGATTAAGCGTTTGCTAATTCTTTCATATGAGCTTTTATTTTTTCTTCTAATTCGTCAGCTAATTCTGGATTATCTTTAATTAGAGCTTTTACAGCATCACGTCCTTGACCTAATTTTGTATCGCCATAGCTAAACCAAGATCCTGCTTTTTTAACGATATCAAATTCAACCGCTAAGTCAAGAATTTCACCGGTTTTAGAAACTCCTTCTCCGTACATAATGTCGAACTCGGCTGTTTTAAAAGGCGGTGCCACTTTGTTTTTAACGATTTTTACTTTAGTTCTGTTACCAATTACGTTTTCACCGTCTTTAATTTGAGCAGAACGACGAATATCTAAACGTACAGAAGCGTAGAATTTCAATGCATTACCTCCGGTTGTTGTTTCAGGATTCCCAAACATAACACCAATTTTTTCACGCAGCTGGTTAATAAAGAAAACAGTACAATTTGTTTTACTGATAGTTCCAGTAAGTTTTCTTAATGCTTGAGACATTAAACGTGCATGAAGACCCATTTTAGAATCTCCCATTTCACCTTCAATCTCGCTTTTTGGTGTCAATGCAGCTACAGAGTCAATTACAACAATGTCTATAGCTCCAGAACGAATTAGGTTTTCGGCAATTTCTAAAGCTTGCTCACCATTGTCTGGCTGTGATATAATTAAGTTCTCGATATCAACATTTAATTTTTCAGCATAGTTTCTGTCAAATGCATGCTCAGCATCAATAAATGCTGCAATTCCACCCGCTTTTTGTGCTTCGGCAATAGCATGTAATGTCAATGTTGTTTTACCAGATGATTCCGGCCCGTATATTTCAATAATTCTTCCTTTTGGATATCCATTTACCCCAAGGGCTAAATCAACACCAAGTGAGCCAGAAGAAATCGTTTCTACCTCCACAATGGCTCTGTCGCCCATTTTCATTACGGTTCCTTTTCCGTAGGTTTTGTCAAGTTTATCAAGCGTTAATTGTAACGCTTTTAATTTGGCTTCTTTGTCTGAACTCATCTTTTCTTAATTATCTAAAATTGTTATTTTTCTTTCCAGTTAAAATCCAAAAAAATTGCTTCTTTTAAATTTTAAAGGTCAGGCTTATAATTTGTAAAATTACTTCTTTTTTTGAAGTTTGATTGTTCCAAATTGTCACAATTTAACTATAAAAATAAAGCCTTTAATTCTGTTGCATCAGAAGGTTTTATTTTTCCGGCAAGCAGTAAACTCAACTGTTTACGTCGCAGAGCTGCGTCAAAACGCTGTATTTCAATTTCTGTTTCCGGTACAATTGGCGGTACTTCGACAGGTCTTCCGGTATCATCTACAGCTACGAAAGTGTAAATTGCTTCGTTTGCTTTTGTTCTGTTTCCAGATTCGCGGTCTTCTACCCAAACGTCTATAAAAACTTCCATAGAACTTTTGAAGGATCTTGAAACTTTTGCTTCGACAGTAACTACGCTTCCAAGTGAAATGGCCCTGTTAAAAGCCACGTGATTTACAGATGCCGTAACTACAATTCGGCGGGAATGTCTGCGTGCGGCAATACTTGCTGCACGATCCATTCGGGCTAATAATTCGCCTCCGAAAAGATTGTTTAAAGGATTAGTCTCGCTCGGTAAAACTAAATCAGTTAATATAGTTAGGGACTCTGAAGGATGTTTTGGATTCATTTTTTTAATGTGAAAATTTAAAATAATTGCGGTTGATTAATTCAACCAGTTTACTACCATTACGGCAGGAATGAAATATATAACTATGGTTCTCGCACCATCGTAATCTTTGGCTAATCGCTGTCCGAAAAGCATCATTAGCAAACAGATACATGAAAAAATTCCGGCATAAAAACCATACTCACGACCACTGTTTGTTAGTAATTGTATGGCGCCGACAACACTTAAAATTCCGGAAATTAATTCTAAAATTAATAAATGAAGTAAAGCAAGTGGAACCTGATTTTTTAATGGCGTTTTGGCAAAATGTTCTTTAAGCCAGGCTACATTATCTTTCCAGTAAAAAATCTTTTCGTAGCCTGATTGTAAAAATGTTAAGGCTAAAAATGCCAGTGATAAAATTGAGGCAACATTATTCATTTGAGGACTATTTTTTATGAATTAAACGAGTCAGTTTTATAGATAAATCGGTTAGGATTATTTTTGCATTTCCGTTTCTTTCAATGTGATACATGGCATCTGAAAGTTCTTTGAAAATTTCGTGAATGTTATTCCCGTTTACAAAAGGAGCAAAATTTTCGAGTTTAAATTTGTCGACTTTTGGTTCTATGTAAACTAAACTTGGCGTTTGATAATTCAGTAAAAGAGCCTGTCTGAACATTTCGATACAGAACTGAATAAACTTTTTCTGGCTTTCACGTCCAAGTCCGGCAATTTCTTCGCTCCATGAAATTAAATCCTGAATTGCAGCTGCATTTCCTTTTGCTCTAAAAGCAGCGCGGACCCAATTAACAAACCACTGTTCAAAAGGATATTCAGTATCATCTTCTTTTAACAAATGCATTGCTTTATTGAAATTTCCCTGTGCCTGATGAGCGATTTTTTTAGCGAAATTAGAATCAATATTTTCTCTGGCAACCAATGCTTCGGCAATAACTTTTTCCGGAAGTCCGTTAAAGTGAATTACCTGACAGCGAGAACGTATGGTTTGTATAATGTCTTCTTCATTTTCAGAAATCAGAATAAAAATGGTTTTATCTGATGGTTCTTCAAGAAGCTTTAAAAGTTTATTTGAAGCTGCAATATTCATTTTATCTGCCATCCAGATAATCATGATTTTATAACCGCCTTCATAAGACTTTAGCGAAAGCGATTTTAAAACTTCCTGCGCATCTTCAACTCTGATTTCACCCTGCTTGTTTTGAACGCCCAGAATTTTATACCAGTCAAATAAACCGCCGTAAGGCATTTCCTGAATAAATGTTCGCCAATCCTGAATAAAGTCTAAACTTTTTGGTTTGGTTTTTACATCTTCGGTAGTAACTGTTGGGTAAATAAAATGCAGATCGGGATGCGAAAGGTTTTGAAACTTTAAATTGCAAGAATCGTTTCCGTTTTCATTTTCGTTTCCGGTATTATTGCATAAAATATACTGCGCATAGGCAATTGCAGTAGAAAGTGTACCGCTTCCTTCGGGTCCAATGAATAATTGTGCATGCGGAATTCGTCCGGAAGATGCACTTTTTATTAAGTGGCTTTTGATATAATCCTGACCTAAAATTTGAGAAAATTGCATGAAGCAAAGATAGAAGAAAATGATGTAGTCAAAAATTTTAGATTAAAAGATTATCGGCTGGATTTGATTTATGAGATTATGATTGATTTTTGCTAAAAATTTTGCTGTATGTTAACCAGCTTTTGTTAATAAATTGCTTCACACGAGCAGATATCAAGACTTTTTTGTTAATATTTTTTTGCTTAAAACGACAATCGTACGTTTTTTTTAGCTATTTATTAGTTCAAAGTGCTGTTATTTTATAGGGAATATCTTATGCTTTGCTTTTTAACAATTTTAACAAAAAGCCCGTTAAAACGCACATTTTCTCGACATAAGACTGGTTTTTAAGGTTTTTTTAAGGTTTTTTTTTGAAAAAAAAAATCAATAAAGTTGCAATTTAAGTTAATTTCTATATTTTTGTTTGCATCAACAACCAATTATATAATAAGAATTTATGAAAGGGAAAATTATTTTATTTAGTGCATTTTTAATCATGACAACTGCAGCTGTTTCGGCTCAGGCAAAGAATGCTCCAAGAAGTATTATTAGTACAACAGCTCTTATTCGTAAATACCATGATCAAAAAGAATTGAGTGGTATGCAAAAAGGAGAACTTTTGGAATTGTACATCGAACGAATTAAAGTATTAGTAAAAACTCTCCCTTACATTGCTTTGGTTACTAAACCAGGTGTTACGATGGCAGACTTAGGTATTCCAGACGATAATGAACACAAAAAAGTTTTAGATGCTCAGGCAGTTGGTACTTCAACTTTCTTAGATACTACAGTTGAGTTTCAAAGAAAAATGATGCCTTACTCTGATAAAGGAAACCTTATTGCAGCAATCTTATTTTACGAAAACACATTAAAATCTTTACACGAGTTCAATGAATTGAACGAAATGTAATTAAAAAATATTTTTTAAAACCTTTTTCGGATTGTTTACGTAGATGCATAAAATTTCTGCGTTATTTCGAGAAAGAAATCATCATCAACTCGTTCTCGTTGTATTCTGAAATTTTATTAGAAAACACGAGGGGAGTTTTTGTATTTACGCATACCCAAATTTATTATTAACCTAATACACATTGATCATGAAAAAAATTACTCAAATGATCTGCGTTCTTTTGACTGTAGCGAGTATGAATGCTCAACAAGAAAAAGGAATTATGGGCTACACAAACTGGTTAAACAACTGGACAGAATTTAAGCCTAACAAAGTAGAGTATGGAGAAGCAAATCAAATTTTAGCAGGAAACATTTCTGTTAATACAAAGTTGCTTAAGAGAAACATCTACGTACTTCAAGGTAATGTTTATGTTACTAACAATGCAGTTTTAACAATTGAACCAGGAACATTAATTATTGGTGATTTCGAAACTAAAGGAACATTGGTAGTTACAAAAGGTGCACAACTTGTTGCTGATGGTTTAGAAACAGATCCAATCGTATTTACTTCAAACCGCAGCCAGAAAAAAGCTGGAGACTGGGGTGGAATTGTTATTCTTGGAGATGCTCCAATTAACAAATTTGGAAATGTAGGTTCTTACAACATGGATCTTGACCCAACTTTAACTACTTATGGTGGTGACAATGTTGCTTCAAACTCTGGAATTTTAAGATTCGTTAGAATCGAATTCGCTGGTAAAAAAGTAAAAGGTGTTGATACTTTCAACGGTTTGACTTTGGCTGGTGTTGGAAACAAAACTGTCCTTGAAAACATTATGGTGAGCTACGCTGGTGGTGACTCATTTGGTTTCTTAGGAGGAGACGTTAATGCTACAAAATTTGTTTCTTATAAATCAATCAATGACGATTACAAATTCTCTCAGGGAGTTCAATGTCGTTTCTACAATTCATTAGCTGTTAGATCTTCTTATTTCTCTAGTACAAAAGACGGTTCTCGTTGTATGGAAGTAAAATCTTATGAGAAAAAGAGCGAAACAGACTTTACTAAAAAACAAACTTTAGTTGTTGCTACTAACATTACAATGCTTAATGACAGTGAAAATATCAATGCTGATATTCAGGCAGGATTGGTAAAAGAGGCTGTATACGTAGCTGAAAATGCTTCTCTTGAAATGAAAAGAAGTGTGATCTCTGGATTTAATCCTGCAGTATTATTAGACAGCAAAACTGAAATCAATGATGCTAACCTTAAAAAAATCAAATTTGAGGAAATGTATTTCAACTTATGTAAAGGAAACATCTTTACTGAATACAATTCTAACAATGAAGATTTAGAGAGCTGGTATGGAAACAGTGTTTTCTTTAATGTTTACTCACAAAGTGACAACAAAGAAACATTCATTGATATGTTCAACCCTAAAAAGCCAGACTACAGATTACAGTTAGGAAAAATTACAGCTTCAAGCGGCAATAGATAAATAAATTTCGATTTTTATTTCGCGTAAATTTTATTAATAAAGTCCCCAGACACAATTTATGTATCGTCTTGTACGGACCAAATAAAGATCAAAACATAATGGCTCTATCTACAAAAAAATATTTATATATATTCTTTTTGGTTTCTCCTATTTCGTTAAGTCTGTATGCACAAAGTTTGACAACAGAAAAACCTACAGTTTCTGTTGGTTTTGACTGCAAATCAGCTGCGGTAATCGAGGCAAATCAAAACAATGACTCAGCTGTTTTAAATAACAGTAAAATAGATAATTCCAATCAGTTTATAGTAGGGTTGTCCACCCCCAAGGACAACCTTACTATGGCGACTGAAACGAATAATCAGTTCACAGAATGTAATGAAAATTCATTGCTTAGTTCTACGTCAATTCTTGCAAAAGACATTATTGAGAACTACAAATATGACTTTTCAGAAACATTCATTGATATCTTGTTTTTTGAGCGTATAGACTTAGCAAGAAAACGTACTATATGATTCAAAAAACTACTTTATCTTTTTTTAAAGTTTTCATTTTATTTAGTATAATCATTTTTACTAAATCAAATTCTTATGCCCAAACTATTGTTCCACAACAGTTGGGCTATCCTAGGATTTGCGCTGGACTTATTGTCGATGGCAAACCCTTTAATGAATACAATGCAACCTTTAGTTATGTAGATTTTCCTGCAGGTACATCTTTTGAGGTAGAACTCTCAGATGATGCAGGAAATTTTACAACACCAATCGCTACTACAAAGATTTCTGTAACAGAGAACGCAGCTTTACAGCAGCAGACTATAAAATTTGGAGTTCCAACTAATTTAAAAGGTTCAGATACATACAGTCTTCGTATAAAGAGTAATACTTCTAGTCCTGTTTACAGTATCAAATTTAGAAATTCACAAAACGTAACTAATTTTCCTGTATACTATAGAACATTTGTTGAATCATTTTATATTAATAATAGAAATGAGACAGCATCTTACTGTGCAGGAGGAAGCTTCACATTATCAATTGATAATCCTACACCTGGCGATCAGAATTCATCTCCTGTAAACTATCCAAATTTAAAATACAAATGGTTTAAAGATGATGTTTTAATTGTCGGACAAAGTGGTACAACACTGGTAGCAAGTTCGCAGGGTGTATATTATGTACAAATTGATTACGGAGGATGTTTAGATGAAAACTTCAGTTCTAATCGTGTTACCGTAAGTCCTTCTAACGGAGGCTCAGCAGTTACAATTACTTCTAGTTTAGGAAACCCATTTTGTTCAGATGGTACAGGAACCATTTTAACAGCAACTTCTGGAAATAGTTATCTTTGGAAAAAAGATGGAGCAACGATAGCGGGTGCAGTTAACCGTACTTATTCTACAAACGAATCAGGCGTGTATACTGTAGAAGTCGATTTTGGAGGATGTAAAGCTACAGGTAGTATTAATTTAAGCAGCAATGGTTTTGAATCGAGCATAGATGTTGCAGAAACTACTTCAATTAACGAAGGAGAAACTTTAAATGTTACTGTAACTACAGATGCAGCTAATCCGAATTTTCAATGGTTTTTAAACGGGAATGCAATTTCTGGAGCAAATGCAAATTCTTATTTGATAGCCGTACCAGGTAATTACAAAGTAACAATTTCTCAGATTTCAGGATGTGTATCATCAAAAGAATTTAATTTTAAAGTAACCGGACCATCAAAACCATCTTCGGTTATTCAAAATATTATAAAATTAAGCGGTTTAAACCCTTATTGGAATATTCCTGATGAATATAAAAATGCAAACACCAATGTAATAATTCTCAGTTCAAATGGAGAAAAGGTTCTCGATGTAGTTAACTATCAAGGCGACTGGCCTCAAACAGCAATAGATTTTAAAAATGTAAATCCAGTATATTACTATGTCATTAAATCCGACACAGGTGAAAAAAAAGGATCAATAACCGTGATTAAATAATGAAGAAAATATTACTATTCATAACTTTATTCTGCGGTTTTTCATGTTTACTCTATTCTCAGGAAAAAAATGAGAATGGAGTTGTTTCGTTTTCAATGCCTATTAGAAATTCATTAAAGTTCAATAGATATTTAATTAACCCGACTTTTAGTTTTGTACGTGAATCAAACCCTTATGCAAGCTTTTATAATAAAAGACAATGGGTGCAGTTTGAAAATGCTCCGCAGACGTATTTAGCAAATTATTCAGGAAGATTTAGAGAAAATGAAGCATTTGCAGTTGGTTTATTTCAACAGAATTATGGTTTAATGACCGTTTTTGGCGGTGTTGTCAATTTTGCACATAACATCGTTTTACAAGAAGACAGTAACTTGACTTTTGGTTTAAACGTTGGAGCTTACAAAAGCGGACTTGATAAAGGAAAAATTGTAACAGACGATATAGATATTTTAAATGGAGATTATCCATCAAATACGCTGCTTACTGTTAATCCTGGTATTAATTACGGAACGACATTTCTTGATTTTGGATTATCGGTTAACAATTTAATCCTTTACAATTTTGGGTCAGGAATGGTAAAAGAAGATCCGGAAAGAGCGATTCAATTACACGCCATGTATACAGGTTATATTGATACTTATGGCTTTTTTGACAGAAGTAAATTTTCTGGAATAATTAGAACAGAACTTAAAAAAGATAAAACGGTTATTTCAGGGCTTGCTATGCTGGCTCTTAAACAAGGAGTCTGGGCACAGGCAGGTTACAATACTCTATACGGAGTTTCAGCAGGTTTAGGTATTAATATTTCTCCTAGCATTGCTATCGAATACAATTATGAAAGAGGAATGGGCAATTTTACAAATATGGGAGGTTCTCATGAATTTGCAATTGCTTACAGATTTAAAAACAGAAATTACTATTACGGAGACGACGATGAAGGTTCTATAATCGATCCGTCAAGACCAAAACCGGTGCCAGCAAAACCAAAATCAGCAGCAACGCAGGTTAATAGAGCTGATATCGCTGAAAAGAACAGACTTGCGGCAGAAGCAAAAGCAAAAGCCGATGCAGAAGCAAAACAAGTAAGACTTGCAGCCGCAGAAAAAGCCAAAGCAGATGCTGAGGCCGCTGCGAAAGCAAAACTAGAAGCAGACAATAAAGCTAAAGCAGATGCCGAAGCTCTTAAAATAAAATTAGCGGCAGATGCAAAAGCAAAAGCCGATGCAGCGGCAGCAGCACGTGCCAATGTTGTTGCTGAACAAAAAGCAAAAGCACAATTAGCTGCAGATAAAGCTAAAGCAGACGCTGAAACAAGAAGATTAAAATTAGCGGCAGACAATAAAGCTAAAGCTGATGCGGCTGCAGCAGCTAAAGCAAAAGCAGCAACAACAACGCCAGTTGCAGCAACACAGAAAACACAGGCACAATTGGCAGCAGACAAAGCCAAAGCTGATGCTGAAGCAAGAAGATTAAAATTAGAAGCAGAAGCTAAAGCCAAGGCTGATGCAGAAGCAGAAGCAAAAGCGAAAGCAGCTGTTGCAACACCAGCAGCGCCTCAGCAGACACCTGCACAATTAGCAGCTGATAAAGCTAAGGCCGATGCAGAAGCAAGAAGAATAAAATTAGAAGCAGAAGCAAAAGCAAAAGCTGATGCAGATGCAGCAAAAGTAAAAGCAGTTACAACGACATCTGTTCAACAAAGAACACAAGCACAATTAGCTGCAGAAAAAGCAAAAGCTGATGCAGAAGCAGCAACAAAAGCAAGACTTGCAGCGGCAGAGAAAACAAGAGCCGATGCAGAAGCAGCAAGACAAGCTCGTTTAGCTGCAGCAGAAAAAGCTAAGGCCGATGCAGAAGCTGCAAGAGCTAAATTAGTTGCTGATGCAAAAGCCAAAGCAGATGCAGCAGAAGCCAAACGTAAAGCAGATGCAAAAGCCAAAGCAGAGGCGGCTGACATGGAATCAATTCTTGCGGCAGACGCAAAAGCAAAAGCTGATTCAGATGCATTACAAGCAAGATTAGCGGCTGATGCAAAAGCCAAAACAGCTGCAGAAGCTAAAACTAAAGCTTCAATTGATGCAGCAAACAAAGCAAAATTGGCAGCAGATGCTAAGGCAAAAGCTGCAGAAGAGGCTGCTCTAAAAGAAAAATTAGCAGCAGAAGCGAAAGCAAAAGCGGATGCAGAAGCAAGACAAGCAATTATTGCAGCTGAAGCAAAAGCCAAAGCTGATGCAGAAGCATTGAAAATAAAACAAGCAGAAGAAGCAAAAGCCAAAGCGGCAGCAGAGGCTCAGGCTAAATTAGATGCTGAAGCAAAAGCCAAGGCAGACGCTGAAGCTTTACAAGCAAAATTAGCAGCCGATGCAAAAGCTAAGGCAGATGCAGAAG
>NZ_JBQEMU010000027.1:0-84983 GCF_052044235.1 Flavobacterium sp. 22659
ATCTTGTGTGAATTTTTTTTCGTCACAAATTTCACGAATTCCACTAATTTAATTCGTGCTAATTAGTGAAATTCGTGGCTAACAATTTTAATCCTTTTAATCTGTGTAATCTGTGGCCTATAAATTAGTCTGCAAATCCAACAAAAACTTCATTTTCAACTACTTTAATTGGATAGGTGGCAATTTTAAAATCGTCTCCGTTTAGATTTGAACCGTCAAGAAGTGAAAAAGTCTTTTTATGCATCGGGCAGGCGATTTTCGGAATATCCTCTGCAGAACCTGTCATTCCTCTTGAAAGCACCATTTCCATTTTGTGTGGGCAAGCATTTTGGCAAGCGTACCATTCGTTACGGCGAGTGAAATTGAAAATGGCGATTTGTTTGTTTTTGTATTTGATGCATCCGCCTCGATTGGTTGGAAAATCTTCTACTTTACCTGCTTTGAACCAAATTGTAGCATCGCTCGCATGAACTGTTTCGTATTGATTTAAGATTTCTTCCATTTTGATTGAATTTTGATTTCCTGTTTCTTAGCCCTCTTTTTACAATCATGAGAGTTATGATGGCGCAATAAAAAAGAGGGTAAGAAGGACAGCAAACGTTTAATGATTTTTTTTCTTTTTTTAGAGCTTATTTTTTTTACACAGATTTAGCCGATTTTTTTAATTTTTTTAATCCTTTAATCTGTGGCTTTATTTTAAACACATAGAAACATAGATTTTTTGTTTTTTGTTTGAGAAATAGAAAGTTAAAAGAAACTAGCTTCTAACACATAGCTATATGTATTTATGCAAGTGAAACGCCTTTATTCAGTTTTTAAAATCTATGTCTCTATGTGTTTAAAAATTTATGTTTTAAGTTACGACCAGGCTTTAGGCATTTTTTGATCTCTTAGCGGAACAAAAACGGCATTATCGTCTTTTTCGTCTGAGTTTATAAAGTGATTGAAACGTTTCAATAATCTTGGTTTTTCCAGCACTTGTTTCCATTCGCATTCGAAAGTGTTAACTAAAGTCTGCATTTCAGCTTCAAGTGTTTCGCAGATTCCTAGACTGTCTTCAATAATTACTTCTTTTAAATATTCTAAACCTCCATCTAATTTTTCTAACCAAGTTGAAGTTCGGATTAGCGGGCCAGCAGTTCGGATGTAATACATTAAAAATCTGTCCATATATTTAATTACGGTTTCTTTGTCTATTTTCTCCGCTAATAAAACCGCGTGTTTTGGATTTGCTCCACCATTTCCAGCGATGTATAAATTCCATCCGCCTTCAACGGCAATTAATCCGAAATCTTTTCCGCGTGCTTCAGCGCATTCGCGAATGCAGGCCGAAACACCGCCTTTTAATTTATGCGGAGAACGAATTCCTTTATATCTGTTTTCAAGTTCAATGGCAAATCCGGCGCTGTCGTCCATTCCGTAACGACACCAAGCGTTTCCGACACAGCTTTTTACGGCACGAAGTGATTTTCCGTAAGCGTGACCGCTTTCAAAACCATTGTCTATTAAGATTTTCCAGATTTTTGGCAAGTCACTTAAATGCGCTCCGAATAAATCAACTCTTTGTGCTCCCGTAATTTTGGTATACAAATCGAATTGTTTTGCTACTTCACCAATCACGATTAGTTTTTCGGCTGTAATTTCACCTCCTGCCACTCTAGGAACAACAGAATACGTTCCGTTTCGTTGAATGTTTGCTAAAAATCTGTCGTTTGTATCTTGAGTCGTTACATGTTTGTTGGCTGTATCATTATAAATACTAGAGAAAATTGAAGCGACAACGGGTTTGCAGATTTCGCATCCGTCGCCTTTTCCGTGATGATCCAGAACATCATAGAAATTCTCGTATTTATTGATTTTTACCAAATCAAATAGTTCCTGACGGTTGTAGTTGAAATGCTCACAGATCACTTCTTTTACTTCTTTTCCTAAAGATTTTTGAGTCGCTTTTACTAAATCAGAAACCATTGGTTTACAGCCGCCGCATCCTGAAGTTGCTTTGGTTGCTTTTACAACATCTGAAAGAGAAGAACAGCTTTCGTCTAAAATTTTACAGCAGATCGCACCTTTGGTAACATTCTCGCAAGAACAGATTACGGCTGTATCCGGCAAATCCATCACGCTTCCTAAAGGAGAACCTTCTGAACCGTCTCTTGAACCCAGAATCAAATCTTCAGGATTTTTAGGCAATGCCATTTCATTGATATAAATCTGGAAAAGGGAATTGTAATCGCTGGAATCTCCAACTAAAATTCCGCCTAAAAGTTTTTTAGAATCTTTTGTAACGTTGATTCTTTTGTAAACGCTGCTTAATTTATTTTCATAAATAATAGCGGTAACGTCATTGTTTTCAATAAAAGGATCACCAAAACTCGCTACTTCAACACCAATTAATTTCAATTGAGTCGACATATCGATGGTTTCTCTCATGGTTTTGTCGCCATTTAAGATCTGCTCAGCAGCGACATCAGCCATTTCGTAACCAGGAGCAACAAGTCCGTAAATGTTTTGGTTGTAAAGAGCTGCTTCGCCAATCGCAAAAATAAAAGGATCTGATGTTCGCATTTGATTGTTTACCACAATTCCGCCTCGTACGCCAACTTCAAGCCCTGAAACTCTTGCCAGTTCGTCGCGAGGTTTGATTCCGGCAGAAATAACCAACATGTCTACTTTTAACAATTCGTCGTTTGCAAACATCATTCCCGTTATACTTTCTTTTCCGTCGATATATTGGGTTGCTTTGTTAAGATGAATTCCGATGTTTAATTCTTCAATTTTTGATTGAAGCATATCACTTGCGCCCTGATCTAGTTGTCTCGGCATTAAACGCGGCGCAAATTCCACCACATGCGGATTTAAGCCTAAATCACGAACTGCTTTTGCTGCTTCTAATCCTAATAAACCGCCACCTAAAACTGCAGCTTCGGTTGCGCCTTTTATTTTTATTTTTTTTGCATAGGACATGATAGCATCCAGATCTTCGATGGTTCTATAGACAAAAACACCTTCTTTTTCTACACCTTCAATTGGAGGTACAAAAGCGGAAGAACCTGTTGCTAAAACTAAGTAGTCGTACGTATGTGTTTTGCCTAAGTGTGTATGTATTGTTTTTGCATCACGATTTATATCTGTAATTAGTTCAGATGTATTTAGAATAATATTGTTTTCTGCGTACCATTGGCTTGTTGATAATGATAAGTCATCAGCTGTTTTTCCTCCAAAGTACTCGCTTAAGTGAACGCGATCGTAAGCGCGTCTTGGTTCTTCTCCAAATACTGTGATTTGATACTTTTCTTGTCCTGATTTTGCAACGAATTTTTCGCAAAATTTATAACCAACCATGCCGTTTCCAACTACTATTACTTTAATCATTATTTCTTTAATTAAGTATTACTACGCAAATATAAGTATTTATACTTATTAAAATACGTAATAATTTTATTTTTTTAAGTAGATGGAGGTTTTTATTACTACGTATTTTATCAGAATCTTTTACGTAGTGCGGGATTTAAGTAATTTTTGAGTGATTTGGTTTTTTTAAATTTGAAAGGATTCTAAATAGGCGTTTCAAAAAAATGTCGTAAATTCATAAGAATTTTATAGGTGTTTTACTAAAAAGAACATTTTTAATCTAAGATCTCATGAAAAAAGTACTCTCAATATTGTTGTTATCATTTTTAATGATAGGCTGTAAAACGACAGCAAATAAAGAAACTGCAGGAACAGATTCAACAAGTTCGACAGAAGAAGATTTAAAATATTATTTTAAAGGAACAGGAAACGAACCGTTTTGGGGAATCAAAATGGGGAATGACGAAATTGTCTTTACATCATTAATACCAGGAAAAGAAAAAATAACTTTTCCTGCCGTTGATGCGATTAAAGCTATGGATGCCAATGTGAAAATGTATAAAGTAAGTAATGAAACGACTTCGGCAACAATTACAATCCAACAGCTGGATTGTCAGGATTCAATGTCTGGTGCAATTTCACCTTACAGCGTAAAAGTTGAAATTAAAAACAATTCTGAATTAGAAGCAAAAAAACTAAGCGGATGCGGAAAATATCTTACTGATTACCGACTTCATGATATTTGGGTTTTGGAAGAATTGAATGGATATAAAGTCTTTGCCACTGATTTTCAAAAGGAAATGCCTCGAATTGAAATTAATTCAACTGAAAATAGATTTTCTGGCTATGGCGGCTGTAATGCCATTAGTGGTTCTATTTTTTATGAAAAGGATTTGCTGAGATTTACCAAAGTAATATCGACTCTAATGGCTTGCCCACAAGGAAATAAAGAAGGTGAATTTACAAAAGCATTGCAAAGCACAACAACTTATTCTATTGGAAATAATCAATTGACTTTGTCTAATCCTTCTGGGAAACTTTTGGTTTTTAAGAAGGTGGATTAGTTTTATAAGGGCTTCGACTTCGCTCAGCCTGACATTTCGTTTGTCTTCCTGAGCGAAGTCGAAGGATTTATTCTAGTTCCTTAGTTTCTTCCTCTTCGTCATTACCTTCAATAAAATCCAATTCTAAGGCTCTTACACTCTGAACTGCATTTCCGGCAATACCGCGAATCGAACCGTACATTCCTAAAGTATTGTGAACTACTTTTTCGATTTGTTTTTCTCGCTGTTTCCAGATTCTCTGCATGGCTCTTTTTTCAGAATCGAGATCACTTTGCATTTGCGTAAAACCTTCTACAATTCCTTCAATCTGTAAACGGAATTCGTTGCTGGTCAGGAAATCATACAACATTGACATTTTATCGCCTTTGTTTTCCTGAGCCTGAACAGCTTGATTTATTTGAATCAAGGACTGACGTAAAACAGCACTTAAACCTTTAAATTCTTCGTAGGTACAAATCCAGATACCGTCGCGCATGCCCATTCGTTCCATTCCGTTTGGCATTACTTCGGTAACCAGAACTCCAATGTTGGCTCGTTTGGTTCTGATATCGTTTTTGAATTTCTCAATCCAAGAAGGCTGAAAAGCTTTTGTTCTTTTACTTTCGTAATAAATAGAACCGCAATTTTGGTGTTCGCGAGTGTTGACAATTTGAAGACAGTCGGCACCGTTTGCACCTTTTTTAACTTCGTCAATACTGTCAAGAGGGAAGTTGTTTGCCAGCCATTCTTCGATAGCTAATTCCATTACTTCGCCTTGTAATTGCATAGAACCTTGTTCCTGCTTGCGTTTCATTTCTTCGGTTAATTTTTTCTGCTCTTCTAATTGCTTTTGAAGTTCTTTAAATTTTAACTCGTTTTTATCGTCTTCTTGTTTTCTGATTTTTTCGCGTTCCAAAGCCAGTTGAGTGTTCAGTTGCTTTTCGGCTTCGGCTTGAATAGCATCTTTCATTTCCAGTTTTTCGCGTTGTAATTTGGCGATTTCACCTTCCATTTTATTTAATTCCCTGATTTTTTCCGATTTTTCAGAGAGTTCTTTTTCCATCAATAACAAACGATCTTTGTTTTCTTCTTCGAGCTTGGCTTTTAGTTTTTCAGAGATTTCTTTTTCAGCCGTTTTTTTCTCGCGCTCTAAGCGTTCTGCAAAAAGTTCATTTTCCTGTTTTTTCTTCGCTTCAAATTCGGCTTTGGCTTTGTCCAATTGTTCGTTTTTAAGCTCTAATTCACGATTTTGAATAGTCGCTTTTTGCTGGAATTCTTTACGGATACTGTCTTCCAACTGATGTTTTAATACATCATTGACATCGATAGGAGTTCCGCAGTTTGGACACTGAATTGAAGATTGCTCAGCCATTTTTATTGAAATTTTTATTGTAGAATTATAATTTGCTAAGGTATTTAAAAGTTCTCTTTTTATAATGTGGATTACTGTACTAAATTGTAACGAATTTTTGTTATAGCCACGAATTACTCGAATTTTCACAAATTGTTTTTGGATTTAATCTCGCAAAGCCGCGAAGTCGCAAAGTTTTTTGCCACAGATTAAAGGATTAAAAGGATTTATTGAATTGCCTCCAGCTTTAGCTGGAGGTATAAAAATTGAATTAGAAAAGGCTTTAGCCAAATCAGTAGTTGTTTGGCTAAAGCCTTTTAAACTTAATTATTTTTCCATCCAGCTAAAGCTGGAGGCAACTTATAAATAAAAACTTTGTGCCTCTGTGTCTTTGCGAGATTAATTTCACAACGAAACTTAGCGAGAACCGTTTTTCTCCAACAAAAAATCAACAGCAGATTTCGTGATTTCAGATTCATCTTCTTTGGATGTGATAATCGAAACATCTGTTTTTAAATTAACCTTTTTCAGTTCAATAAAACCAATTTCTGGATCCTGATTATTTTTGGAAACGTTTGAAGGAACAATCGAAATTCCTAATCCGTTTTTGACTAATTGTACGATAGAATTGATGTTATTCGCTTCGTGAATAATCTGCGGTGTAAAGCCATAAAAAGCACAAAGTTCTAATAAAACTTCGTGATAATGCGGTGCATAATCTTTGTTAAAGAAAACGAATGTTTCGTCTTTTAGGTTTGCAATTTCATTTTCTGATTTTATCTGAACGGATTTTTTGTTGTAAACCAATGAAAAACCATCTTTAAACCACAGATGTGATTTTATTTTTGGTGACTGAATTGGTGATCGAATAATTCCCATTTCGATTTTTCCTTGTTCTAAAGCATCGATTTGTTTGGTGGTTGAAATTTCAAAAAGTTTAAAATTTACGTACGGAAACTGTGCTTTGAGGTGTTTGATTAAATCTGAAATAATAAAAGAATATATAGAGCTTATATAAGCGATTCTAAATTCACCCGAAACGTTTTCTGCAATCTTTTTTGTTTTAATAGAAATACGTTCCAGATTCTGAAAAAGTTCTTTTACTTCTTTTTCGAAATATTTCCCGGCTTCGGTCAATTCTACCTTTTTATTGTTTCTGATGAAAAGTTTTGCCTGAAGTTCGTCTTCCAATTCAGCAATCTGCCGACTCAACGGAGGCTGTGAGATGAACAGTTTTTCTGATGCTTTGGTAAAGTTCAGTTCTTCGGCTACGGCCAAAAAATATTTTAAGTGACGTAATTCCATGATACTTTTAAAGTATTATTAATTGATAAAAATAGTATTTTTAAAGTATTTATGAAAAGAATAGTTTTGAAAAATCAAAAAATAAGTCTCTCGCAGATATAGCAGATTATTAATTTAGATAAAATCGTCTAAACCATAATATTTCCAATCAATAATAGCAAAAAGATTCGCGAAATCTGCGAGAGATTAAAAAAACAAAAGACCATGAAAAAATCAACTATTGAAGAAATCAAGGAAAGATTTGACAATGATGTCGAACGATTTTCAAATTTAGAAACAGGACAAGTGGCCACAATTGATGCTGTTATTTCTTTAGAATTAATAACAGAAGCTTCAAAACGCATTGTTCCGAATGCTGTAACTGTGCTGGATGTAGGCTGTGGTGCTGGAAATTATACTTTAAAAATGTTATCTAAAGTGCCAGATTTAAACTGCACTTTGGTCGATTTGAGCTTGCCAATGTTAGATCGCGCTTTTCAAAGGGTTTCAGCTGAAACCAACGGAAAAGTAGTAATAAAACAAGGTGATATTCGCGAAATAGATTTAGAGGAAAATAGTTTTGATATTATTTTGGCTGGTGCAGTTTTGCATCATTTGCGTGATGATAGCGATTGGGAAACGACTTTTACTAAATTGTTTACATTATTAAAACCAGGAGGTTGTTTTATGATTTCTGATTTAATCACTCAAGACACAGAATTATTGAATGACTATACCTGGCAGCGTTATGGTGAATATTTGGAAGAAATAGGAGGAGCAGAGTATCGCCAGAAAGTTTTGGATTATATCGAAAAAGAGGATTCTCCAAGATCGATGAATTACCAATTGGATTTGATGAAAAAAGTTGGTTTTTCAAAAGTCGAAATATTGCATAAAAATATGTGTTTCGGAGCTTTTGGAGGAATAAAGTAGTTTTTTGTTAGCCATGATTCACGAATTAATTTAAAAATGTCTGCGTATAGATTTTAAAAAATAAATTCGTGATTCGTGGCTATACAACTATGCATTAACCGGCATTGGATATTTGTTTCGAAGATCGAAAACTAATTCTGACGGACCGTTTTTTTGGAGGTAATCTAATTTTTCTACAGCTTCTTCCATGGTTGGAATATGTCCTTTAGGAATCCACCACATAGCCGTATGCGCTTTACCGAATTTTTGGAACCATTCTTTTCGGCGTCTTAAAAAGTCACTGTGAAAAGTTTTGTACATATAATGTTCTAAAGTTTCGATACTTTCCCAAACCGATACATTAATAATAATTTGTTCGTCATTGTATGGATTCAGGCTTGTAGCGTTGTAACTATCAGTGTCATCTTTTAGTCTCCAGACAAAACCTTCGCTTTCTTCGGCTAAAGTATTTACGGTGTCTAAATTGTCTACGAATTCTTTCATTATGGGGTCGCTGATGTTTACCCCTTTCATTTTTGCAATATTAATTTCGGCAAGATGATAATGACTCATATTTTTTATGTTTCTGAATGCGAGGCAATTTAGCTTTTTTCTGAATAATTATTTTGTATAATTAAGTTATATCTGTAACATTTTTTAGTTACAAATTCTCGAATTACCAATGCAGAAAAGAATTCAGAACTCTGAAAAAATTATAGAATTTGTGCCGTTTTATAAACCTGAACGGGAGCTGATAGTAAAGCTTCGCTTTTTGTAATGAAATCGACTAAATACGACTGATTGTTGTGTAAATCAAGTCCAATTTGATCTTTCCACTCTTCCCAAATAATGAATACATTCTCTGTAGTGTGAAGATCGTAGCGAATGCATGCTTCTTCTTTTCTGGTTTCTGTAACCAGATGTGTAATCATATTTTGAACTTCTATAAGATTTTCTTTTTTACTTTTAATGATTGCGGTGATTGAGATCATAATTATAAAGTTTTAAAGGTTTCTTCTAAATGTTTGGTGTACTGTTCTTTAAAGATAACAATATTTTCTGGTGTTGCACCTTTTTCAACATCATGAAAATGAAATCCGTTTATGCGTTCCATTCCGGTAAATTTGTTCATTTTGTGGAAACCAAACATTACGCCGTCATCAACAGAAGTTTCTTCAAAGAATTCTCCCGGAAGTGTAAATGCTGTTGCAGGAGCGTTCCAGCTTGTAGTAAGCATGTATTTGCGTCCATGTAAAAGTCCGCCGGTTCCGTAATTGATGTCTGGGTTTACACGGCTTCTTCCGTCGCTTTTGTAAATTCCGTTATTGTGTCCTTGCGTGAAAACATCATCGATATATTTTTTAAAAAGGTTTGGAATTTGAAACCACCAAACAGGTGTATGGTAGATAATTAAATCTGCCCAAACAAATTTTTCTACTTCTTTTTGAAGATTTATTTCGTCTTCAATGTGAGTTGTTTTTATTTCGTAATCGTTGTTTTTAGAAAGAAATTCAACTGTCCAATCCTGAACGGTTTTATTGAATTGTCCTCCTGAATGAGCAAATTTTTGCCCGCCGTTAATTATAAATATCTTTTTCATTTTTACTGTTGTTTCTTTTGAAAATGGATGCGTGAGGGATAAAGGCGGTATCTTTTTGCGTAATGAAATGGAGCAAAAAATATAGTCGAAAGCCCGACCCGGAGGGGCACGCCCAAATTCTAATTATTTAATTTTGAGATTTTTTTAAACACATAGAAACATAGGTTTTTGTTTCTTGGAAAAGGGAATGGAAAGAAACTAGTTTCTAACACATAGGTATGTGTGTTTATTTAAGTGAAACATCTTTGACGATTACTAAGAACTATGTTTCTATGTGTTTAGAAAAGAGAATTATTTTATTTTAGCAATTGCCTGATTGATAAATTCCAATTCTGAGGCTGATAAATCGAAATCCATTGTTTTGGCGTTTGAAATAGCTTGTTCTGCGCTTCTGGCTCCTGCTAGAACAATTGAAATTCCCTTTTGTAAAGTTGTCCAGCGTAAAACCAATTGTGAAATTGAAATGTGTTTTGAATGCGCTAAAGAGCTTAATTCTTCGATTAAGGTTTTTACCTGCTGCAAATCGAATTTTCCGAAATAACCGTTTCTATGGTCGTTTTCTTTTAATTTGCTGTCTGTGAAATATTTTCCAGTCAATAAACCTCTTTCCATTGGGCTGTAAGCAATGATTCCGATGTTTTCTGCAACTGTAAACGGAATTAAATCTGCTTCGATTCCGCGGTTCAGCATACTGTAAGCTACTTGGTTTGAAGCTATTTGAACTGTTTTTTGTGCTTCCTGAATTTGCGCAATATTATAATTACTTACTCCGAATGCTCTAATTTTTCCTTGCTGAATTAAAGTTTCAACAGCTTCCATTGTTTCAGAAATTGGAGTTGTTGAATCTGGCCAGTGAATTTGCAGTAAATCTATATAATCGGTTTGAAGGCGTTTTAAACTTTCTTCGATTTCTTTAATTACGTTTGCTTTTGATGAGTATTTGTAAATTGGAACTTTTTTACCGTTATCGTCTGCGTCGAAAAAGAAATCGCCTTTTCCGTTGTTGCTGCCGTCCCAAACCAAACCAAATTTGGTAAGTAATTGAATTTTAGAACGATCATAAGATTTAATAGCTTCACCGATCATTTCTTCGCTTAAACCAAATCCATAAAAAGGAGCAGTGTCGATTGTAGTAACGCCGTGGTCAATTGAAGCCTGAACAGATTCTATTGAATCTTTCTTTTCTGTTCCGCCCCACATGGTTCCGCCAATAGCAAATGCACCATAAGTAATAGCTGATAATTCAAGTTCTGAGCTGCCTAGTTTTCTATATTCCATGATTGTGATTTTTTGTATTTAAAATTGATGAGGCAAAATTATACTGTTTTTGTGATTCTTATTTGGTATATATTTGTCTTTTTTAGGTATATTTGCATCTTAAAATAAAATGGAATTATGAAAAAAGAAAACTTATATGAACCTTTTACGGTTTCTTTTGAAACGCTGGACGAATATCCGGATGTTGGAGATCGTCATAATTTTTTCGAACTGGTTTATATTTTAGAAGGCACAGGAAGGCAGTGTATTAATAAGAATATTTTTGAATACGATCCAGGGCATTTGTTCTTATTAACTCCGGAGGATTGTCATAATTTTACAATTGAAACTGAAACGAAGTTTTTCTTTTTGAGGTTTAATGATATTTATTTGAAAAATTCGAGTCTGCAGAATGAAAATATTCAGCGATTAGAATATATACTTCAAAATGCCAATCATCAGCCGGGCTGTATTCTTAAAAATGATCCTGATAAATGTCTAGTGAAAGTGATGATTGAAGCAATCTGCCGAGAACATCAGGATAAAGATGTTTACAATCAGGAATTGATTCAGCAGTTGGTAAATACGCTGATTATTATTGTGGCGAGAAATATCGCGAAATACTTGCCTGAACAAGTGACCATAAATACGGAGGCTAAAGCAATGGATATTCTGCAATATATTCAGAATAATATTTACTATCCAGAAAAAATTAAAGCAGAATCAATCAGTGATTATTTTGGAATTTCGAATACGTATTTAGGACGTTATTTTAAGAAACACGCCAGCGAAACGATGCAGCAGTATATCAGTAATTATAAAACGAAACTGATTGAACATCGTTTGCAATTCAGCGAAAAGCGTATTAACGAAATTGCTTATGAATTTGGTTTTACGGATGAAAGCCATTTCAATAAGTTTTTTAGAAAGCAAAAAGGCTATAGTCCGTCTGAGTTTAGAAAGACAATTCGATTGAGTGCTTAGTTTTTTTAGCCACGAATTTCCCAAATTTGCACTAATTTTATTTTTGCCACAGATTAATTGGATTAAAAATGATTTTATTGCTTATTAATTTTTCTCTCGCAGATTATGCGGATTTATTTTTTTAATCTGTTTAAATCTGCAAAATCTGCGAGAGAAAAAGAAAAAAATCCGTGTAAATCCGAGTTTTCACAAAGCGAATCTGTTTTATCTGTGTGCTTTAATTTTCTTTTCCGACAATAAAATCAAAATGCTCGGTTTTGCCGGCTTTTAAATTGTTGATTTCATTCTGGATTAATTCTTCTAATGAATCTGCCACAATGATGCGCGACCAGGATTCGTTTTGAAGTTCGATGATTTGGCCGAATTTTCCTTTTGAAGCTGGATCTGTATCGTACAATAAGTAATCACCATTTCTTCCTGTAGCAAACGGAATCCATTTTGGGTTGGCGTAATTGTTTGTGTTGATTTTTTCGAAATCTAGTTCCTGTTCTGGTAAATCGTCTTCCTCAAATTGTAAATCTTGTATCGAATTCCATTCTTCTGCAATGTCCTGAAACGGAATTAAGTCATAACTCCAGTTGTTTACTCCAAACTGAAAAGCAGCAGTTACAGGATCGTAATCTACATTTTGAACTTTGTAAAAATTAATTAAGGCCGGCGGTATTTTAATATCATCTTCAAGTTCGATATGTTCCTGAATATCTTCTGTAGAAATGCCTTCTGTTAAATTGTAATAGGCATTGCTGCTTGAAATAATTTTATTTATTTCTGAAATCCATTCCTGCCATAAAGGTTTGAATGCTTTGAATTCAGGGTCAAGAGGCGCTGAGATTTTCTTTTCTTTTTCTTCGTAAGGAGAAATGCTGAGACTTGTAATTTTGCCATCTTCTTTATCGAACCAAATACTGATTCCGTTAAGGATAAAAGCGCCGCTTCTGTCTCCTTTAAAGAGTTTTACAAGCTGATTTTTGTTGTTTTCGTAGTATTGAAATAATTCTTGACCATCAAATATAAATTCGCCGGTAAAGATGCTTTTTGCGCAATAATCATATTTTTTAACCTCAAATTCAATTGCTAGACTTTCTACTTGTTTACCTTCTTTAGAAAAAGCCATAATGCCTAGATCATCCCAGGTATAAATATGATTGTATTGTTTTTTGATATAACGGCAGTCACCCAAAGCTTTTTTTAAAACATCTATAGCAGCTGGAAGTTGAACAATTGTATCGTTTATTCTGAAATCTGTTTTAGATAATGAAAACTTTGCCAAGGGATATTGCTTTAGAGTTAATGAAAAGGCTTATATGATTTTTTTGATAACACGCAGTTTGTGAGTGTGTTTTTTTAGTTCAGGATTGTAAATTCCTAAATGATCCAAGCGGTCAATGCGGACTTTTCCACTTGCGTGAATGATGTAATTGTTTTCCATAATGATGCCGACATGAATGATATTGCCTTCGTCGTTATCAAAAAAGGCTAAATCGCCAACTTCACTTTCTTCGATAAAACTTAAAGCTTCGCCTTCAAGTGCCTGCTGAGAAGCATCACGATGAATTTTATAACCGTTCAATTTGTAAACCATTTGGGTAAAGCCTGAACAATCAATGCCAAAAGGAGTTTTTCCGCCCCATAAATAGGGAGCATTCAAATACATAAAAGCAGTTTTGATTAATGCACTTTTAGGTTTTACGCCGCTGGTTTTGGTTCCTTCAAAATCAAAATTTGAAGTATTGATTTCGTTATTGTTTAAAAAAGATAAAGAAGCTCCAAGCGGAATTGGAAGCAATAGATTGTTTGGTGCAGTGATGTAGTCAATTAAATCAGCATTTAGAATAATGGCTTCTTTGCTCAACAAATCGAACTGCTCTTTTGAAATTACCTGATATTGCTTAGAATCTACCCACCCTTCGTAATCATCATATTGAATTCTGATTCGCGCCCATTGATTATGACGTTCTAAAATTTCGATATGCTCGCCAAACAAGAGCTGTGTAACAATTTCACTTCTATCGCTGGCTTCAGCTCGAACGGGTACTATGGCTAGATTGCAAATTCCAAACATTTAAGGGAAAGTATTAGTTGAAAATCAGGAGTTATACATATAACTCCTGATTTTTTATGATATTGTTTTAAGCTCTTTCGATAACAATTGCCGATGCGCCGCCGCCGCCGTTGCAAATTGCAGCAGCTCCGGTTTTTGCATTGTTTTGTTCTAAAACATTTAGTAAAGTTACAATAATACGTGCTCCGGATGCTCCAAGCGGATGTCCTAATGAAACAGCACCACCGTTTACGTTTACTTTATCGTTATCAAGGTTTAATATTTTTGCATTGGCTAATCCAACTACAGAGAAAGCTTCGTTGAATTCGAAATAATCAACATCTGAGATTGAAATTCCTGCTTTGTCTAAAGCTTTTGGTAATGCTTTTGCCGGACTTGTTGTAAACCATTTTGGTTCTTGTGCAGCATCTGCGTAGCCTTTTATGTAAGCTAAAGGTTTTAAGCCTAATGCATTTGCTTTTTCTTCAGACATTAAAACTAAAGCAGCTGCTCCGTCGTTGATTGTTGAAGCATTTGCAGCAGTTACAGTTCCGTCTTTTGTGAAAACTGGGGCTAAAGATGGAATTTTATCTAATTTTACATTAGTATATTCTTCATCTTTTGAAAATATAATGGGTTCACCGCGTCTCTGAGGTACTTCAACTGGCACAACTTCATTGTCGAATTTTCCGGCATCCCAGGCTTTTGCACTTCTTTCATACGATTGAATTGCGAATGCATCTTGCTCTTCACGGCTGATTTTGTATTCAGATGCACATAAATCAGCGCAAACTCCCATTGCGTTGTTGTCGTAAGCATCTGTTAAACCGTCTTTCTGCATTCCGTCAAGCATAGTTGCAGGACCAAATTTGTTTCCGGCACGCATTTGTACGTAATGAGGAATCAAGCTCATGCTTTCCATTCCGCCCGCAACTACAATTTCAGCGTCACCGCATGCGATTGCCTGAGCAGCAAACATTACAGCTTTCATTCCGGATGCACATACTTTGTTTACTGTTGTGGCAGCAACTTCTTCAGATAATCCGGCAAATAATGCAGCCTGACGCGCTGGCGCTTGTCCAACTCCGGCCTGAATTACATTCCCCATGAAAACTTCATCGACTAATTTTGGGTCAAGATTAATTTTTGAAAGCGCTCCTTTTATGGCAGCAGCTCCTAATTTTGGTGCAGGTACACTAGATAACCCGCCCATGAAACTTCCGATAGGTGTTCTAACGGCAGAAACGATAACAACTCTTTTGTTCATTTTCTGTTTAATAATAGTTAGTAAGCAAATTTACTGTTTATTTGAATAAATTCAAATTTTGTATTGAATAGGTGAATTTTAAATTTAAGGTGAAATTTTTGTTAATTCTATTCGTTTGATTGTGAAGAGGTTTTGAAAAAAGATGAAAAAAAACTAAAAAAACTCAAAAAAAAGCTTGTGAGAAAAGGAATGTTGTTATACATTTGCACTCGCAAAACGGAAGCAATTCCACTAGCAAGGAGAGGTGCCAGAGCGGTAATGGAGCAGATTGCTAATCTGTCGACGGGTAACCGTCGCCAGGGTTCGAGTCCCTGTCTCTCCGCTTAAATTTTGCCTCGGGGTGTAGCGTAGCCCGGTTATCGCGCCTGCTTTGGGAGCAGGAGGCCGCAGGTTCGAATCCTGCCACCCCGACAGAAACTTTGCCATAAAGTTTTAAAATAAATGGTCGCATAGCTCAGCTGGATAGAGCACCTGCCTTCTAAGCAGGCGGTCGAAGGTTCGAATCCTTCTGCGATCACAAGAAGCCACTCAATCGAGTGGCTTTTTTGTTTTTCAAAAGAAATAAAAAGACAGTTTTAAATTACATATTGATTGATTTCTTAGATTTGTAGTGCGCACCGTAAAACTTTTTGTTATGCCGCTAATCGAACAGTCAGAATATAATTTCCCTTCTATTATTCATCGCAACAGGCATGTCTCAACTATTTATGCCGCTTTGTTTAAAAAATTTGAAGTTCCGGAATATACAAGAGAAAAACATGAGCTCAATGATGGAGATTTTATCAACATTGATTTTGTTTTAAATGATTCGAAAAAAGCAGTTATTTTATGTCATGGTTTAGAAGGAGATTCCCGTAGAACTTATAATAACAGCTGTGCGGCTTATTTTCTACAGAAAGACTTTTCTGTTTTTGCCTGGAACAACCGCACTTGTGGAGGAGAAATGAACCGCCTGCCAAGACTTTATCATCACGGTGCAGTTGATGATTTAGACGAAGTGGTTCAGTTTGTTTTGCGAAAAGGTTTTGAAGATGTTTATTTAATTGGTTATTCAATGGGAGGTGTTCAGCTTTTGAATTATTTTGGTTGGACTAAAATTGATAAGCGTATAAAAGCGGGAGTTTCTATTTCTGTGCCCACACATATTGCAACAAGTGCCGCAGTGCTCAAACAAGGCTTTAACAGGGTATATTTAAAGAATTTTACAATTGATATAAAAAGAAAACTAAAATATAAAGCAGCTCAGTTTCCGGATTTTATAAATCGAGATCAAATTGACAAAATTTCATCTTTTGACGAAGTTGATCATTACTTTACAGCACCTCTGCATGGTTTTGCAAGTCGTGAGGATTACTACCAGCGTGTTTCTCCCGAATTTTCTCTTAAAAATATTACCACTCCGGTTTTAATTATTAATTCTCTTGATGATCCTTTTTTAGGCGAAAGATGTTATCCAAGGGCTATTGCACAAGACAGTGAATATGTTTATCTGGAAACTCCAAAATATGGCGGACATTGTGCTTTTCCGCTTCGTGATTCCATGTATTCTTATGCAGAGAAAAGAGCGTATGACTTTTTTGAATCTCGTGAAAAAAATGCTCAGATTATCAAAGCTTAACAATAATTATTTCAACTGTTTTTTAAACAGCAGTTTTTAATATATAATTATTAAAGTATAGTAGTAATAGATAAAATTTGCGGAAGTTTTATCTAAATAGAAGACTATATTTGCAGACTTAAATTTTTCTCTTTGTAGATACTACTTTAATAATTTGATAATGCATCCTAAAAATAAATCAATTTATACTCTTCAATTCATTTTGCTTTGCATGAGTTCTCTTTTGTTTTCGTCGAGTTTTAATATGATTATTCCGGAGCTTCCGAGTTATTTAAGCAGTTTGGGCGGAGCAGAATACAAAGGATTTATTATTTCGCTTTTTACACTCACAGCTGCTATATCAAGACCTTTTAGCGGTAAACTTACAGATAAATGGGGGCGTGTTCCTGTAATGGCTGTTGGGTCTGTTGTATGTTTGATTTGCGGTTTCTTGTATCCAATATTGAGTTCAGTTTCGGGATTTTTGTTTTTGCGTTTGGTTCATGGTTTTTCAACTGGATTTAAGCCGACAGCAACTTCTGCTTATGTTGCAGATATTATTCCGCAGGAACGCTGGGGCGAAGCTTTAGGAATGCATGGTTTGTGTTTTAGTATTGGCGGAGCTTTAGGGCCTGCGCTGGGCGGAATGGTTGTAAATGCGTATGGAATTGATGTTATGTTTTACAGTTCTTCGTTTCTTGCTTTTTTGTCTATCGTTATTGTAATGAATATGAAAGAAACTTTGGCCGCAAAAGAAAAACTTCATAAATCGATGTTTTATATTGGAAGAAAAGATATTATTGATATTGGAGCGCTTCCTGCCGGAGTTATTACTTTTTTTTCTTATACGGCTTATGGTTTAATACTTACTTTAATTCCGGATTGGAGCGAACATCTGGGGGCAGAAAATAAAGGAGTGTTTTTTACTGCGTTTACGATTGCTTCTGTTTTAGTACGATTTGGTGCTGGAAAAGTTTCTGACAGACACGGACGTACAAATGTTATACTCGCAGGATTAATTGTTACTTCTATTGCATTATTTGTAATTAGTACCGGAAATAGTATTACAGTACTTTTAACAGGAGCCGCTATTTACGGAATGGGTACAGGTATATTATCACCGGCAATTAATGCATGGACTATCGATTTGAGTAATCCGCAGCACCGTGGAAAAGCCATAGCCACAATGTATATTTCTATGGAGTTAGGAATTGGTTTAGGTGCGTTACTTGGAGGAAGTTACTACAGCGATCAAATATCTCGTATCCCTCAAATAATGAAAATTGATATTCTGGTCTTGTTTATGGGAGTTCTGTATCTTTTATACTGGAAAAGGAAATCTGCCAATAAAAAGATACAGAACAATTAAAAAACAGGATTTTCTGTTATTTTGCTAATTCTAAATGCAGAATAGGGTAAGGTTTTCCGCAGCCGTCAACATCAGAAGTAGATTTTAATTCGAAACCGAAATGGTTATAAAATGCCGCAGCGTGCGTATTGTCTTTGTTTACATCGACTTTTGTAACGCCTAAATTTTCGATTGCATACAGCAGAAGTTTTTTTCCAATACCATTACCAATTTCATCTGCTGTTACAAAAAGCATTTCTAAACTTTCTTCGTGAGTGCCAATAAAACCAATAATTGTATGATTTTCGTTTTTTATGCAATGCAATGAAACACTTTTAAAAAAAGTTGGAATAAGTTCTTTGTAAAAATTGAAATCTTCGAGTGTCAAAAAGTGGTGTGTTGCTTTAACCGAAGATTCCCAAACCGAAATCAGATCATTGTATTCTTTTTCGTTAACCTTTTGGATCATTTTTCTTTTTTGTTTGTTTAAATTCTCTGCGAATATAAGGTTTCATGAATAAATAGATATTCTGAAAATAGATAAAACGACGAACTTATTTTTTATTTGATGCCCATAGAATTGCATTTTTAAAAAGAGCAGTGTAGGCTTTATTATCAAACAAATCAGGAGAATGTCCCATAAAAATATAAACATTTCGGGATGCAAAATGCTCATTTGTCCAAACAACAGGATGATCTCCCATTTTTAT
The DNA here is from genome assembly GCF_052044235.1 of Flavobacterium sp. 22659. Classification (NCBI taxonomy): domain Bacteria; kingdom Pseudomonadati; phylum Bacteroidota; class Flavobacteriia; order Flavobacteriales; family Flavobacteriaceae; genus Flavobacterium; species Flavobacterium sp. 22659. The sequence goes on from NZ_JBQEMU010000027.1 coordinate 18,746, forward strand.
TTTTGAATCCGGCTGATAAGTCGACTCATCTACAGAAGCTAAAACATGAACATTTTTGCGCGGACTTTTGTCATAAGTGTACCATTCTTCTTTTTGTACCAGAAAATCAACGGGAACCCCTTTCATTAAAGGATGTACTTTATCTTCAACAATAACTTTTGCACTGGCAAAATCAGGAATATAGTTAACAAATCGAATACCGCCCATAAAATCAGAGAACCAATTCCAGATAGGATAGCCATCAAATTCTCCTAATAAAGTTGCATGATGCAGACCTATCCAGCCTCCTTTGCCATCATTCATATATTTTTGAAAAGCTTTCATAGATTCTTTACTCCATGTGTAAGGCGGATAATCGAGTTGTATAAAAAGACGGTATTGGTTTAAAAGAGATTCATTAATTGTCTTTGTATTTTCAATATAATCTATTGTAAAATTGTTTTCGGCCGCCAGTTTGTTCAACCAGGGTTTTGCTGCTTTAGAAAAAGCCAGATGATGTCCGCCGTTTTCATATAAAACTAAAACTTTAAATTTTGTTTTTTTCGATGCCTGACTGAAACAATTTTCGTGAAGAAAAAAACTTATGATAAATAATGCAATTGCCGTAATTGATTTTTTTATTTCGCTGCCCAAAAGATGAATGTTTAATTTCAAATTTACAATATGCTTTTCACTTTTCAATCATTAATATAGTGTCTTAATAAAGTAGTATTAAGTACAGAGTTTAAAATTTTCTTTGCAAAAATGAAATAAGCAGAAGTTTTTAAATTCATAAAAATACCGTATATTAGTATAAAAGCTTAAGAAAAGCCCTGAATTTAAATTATAAAAATGTACTTAAAATATATACTAGCATGCGTTGTTTTATTAACAATTAAAGCAAATTCACAAATTGTAGAAGATAAAAAAAATTTCCGTGCAGCAGATTCGCTGCTCAAAGAACATAGTTTTTCTGTCCATAAGGATAATTATTTTTTAACCGGAATTCCTCTCGATGAAGATATTACGCGTAATACAGCCGATGTCAAATATCAGGTTAGTTTTAAACTCCGATTAAACTCAAAACCTTTGTGGGGCGGTTTTTTCCCTTATTTAATGTATACTCAAAAGGCATTTTGGGATATTTATGCAAATTCAAAACCCTTTTCAGAAATTAACTTTAATCCCGGAGTAGCAATTGTTCGTCCGTTTTATTTAAAAGGAGGAAGGCTGACGTATGGAACCATTTCCTTAGAACACGAATCAAACGGAAGAGATTCTATTTACTCCAGAACCTGGAATATGCTTGCTTTTTCGTTAAAATCGCAGGTTTCGCCGCGATGGACTGTTGGACTTAGAGGATGGATTCCGCTTGTTGACAAAGAAGACAATCCTGGACTTACAAAATATGTAGGCTACGGCGAAGCAAGCGCAACTTACCAGATACAACCCGGAAGATGGAGCGCAGATGTTCTTTTTAGAAAAGGAAGCGGTCTTATCAATTACGGTTCTTTACAAACACAATTAAACTGGAGACCTTATAAAGATGAAAATTATTATCTCACTTTGCAATGGTTTGTAGGATATACCGAAAGTTTAATTGACTATCAGGAACACAAAAGCATGATACGTCTTGGGTTTACTATAAAACCAGAAAATATGGGAATTTTTTAAATGGGTTATCAGCCAGCATTTAAAATTTGTTCAATAATTATTTTTTGAACTTCTTCTGGTTTTTCAGTTAAAACAGAATGTCCGGCATCTTCAAACAAAAATATTTTTTTCTTAGGTGCTTTCAGGCTTTCAAAATATTTCTCGGCAATAGTAAAATTGGTCTGAAGATCTTTTTTTCCAATAAAGAAATACACAGGACATTTAACAGAAGGCAGTTCTTTAAAGAGATTCTGCTTTATGGCTTTATTCCATGTTGGCATCCATGTATCAGACCAGGCTTTAAGATATTGTTTTACTGCTGTTGTATCTTTATCAGGAAAAGGCTGTCCGTCATAATTAAACATCCACTTTCGTGAATAATAGATTTGATCGGAGTTTTCAAAAGGAATTTTAACTGTATTTAATTCTTTTTGTGCGGTTGTATTTCCTTTTTCTTTTGCATCGGCCTTGAGTTTGTCCAGCAGTATCATTTCGCTTTTTGACTGATCGATTACGGGGCTGAATGCGATATATGCATTTAGTAATTCAGGATGTTTTTCGGCCATATAAAATCCTAAAACAGTTCCCCAGGATTCGCCCACAAGATAGATTTTCTTTTTATTGAATTTTTTTAAAAGAAGTTTTACTAATTCATAAGTATCATTTTCCATCAATTCGAGAGTGATTGGAACCGACGATTTGTTTAAAGCCAGAGTTTTTCCGGCATCTCTTTGATCCCATTGCACAACTAAAAAATGGTCTTGAAGTTTATTGCTGAATTTTTCTGCCTGATTCATTCTGGAACTGCCCGGACCTCCATGTAAAAAAAGAATAAGAGGGGCGTTTTGGTTTCCTTTATAAGAAATAATCTGTTTTATTTTACCAACAAATAAAGTGTCGTAATTAGTTTGGATTTGTGCAGATAGACTGCTAAGGAATACTACAATAAGAATCAGAGTAAAATGTATTTTATTTTTCATCTTTTATGCAATTAATTATGAGATCAGATTAGATTTTTAAATATTTATTTATAAAATTAACTTGATGATTATAAGTGCTTAAAGATAAAATAAAATGTTTATTATAAGATTAATTTAATGTAGATAATAAATCTTGTCTGGTTCCTTTTTTCAAATCGATAACATCAAATCTTTTGGTTGATGAAAATGAACCAATATCACTGTCGCTGTTAATTAAAACAGCTCCAACCAGAACAATATATTTACAATTGTATTTTGTAGCCTCAATAAGCTGCTGAATTCTGCTGTCAATAGATTCGTAGATTATTTCTGTTGCTTCATAAAGCGGAATATCGGCTTTTACTATTCTATCTTTTTGATTGTAAAGTATTTGTTCAATCGTATTCATTTGATAATCTATTTCGGTAATGTGTCCCGGCTTAATGGCATTATCTAATAATTTATGCAAAGCTCCATGTGCGGCTCCGCAGCAGCTTGACGGTTTATGCTGTCCAAAACGATTAATTTCGCCAATAGTTCCTTCTTTAGAAATTCCAATGTGCGGTCCATAATAAATAAAAACGGCTCCGTCATCTGGAACGTGGCTGGCAAAAGCCTGCATGCCTGTTAGTCCTGTAAAAGGAAAACCGTCTAAACCTCCCATTTTAAAAGGACCCAGAAATTCATTTGCTCTTACGGGATATTGAATACTGTTTACATCATCACTGCAAATACTGTCTGCAAACATAATTTCGGCTGGTTCCAGATCGAGTTTTTCTTCTATAAAATCGATAATTTTATTTATAAAATCAATCGTTGTGAGTGCATTAGGATAGTGTTTTCTAATGATTTCTAATTTCTCTCTTTTTTTCATTTTTAGAAATTTTGAAGTTTCTGAGATCGCAGATTAAGTATTTTTCAAGAGTTTTAGGCTAAGTAAAGTTATGAAATTTAGATTGCTTACTACAGGTTTTTTGTTTTTAGTAAATCCTTTGTGCCATTCTTAAAAATGTTTTCTTGAAAATGGTTTTTATGTAATGATTTGAAATCATGTGTTTTAACTTTTTTTTATTAAATTTGATAGTACAATTTCTAGCAATACCAATTATGGAAAAATTAAAACGCCCGGTTTATCTTAAAGCTGGTTCTGATGATTTTTTTAAAAAGATGCGCACAGAAGTGAACGAAACTGTTTTACAAAACTCATCATTATACCATTTTAACGTAATAAAGTCTTTAGGTCTTTTGGTTCTGTTTTTTTTATTTTATAGCTGTATTTTATTTTTTGGCAGCAATACATCCTTACTTTTTCTCTTTTATATTTTGTGTGGTTTTACCATGATTGTTCTTTTTATAAATGCCTTTCATGATGCTGCTCACGGAGCTTTGTTTAAAAAAGCAAAACACAATGAATGGTTCTTGTATGTTTTGGAACTTTTTGGCAGTAATCACTGGCTTTGGATGCGCCGGCATATCAATCTCCACCATGCTTATCCCAATGTGCCAGATTGGGATATCGACATTAAACAAAGTGACATTATCAGGATTTTTCCAAACAGTCCGCTATTCGAATACCATAAATATCAGCATATTTATATGTGGTTTATTTATCCGCTTTACAGCTTAAACTGGATTTATATACGTGATTTTAAAGATTTTTTCGGCACTAAAAATAACTATGTAAAAAAAGTCGTTGAAGTAATTCCGAGAAAGCAGATTTTTATACTCTTTGCGGCAAAAATCATCAATCTGTTTTATATACTTTTTATTCCAATGATGGTTCTAAATCAGCCTTGGTATTTGGTTTTGGCAGGATGGTTTGCCATGCACTTATTTGGAAGTGTTTTAGGAGTTGTTGCTCTTGTTTCTACTCATGTTGATGAAGATGCACATTTCCCTGTAACTGACGAAGACGGAAATCTTTCGGCTACCTGGGCAGTTCACCAAATGATTGTTACCAAAGATTTTAGCACCAACAGTAAACTGGCGAACTTTTTATACGGCGGTTTTACACATCATGTCGCACACCACCTTTTTCCGGGAGTCGGTCATACTTATTATCCTTATATAACACCTATTATAATGCGTTATGCAAAAGAATACGGTCTTCCGTACACTTCATATCCTTTTTACCATGCAGTGCGTTCGCATTTTAGAATGCTGAAAAGTAAGGGCGTAAAAGAAAATATTTTAATGACGGGTGAGATTTAAGATTCGAACCCCTCCGGGGTCACAACATAAAAAAAGCGATTTCATTTGAAACCGCTTTTTTTATATTTTAATATTCTAAGTTCTATTTACATCTTTGAAACAGTAACGAAGAAAATGTTCTTACTCCAGCTCTAATGCATTCTTCATCGACTTCAAAATTGGGAGTGTGATTCATGGCTATGATTCCTTTTTCGAAATTAGAACCTCCAAGAAGGAAATACACTCCTGGGACTTTTTGCTGAAAATAAGCGAAATCATCATTGAAATAAGGAATTTGCCCGTAGTCGGCAGTAACAAATCCTTTTCCGTAAATATTTTCAAGTGTATTTACAGAATTGTGTGTTAAATCTGGATGGTTTAAAACGGTTGGGTTTTCTTTTATAAACGAAACAGAAAGGAGCTGCGAACCGAGATTATTGTCTTTAATTACCTGTTCAACAGCAGGAATAATATTTTTTACTCTTGAAGCATCAGTTTCATAGATTTCTGCATTTAGACGGAATGTGTCGTTTTTAGAATAACTTCTAAAATTTTCATCGGCAATTAAGTAATCTTTGAATATGGTGTTTGGATTTGTTAATCCAATTTTAGGATCTAAAATAGATTGAATTTCCCACGGTTTACTGCCATTAATAGTTCTGACTAATGATTTACGGATTTTGGCAGACAGATCTTTTACTTCCTCCTTTGATAATACATTTTTAAACTGTATTCCTATTTCTTTTTGGTAGGCATACATTTCATTTGGTTTTACCATTATCTGTCCGGCAGGCAAAGCTGTTACATGAAGGGCATAAATTTCATCGAGTTTAAATTGTGCGAATTTTTTATTTTCAACAATCGCTTTTGCTCCTTTAAAGGTTTCTTCTTCGGGCTGAAAAATAAAATAAACCGTGCCTTGAAGTGATTTTTTGTGTTTTGCTAAAACTTCTGCAATCCCTAATGCAACTGCCAAGTGTACGTCATGTCCACAGCCATGCTGAACACCTTTTACTTTAGATTTAAAATCAGATTTATCAGGAAAATCGTTTGGCAGAGCATCCATATCAGTTCTCCATGCTATATTTTTTCCCTTTTTATCACCTTTTAAAATACCTAAAAGTCCGTAGCCGTAAATATCAGTTTCGACTTGAAGACCTAAATCCAGTAAATGTTGTTTGACAACTTCCTGAGTTCTTTTTTCTTTGCCGGCCAGTTCAGGGTTTTCATGAAAATCTCTTCTAATCTGAACAAGTTTGTCAAAGATTTTATCAGTTTCAAGCTTAATCGATTCCTGAATATTAATGTTGCTTTTTGCTTTTTGCCCGTAAAGAATTTGCTGTGTAGAAAATATCAGAATAAGTAATGCCAATAGGATTTGTTTCATTTTATGGTTTGTTAAAATGGGAGTTAATTTATTTAGAGAATATGTTTTTAGCTGAAAAGAGAACTATTTCAAAACTGGAATTTTTACAAAGCTGTCATTGTACCATTTAATTTTTAAAGGCTCTTTGGCATCGAGAATTGTTTCATCGCTGACCTCTTTTCCTGTTCCGTAATTCAATTGCGAAAAAGGATTTTTATTAACATTTAATGCAATCAATAATCGGCTTCCTTTGCTCAGCTGCCGGCTTACAAAATGCGTATTAGAAAAAGCAATTGTTTCTATTTTATTAGGTTCTAAAAGCTGTCTTTTTTCAATATCTTTTGCATAACTGACGCGTCCAATGTAGTAGGAGAGATGAAAATATTCTCCGTTTGGAGTTACTTCATACAGGGTTACGCCCAAATCCAAATCTTTTTTATTGATGCTCAGTTTAATTTCTCCCAAAAAAGAACCGTTTACAATTAAAGGTTCAGTTAGAGGCTCACTTATAAAAAAATAACCGTCATTTTTGTTGACTTCTTTTTGAATAATCGGACTAGGATAATAATTGTTATTGCTGATTTCTCTGTTAGCAAAATCAACTTCTTGTGTTAAGAATTCTTTCTTTTTGGGCTTCTTAGTATCTGCGAGACGAAAATCTTGTGAAACGGCAGAAGTCAAATAAAAGGTTAGATAGTTGTTATGCATTTTTTCAAATGAAGGAGCGCTTTTCCATTCATTTGCTCCCATGACTTCATAATTAATTTTATCTTTTAAAATTTCTGGTTTAGCGCCGTTTTTCAAAATATAATCAAACCATTCGTAAGTGATTTTTTTGATATCAAACAAAGAAACAGGATCGACTTTGTAATCGTTTAAAACAGCTTCACCGCCAATTTGAGTTCCAAAATGTCCGTAAGGTCCAATTACCAGATAAAAAGGGGTTTTCGGGCTGTATTTTTGAAGTTCTTTTAAATAATACAAACTTGAATTTTGAGAATCGTTATAATAACCGTCAAATGCTAAAACAGGAATATTAATCTGTGAAAAATCAGTTTTATAAGGCGCCATTTTCTGCCAGTAAGAGTCAAATGAAGGATGGCTTATCCATTTTTGAAACCATCTGTTTGGTTCGCCGTCTATACTGTCTAGTTTTTTGTACGCTGTTCCAGATTCCCACCATCTAAATTTTAAAGCTCTAAAACGAGGTCTGTTATTATTCGTTACTGTATCCAGATATTTATTGTTTCCTACATAAAACGCCCATTCGTAATTTGGATTTATAAAAACATTGTTTTCCATTGGCAGTCCCATTCCGGGTCTGTTTGCAACAGAAGGAACAATTGTTTTAAGTGCCGGATGCATTTTTTTGCAGGCAGCCCATTGCGTAAATCCGTTATAACTGCCGCCATACATAGCCGTTTTTCCATTGCACCATTTTTGTTTGCTGATCCAGTCTATGGCGTCGTAAACATCATTAGCTTCATCTTCATACGGATTAATCTCGTCTGGGCTGAAACGTTTTCCTCTCGAATAAACTATAATCCCGATATAGCCTTTATCTACAGATTCTTTGATCGATTTTAGGTCTCTGCCTTTATCTCTAACATAAATTGTATATTGGAGAATTACAGGCTGCGGTTCATTATCGTTCTTTTTGCGGGCAATCATGGCAGATAATATTGCTCCGTCACGCGTTTTGATAGATATGCTGTCCTGAATATCATAAGCGTTTTCCTGATCTGCCAGTTTTGCTGCTTTAGTCTGCTGTGCAGATACAGAAATTACCATGAAAAATAAACTCAGAAATAATAATGTTACTTTATGAATCATAATTACTAAGTTTTTGGGTTAAACGAATTTAATTATTATTTCTATATTTACTTTTTATGATAGACGTAAATTATAACTATATGTTACATTTTTTTAGAATATTATCTTTTTCTTTTTTGATTTTTGGGGCAGTGTCTGCCCATGCACAGCATGAAGCTTATACAGAACCTGTACAACAACAGATTGCCGATACCACTTTTGTAAATCTAAAAGATTATAGCAAAGATTTTGTGTATGATATGAAATATGCAACAGAAGATAATTTCTTAAAAGCCAAAGTATATGACTGTGCTGAATGTTTACTGCGTTTAAAAACAGTAAAAGCATTGGTTGCCGCGAACAAAGATTTTATTAAAAAAGGCTATAAAATAAAGCTTTACGATTGTTATCGTCCTTTGTCGATTCAGAAAAAAATGTGGGAAATTGTATCAAATCCAAAATATGTGGCCGATCCAAAAAAAGGCTCCATCCACAATAGAGGAGGAGCCGTTGATATTTCGCTGGTTGATATGAACGGGAAAGAATTGGATATGGGAACTGCTTTTGATTTTTTTGGACCAGAAGCCGCTCATAATTATACCAATTTTTCTAAAAAAGTTTTATCAAACCGAAAATTCTTAAAAAAGATAATGATAGAAAATGGTTTCAATTCATTTGATTCAGAATGGTGGCATTATAATTTAAAAGCAGGTTTAAAAGATAATGTTTCGAATCAAAAATGGAATTGCAATTAAATTATTCTACGCATCTAATATTTTCTATAAAGTAAGTATTGGGGTGCGTTACTTTACCGGTTAATTCAGATGTAAGATCGGCTTTTACGATATAATCTTCTATGTTCGTTAGATATTTAATTCGCATGATCGATATAGGAGATTTTTTCAGCTCTTCATAATTTTCTTTCACAAACATAAAAATACCGGTGTTAACTCTGTTATCAAAGCCTTTATCATCACGTACAAGTGTACCGCAGTTTTCCTGGTTGATATGCATTAAAGTAACAATTTTTCCATTCTCTAATTGTAAAAAGATTTTAGAGTTTTTATCGAAACAATTTGCCTTTATGAAATCTTTGCTTTTTTGAATGTTTTGTAAATTTAAAGTTGGCAGACCATCAGTTTGTGCCAGAGAAAAGAAAATATAATTGAAGCTTCCTCCAAAATACTTTTCACTCATTAAGTATTCGTTTGTTACTTTATAAGATCCAATAGAGTCATTTACGTTTACACTGTATTCACATGGTTTTTGAGCAAATGCGGCGAAGGTTAATAAAAAAAGTGTTAGTGTAATTAGTTGTTTCATTTCTAGTTTATTTTTCTGCAAATTAAAACTATTTTGTTATCATTTTTATCAGTTGTAAAAAAACAATAAAAATTTCCACCATTTTTTATTTTCCACTTCTTTCTGATGTTCTCTACTGTTTCTGGAAAATTACGTGTTGTAACATTTGCCTGCTTATTTAAAAGCTCATTTTTCATATCATTTTTATTGTACAAAATGACTTTTTCGATCTCAAAACTTCTTCCGGGAAAATCAATTAAATCGTCTGAAGTATATAAATGTGAATGTTTATGAAGTTTGTTTATTTTGAAAGATGTACTGACTTCATCAAAACCGCCCGATTTCATAATAGCCGAATTAGGTTCGTAAAGGTATTTTTGAGGAAGATTATACGATGGAAATTGACCTTCGGCACCTAAAACAAATTCAAAAGTTTCTATTTTGTCCTTTAAAATATTGGCAGTTTTTAATGTAATTTCTCCTGAATAATTTTTGTGAATTTCAAAAAGCAGTTCCTTTACTTCATTTTCAAGCGCTATAATATGAATGTTTTTCACTGATTTTAATTCAGATAAACCTGCAGAAATATCGAGTAAAGGAGCAGTTTTAATTAAAATAGAATCGCTTTTTTCAAAATAAAAATCTAAAGATTCCGGTACATTTGGCAGACAGTCTTTGAGCATAAAAACCTTGCCTTTTGCATCATTTCTTCGCGATGGATCAATATAAATCCAGTCCCATTTTTGGTTGAGGTTATTTAAAACATTTGCCGAATCATCTGCATAAAAATGGGAGTTCTTAACGTGTAACTGCTCAAAATTATGACTGACAATAGCTGATAAATCTTCGTTTATTTCGCAATGCGCAATAGATTTAAATCGTTGAGAAAAATAATAGTCATCAACTCCAAAACCACCGGTTAGGTCAATTAAAGTTTCACCTTCGATTAAAGAAGCTTTGTAAGCAGCTGTTTTTTCTGATGAGGTTTGTTCAACAGAAATTTTGCTGGGATAGATAATATCTTTGGCAGAAAACCAGGTTGGTAACTTGTCCTTTGCTTTAGTTCTTGCTTCAATCTGGTTTAAAATCGAAATCCATTCCACATCTGGAAACGGTTTTTTCTGCAGCGCCAATTTTGTTAAATCTGCACCAGTATTCTGAATTATAAATTCCTGAATCTCTGGATGCAAAATAGGATTATTCAAAGCTAAATTCTTTCGGTTAATACAGATACAATCTTGTTGTTAGGAAAAAATTCTTTTAAAATTACCTTAATCATTGTAAAAGCCGGAACTGCAATGATCATCCCGACAATTCCAAATGTAATACCGCTGATTAAGATGATTAGGAATATTTCTAACGGGTGCGAATTTACGCTTTTTGACGAAATTATCGGCTGGCTTATATTATTGTCAATTGCCTGAACGACTAAAAAGCCTATAACAACGTAAATGGTCTTAGGCAGAATTTCTGATTGAAAATCCTGTCCAATCATACTAATCATGGTTAAAATCGCAGCCAAAGTAGTTCCAATAATAGGACCTAAATAAGGTATAATATTTAGTATGGCACATAAAAAAGCAATTACAAATGCGTTTTTGTTTCCAAAGATTAATAACACAATCAGATACAGAATAAACACGACGATTAACTGCAATAATAAACCAATAAAATATCGGGTTAGTAAGTGGTTGATTTTTGTTATAGAATTTAAAATTTTATCTTCATTAGAATCTGGAAGTATTCTTCTGGCCTGATCTTTAAAAATAGTCTGGTCTTTTATAAAGAAGAAAGTAATAAAAAACACCGATACCAATCCCATTCCCATATCGGCCATAAAATTGATAATTGAATTGATAAATCCGGTGAAATAACTAAAATCTAATACCGAAGTTAGTTTAGAGTCTTTTATAACTTTATTTAAATCAATATGCTGAATATTAAAATATTCTTCAAGATGTTTTTCTGTCTCCATAAATTTAGCCTGAAGATGTGCCGTATCTAATAAAGCCAGATTATTTGCCTGAGAAATAATTAAAGGCACAAACAGCAGAATAAAGCCTACAATAAGAAAAATAAAAAAGATAATTGTAGTTGCAGCGGCCATTGAATTGCTGAATTTTAGTTTATTTTTTAAAAATAAAACCAGCGGATTTGCAATTAAACACAATATCAGGGAAACGCATAAATAAACAATTACGGTTTGTATTTCATATAAGAAGTATAAAACGATACCTATTACTAAGATTGTTGCCAATGCTCGTAAGATTCCGTTAGAAATAGTTTTTGACGTTATCATATTTAAAATTTAGAATATAAATATAGGAAAAAGCTTTTATAATTCTAGTGTTTCGGGCGTTCTAAAAATAATTAGTAAAAAAAAAGCGGGATGAAATCATCCCGCTTTTAATTAGATTTTTTTTATTAAGGTTGTGCAAAAGAATTTCTTGCACCTCCACTTGTAAAAATAGCCGCAATTCTATTTTTTTGTCCGTTAGAGAACATGTACATTCCAGCATCATCCGTATAATCCATGTAGTTCATTGTCATTTCTACAGGAGTTCCAGAACATGTACTGTAGTGTGGATATGCAGGTACACCATAATTTGCTGCATTATGAGTTGGAGTATCAGCAACTAAATCGCTTCCGCAAGTTGCATCTCCCCAAATGTGACGTAAATTCAGCCAGTGTCCCACTTCGTGAGTACCAGTTCTTCCTAAGTTATATGGAGCATTTGCAGCACCTGATAATCCGAAATATTTTGGATCAATTACAACTCCATCTGTAGAAGAAGCTCCACCAGGGAATTGTGCATAACCTAAAATTCCGCCTCCAATTGTGCAAGACCATAAGTTAAGTTTTGTTGTTGGAGAAGTTGGAGCTAAACCGCCCTGAGCCGTTTTTTTCATGGCATCATTTGTTCCCCAAGAGGTTTTTGTTGTTGATTTTCTGATAATTTGATCTAATACAAATGTAATTCCAACGTTTGCTTTTACACCAGCAAATAATGCAGGAACACTATTGTAGTCTGAGTTTAATGCATTAAAATCTTTGTTTAACACGTCAATTTGAGATTGAATCTGTGCAGCTGAAATATTTTCTGCTGTTGTTCTGTATAGAACATTTACTACAACAGGAATTTCAATTTTTCCATTTACAAGTTTACCTGTAAGTAAAGCTTTGTTTGTGTAAGCTTCAATTTCGTTCATTCTGATTGCTAATGTTGGATCAGCTTTTAATTGAGCTTCTAAAACATCCTGACTTGCGCAAGTACGAAGAGTTGGCTGTGCTGCTGCTTCAGAATTTGTTCCTTCAGCCTGATCATTTTGACATGAAAACAGCACTAATGCTGTAATTGCGGTAATAATAACTTTTTTCATAAATTCTAGGGGTTTTTGTTATAAAATAATAGTTTTAGTTAATCAGATCGCAATTTTATAACAAATACTATTTGTAGCCAAATTTTTATACAGATTTATTTGTGAGAATTTTACAATCCCTTGTATAATCTAGTTCTTACAAAAAAGTTAAAAATATTTTTAAGATGTTTTTTCTTACTTATTAATTTTTTTATTGCATTTTAACGTTGTTATTTGCTTTTTGTCGAGGTTTTGAAAGTTTGTTTATATAATTATTCGAAAATCGAACCCATTATTCTATAAAATTTAACAAAAAATTACAAAGAAGTAATCTCATACAAAGCAATGCTGGCAGCTTGTACTACATTCATGCTTGAGTTTTTTCCAAACATATTAATGTGAACAATTTGATGTGAAATTTTTAATAGTTCTTCTGAAATTCCGGCAATTTCACTTCCTATCAAAAGTGCCGTTTTTTTATCCTTTGGAATTAGAACTTCTTTCAGGGGTTTACTGTTGCTTGTAATTTCTAAAGCAATAATTTCGAAGTTGTTTTCTTGAAGATAAGCGGTTAATTCTGCCATTTCTTCAATAATTTGATGCGGTACATGAAGATGCGTACTGCGTGAAGTCTTGTTGATTTTTCTTGGCGTAAGCGGAATGTCTTTTCCTAAAAATATAATATTTTCTACACCAAAAGCTTCTGAAATTCTAAAAAGCGAACCAATATTCTGCTGAAAATAAATATGATCGCAAACCAAAGTTATTGGAAATGTTTTTCTCTCAAATTGATTTTCTTCGTGAGTCAGCTGCATTTTTTTAGTGAAAAGTAATTAATGAAAAGTAATTAGTAAATAGTAAATAGTAAATAGTAAATAGTAAATAGTGGTGACTCAGAATCTAAATAATTTTTCTTTTTAATTTGATGAATTACTAGTTACTAATCACTTTAACTAGTCACTAATTAGTGAAAATATAGTTAATAATATTAGCGCCCATTTTTAAGGCTTTATCGCGAACATTTGCTGGATCGTTGTGTACTTCGGCATCTTCCCAGCCATCGCCTAAGTCACATTCATACGTGTATAGCAAAACCAGTTTGTTTTCTACAAAAATCCCAAAAGCCTGCGGACGGGTTCCGTCGTGCTCATGAATTTTAGGCAATCCGTTAGGAAAAGGAAAAGGTTTTTGAAAAATAGGATGACTGGCAGGAATTTCGACCAGATTATTATTTGGGAATATCTTTTTTATTTCTTTTCGAATGTATTGATCCATTCCGTAATTATCATCAATATGAAGAAAACCGCCTCCGTTTAGATAATTTCTCAAATTCGAAACATCAGAATCACTGAAAACTACATTTCCGTGTCCCGTCATGTGTACAAACGGATACGAAAGCAAATCAGGATTGCTTGGCTCAACTGTAGAAGGTTTTGCTTTTATTCTGGTATTGATAGTCGAATTGCAAAAACGAATTAAGTTTGGCAGTGAAGTTGGATTTGCATACCAATCGCCTCCGCCGCTGTATTTTAATAATGCAATTTCTTGTGAAAAAGAAGTGATTGAAAAAAGTAAAAGCAAATAAAATATTTTTTTCATAGAATTGTAATTTGTCTACTCGTTTTGTTTTTCACAAAACCCTAGGAATTTATTTAAACTTCATTAAAAAATACAACACTATGGCAGGCCACAACTGCGGCAGTTTCTGTACGCAGACGAGTATTTCCTAATGTTACCGGTTTATAGTTGTTTTCAAGAGCCAATGCAATTTCTTTTTCAGAAAAATCACCTTCGGGACCAATTAATAAGGTTACGTTTTCGTTTGATTTTAAAGATTCTTTCAAAGATTTTTTATCGGTTTCTTCGCAGTGCGCAATAAACTGCAAGCCTTGATTTTTTTGCTTGATAAATTCTTTAAACGAAACAGCATCGTTTAATTTTGGAAGAAACATTTCATTAGATTGTTTCATTGCCGATAAAACTATTTTTTCAAAACGCTCTAAATTAATCACTTTTCTTTCAGAACGATCGCAGATAATTGGCGTAATTTCCTGAATGCCTATTTCTGTAGCTTTTTCTAAAAACCACTCAAAACGGTCATTCATTTTAGTTGGTGCAACAGCCAGGTGCAGACGAAATTTTGGTTCTGGAGATTTTTTTATTGAAAGAACGCTCACGATACATTTGTTATCAGATGCAAGAGTAATTTCGGTTTCAAACAATAATCCCTGACCATTTGTAACGTGAAGAATATCTGAATCTTTCTTGCGTAAAACTTTTATAATGTGTTTGCTTTCTTCTTTATCAAAAGAAAAACTCTCGGTTGTTTCGTCTATATCCGGATTGTAAAATAACTGCATAATTAAAACTGAATTCGCGCTTTAGAAACTACTGAAGAATCTTCAAAACGTTTTGATAAATATTTTTGGTAGCCTACAATTCCTATCATTGCGGCATTATCTGTAGTATATTCAAATTTTGGAATAAAAGTTTTCCAGCCGTATTTGGCTTCACTTTCTTTTAAAGTAGTCCTGATTCCTGAATTTGCAGAAACCCCGCCGCCAATAGCGATTTGTTTAATTCCGGTTTCTTTTACAGCCAGTTTTAATTTATCCATCAAAATTTCGATAATCGTATGCTGAATTGAAGCGCAGATATCGTTTAGGTTCTCTTCGATGAAATTTGGATTTTCCTGTTTGTTTTTTTGAATGAAATATAAAATAGCCGTTTTTAGTCCGGAAAAACTAAAATCTAATCCCGGAACTTTTGGTTTTGTAAAAGTAAAAGCTTTTGGGTTTCCTTCTTTGGCATATTTATCAATTAAAGGCCCGCCCGGATAAGGAAGTCCTAATATTTTTGCACTTTTATCAAAAGCTTCTCCAACCGCGTCATCTGTAGTTTCTCCAATAATTTCCATATCAAAAAAACTATTCACTTTTACAATCTGCGTATGTCCGCCGCTAATAGTTAAAGCCAAAAAAGGAAATTCGGGTTTGTCGTATCCTTCTTCGTCAATAAAATGCGCTAAAATATGGGCATGCATATGATTTACAGCAATTAACGGAATATTTAATGCTAATGATAATGATTTACCAAAAGAACTTCCTACCAAAAGTGATCCCATTAAGCCAGGACCTTGTGTAAAGGCAATGGCAGATAGCTGTTCTTTTTGTACATTTGCTTTGCGAAGTGCAGCATCGATTACAGGAACTATGTTTTGCTGGTGTGCTCTCGAAGCTAATTCAGGAACTACACCGCCGTATTGATTGTGAATTAACTGATTGGCTACAACATTTGAGAGTACTTTGTCGTTATGTAAAACCGCGGCAGCAGTATCGTCGCATGAACTTTCGATGGCAAGAATAAAAACCTCTGAATTTTGCATATAAAGGCACGAATTTTGGATTATATTTGACAAATCAAATTTTGAAATTTCTTTGATTGAAGCAGATGCCAAAATTAAAGAATTTTTATCAAAACAGCCGTCCTTTGTCTGTTCAAATTAAATTAATACAAAAACAATAATAATAGCGTTATCAAAAGAGTAAAGAAAATAGTATCCAGAACCCTGATTGGCTTAATTTTACTTTTGCTGATACTTGCTATCACTCTGTCTCTGCCTGTCGTACAGACAAAAATTGCTAAATATATTACCGAAACTCTTAATAAAGATTTTAAAACCAACATTAGTATTGATAAAGCGGCAATAAATATTTTTGGCGGCGTAAAACTAAAGAAAGTACTTATTTTAGATCATCATAAAAAAACTTTAATCTATTCAGACCTCATAAATACTGATATTTTAAGTATTAAAAGAGCAATCGATGGAGACTTAATTTTTGGAGATATTCGTTTAACAGGTTTGATTTTTAATCTTAAAACCTATAAAGGCGAAGACGAAAACAATATCAATAAGTTTATAAAACTGTTTGAAACTGAAAAACAGGTAAAAACAAAATCGACTAAACATTTCCTTTTAACAGCAAGAAACGCATACATTACCAACGGAAATTTCTCTGTTGTTGATGAAAATAAGCACACACCAAAATTCCTGGATTTTACAAAGCTAAATGCCTATATCAGCGATTTTAAATTGTATGGTTCAGATGTAAATACTAACATTCACAGATTTTCATTTTTAGATCACAGAGGTTTGTATGTTTCTAATTTTGCCGGAAAATTCAGTTATACCAAAAAACAGATTAAAGTCGAAAACCTTGCCATAAAAACCAAGAGATCATGGATTTATGGAAAAGCAATTTTAAACTATAAGGTTAAAGATTTTCTTGATTTTACAGATAAAGTTCGTTTTGATGTAGCATTAGATTCGTCTTCTATAGCTTCAAACGATATTCGTTATTTTTATGACGGACTGGGTAAAAACCAGCATTTTAAAGTTAAAACCAAGATTAAAGGACCTTTAAATGATTTGAACCTTAATCATTTAAGGCTGAGCGATGCAAATGGTTCCAAAATCTTTGGAAATATCAACTTTAAAAATCTTTTGGGTACAAAAGAACAAAAGTTCTCGATGGACGGAAAGTTTGATAAATTAATTGCCAGCTATGATAATCTGGTTTTTATACTTCCGGGTATTTTAGGCAAAAGCCTTCCAAAAGAGCTGAAAAGAATTGGTAAATTTAATATCACCGGGAAAGCAAAAGTTTCAACAACAGCTTTAGAAACCGATTTTAAAATGGCAACTGATTTAGGAAACGGTAAAGTCAATCTTCATATGAATAATATGGATTTTATCGATAAAGCTTCTTATTCAGGTAATATTGTTTTGGATAATTTTAATATCGGCGCTTTATTAGGCCGAAAAGACGTTGGCCGAACGACCTTAAATTTAGATGTTGACGGTGTTGGTTTTACCGAAAAATATTTGAATACAATTGTTAAAGGTGATATTAATAAATTAGACTACAATAAATACAGATACAGTAATATTGTTGTAAACGGAAACTTCAAGCTTCCTTATTATAAAGGCCAGCTTTCGATTAATGACCCAAATTTGAATTTGACTTTTGACGGATTAGTAGATTTAAGTAAACGTGAAAGCCGTTATGATTTTCATATAAATGTAGAAAATTCAGATTTACAAAAATTGAGGTTCGTAAACGATTCGATTTCTCATTTTAAAGGTGATGCAGTAGTTCAGGTAAGCGGAAATTCTATCGAGAATCTTCAGGGAAATATTATTATTAAAGATGCAGAATATCAAAATCCACAGGCAACTTACGTTTTTGATGACGTAACAATAAGTTCCAATTTTGATGATGACAGACTTAGAACTATAACCATTAATTCAGCAGATATTGTTGAAGGAAGAATTGTGGGTAAATTTCAATTTGCACAGCTGGATAAACTGGTTATGAATTCTGTGGGAAGTTTGTATACCAACTACAAACCTTATAAAGTTAAAAAAGGGCAGTTCCTGCGTTTTAATTTCCATGTATATAATAAGGTAGTAGAAATGCTGTATCCGGAATTAAAAATTGATTCCAGTACAGTCGTTCGTGGTAAAATTGATGCAGACCTGCAGGAATTTAAATTTGGTTTCAGATCCAAACAAATTACTGCTGCCAAAAATACTTTTGATAATATCAGAATCAGTATTGATAATAAAAACCCGCTTTATAATGCATTCGTTGAGCTCGATAGTATTAAAACACCTTATTATAAAATCCGCGATTTCAATTTAATTAACGTAACATCAAAAGATACTTTATTTGTTCGTTCTGAGTTTAAAGGTGGAGATAAAGGACAGGATTATTTTAATCTCGATTTATATCACACTATCGACAAAAAGAAAAATAATATTGTCGGAATCAAGAAATCTGAAATGAAGTTTAAAGACTATTTATGGTATTTAAATGAAGACGCCGCAAAGGATAATCAGATCGTTTTTGATCAGTATTTTAAAAACTTTACCATTGACAATATAGTTTTGTCTCACGAAAACCAGAAAATTGATTTAAACGGGATAATTAAAGGAAAAGATTATAAGGATATTGTCCTCAATTTTGAAGATGTAGACATAAATAAAATTACGCCTTCAAATTCGAAGTTTGTTTTTAACGGAAATCTAAACGGAAACATAAATTATAAGCAGAATAAAGATGTTTATCAGCCGACAGCCAGTATTGTCGTCGATCATCTTAATATGAATAAAGTTGATTTAGGCACTCTGAATTTTGATATTTCGGGAGATCAGACTTTTAGAAAATTTACCGTAAATTCTTCTATCGTAAATGGTTTTGCAGAATCGTTTAGGGCAAATGGTACTTTTAATATTGAGAATAAGGAAACTTTTATGGACTTGAATCTTAAACTCGAAGGATTTAATCTTGCGACTTTAGGAACTATAGGAGGAGATGTTTTATCGAATATTAGAGGTTCTGTTTCAGGAAATGCAGCAGTTGTGGGTAATTTGAAAAAACCTGAAATCAACGGACGTTTATATGTAGAAAAAGCCGGAATGACAATTCCGTACCTAAATACGGATTACGAATTGAGCGACAGAACGGTCATCGATTTAACAGATGAGAAGTTTTTGTTTAGAAATAATCAGTTAACAGATACTAAGTATAAAACAAAAGGACTGCTGAACGGAACAATCGAGCATCATAACTTTGGCGACTGGAAATTAGATTTAACCATAACTTCTAAACGTTTATTAGCACTTGATACAAAAGATAGTGAAGATGCTGCTTATTTTGGTACAGCCTTCATAAACGGAACTGCGAGTATAAAAGGACCAACAGAAAGTTTATTTATTAAGGTTGATGCAAAATCTGAAAAAGGGACCGAAGTCAAGATTCCTATAAATAATGTACAAAGTGTGGGAGAAAGCAGCTGGATACATTTTGTAACACCAAAAGAAAAATACAACCTGCAAAAAGGAATTGTTGAAAGAACCAGAAACTACAATGGTCTGGAGCTGGAATTTGATTTTGACATTACGCCGGATGCCGAAGTAGAAGTTATCCTTGACAGAAATTCCGGTCACGGTATGAAAGGAAAAGGATACGGATCGCTGTTATTTAAGATTAATACACTGGGTAAATTTAATATGTGGGGGGATTTCCAGGCATACGAAGGAACTTATAACTTTAAATACGGAGGTTTAATCGATAAAAAATTCGCAGTTAAAAAAGGTGGTTCTATTATTTGGGAAGGAAACCCGATGAAAGCACAGCTGAATTTAGAAGCCGTTTACAAAACATCGGCAAATCCTGCCGTATTGCTGGATAATTCTTCTTTCAATAAAAAAGTACCTGTAGAAGTTGTAATTGGTTTAAGAGGAGATTTAACGAGTCCTGAACCTAATTTCGATATTCAGTTTCCATCGGTAAGTAATGTATTGAAATCTGAAATACAATATAAGTTAGATGATAAAGACGTTCGTCAAACGCAGGCTTTGTATTTATTATCTACAGGTTCATTTATGAGTCAGGACGGATTTAACCAAAGCGATTTGTCAGGAACATTTGCAGAAACTGCTGCAAGTTTATTAGGAGGAATTATCAAATCAGATAACGACCTTATTAATATTGACCTGAATTTTATTTCTGCCGACAGAAGATTAGGTCAGGAAGCCGACGGGCAGTTTGTAGCCAATATTTCATCGCAGATTAACGAAAGGATTTCGATTAATGGTAAAGTAGGGGTTCCGGTAGGAGGAGTAAACGAATCTGCTATTGTAGGCGATATTGAAATCTTATACCGTGTAAACGAAGACGGATCAATGAACCTTCGATTATTCAATAAAGAAAATGATATTAATTATATAGGACAAGGAATTGGTTATACGCAGGGAGTTGGTATTTCTTATGAAGTAGATTTTGATACTTTCAGCGAATTGGTGAATAAATTATTTAAAAGCCATAAACTCGAGAAAGCGATTAAAAAATCAGATGACTTTCAGGATTCAAATCTAAATCCGGATTATCTGAATTTTAAAAGCGCTAACGAGGCAGAAAAAGACAAAAAGAAGCCTGAAAAAGAAGAAGAGAAAAAGCCAAAACCGCAAAACAATAATGAAGGCTTAATTCCGGACAATGATTTCTAGATAATTTGTTAAAAAGTGTATAAAAAAACCATTCGAAACAACGAATGGTTTTTTTATGCTTAAATTTATAGTTTTTGTAAGTTTTTTCTAAAAAGCTCTAAGTGAGATTTTTATAACACTTCTTTTGGGTATTGTTAATTTTAAAGAATTAATTAAAAAATGCCCTATTTATTATTTTAAATGAAATTTTTGGTATCAAAAAACTTATTAACGAAAACGTTTGAATTTAACAGATTTTATTAAATTATAATAAATATAACCGCAGAAGTGCTGAATGTTTGCTAAATTTACAACTTTAATACTTAAATAATGTCAAAAACAATAAAAAAAGTAGGTGTTCTTACCTCAGGAGGAGACTCACCGGGAATGAATGCTGCAATACGATCAGTTGTTCGAACATGTGCTTATCATAATATAGAATGCATAGGAATTTATAGAGGGTATCAAGGAATGATCGAAGGTGATTTTAAAGAAATGGGCCCTCGAAGCGTTAATAATATTGTAAATAAAGGAGGAACGATCCTGAAATCGGCTCGCTCTGTAGACTTTAGAACGCCGGAAGGCCGTAAAAAAGCTCACGAAAATCTTCTTAAAGCCGGAATCGATGCTTTAGTTGTTATTGGCGGAGACGGAAGTTTTACCGGAGGTTTAATTTTTAACTCAGAATACGATTTTCCTGTAATGGGAATTCCAGGTACAATTGATAATGATATTTATGGTACAAGCTTTACTTTAGGTTATGACACTGCTTTAAATACTGTTGTTGACTGTATAGATAAAATTAGAGATACTGCAAGTTCACATAACCGTTTATTCTTTGTAGAGGTTATGGGTAGAGATGCAGGTCACATCGCACTTAATGCCGGAATTGGAGCCGGTGCAGAAGAAATCCTTATTCCTGAAGAAGATTTAGGTCTTGACAGATTGTTAGACTCTCTTCAAAAAAGTAAAGCTTCAGGAAAATCATCAAGTATAGTAGTTATTGCCGAAGGTGATAAAATTGGTAAAAATGTATTCGAATTAAAAGATTACGTTGAGGCTAATTTACCTGAATACGACGTAAGAGTATCTGTTTTAGGACACATGCAGCGTGGTGGTTCACCATCTTGTTTTGACCGTGTTCTGGCAAGCCGTCTTGGTGTAAAAGCAGTTGAGTCTTTAATTGAAGGAAAATCAAACTACATGGTTGGTCTTAAGGAAGATAAAGTTGTTTTAACTCCGCTGGAGCAGGCAATTAAAGGTAAATCTGAAATTGATAGAGAATTATTGAGAGTGTCAGACATTATGTCTACATAATTATATAAGATAAAAGTTTAAAAGAGAAGAAGTTTATTGTGAGGAAATTAGACTTTGAATTAATATAATAAAAACAAAAGCAAAAATTTAGTAAAATGTCAAAAGTAAAATTAGGAATAAACGGATTTGGACGTATCGGAAGAATCGTTTTTAGAGAGTCTTTCAATAGAGATAATGTAGAAGTTGTAGCGATCAACGATTTATTAGACGTAGATCACTTAGCTTACTTATTAAAATATGATTCAGTTCACGGTCGTTTCAACGGAACTGTTGAAGTTAAAGAAGGAAAATTGTATGTAAACGGAAGAAACATCCGTATCACTGCAGAAAGAAATCCTGCTGACTTAAAATGGAACGAAGTTGATGTTGATGTAGTAGCAGAATGTACTGGTATCTTCACAACTATCGAAACTGCAAGCGAGCACTTAAAAGGAGGAGCTAAAAAAGTTATCATTTCTGCTCCATCTGCTGATGCTCCAATGTTTGTAATGGGAGTGAACCACGAAACTGCAAAAGCTTCTGATTTAGTTGTTTCTAACGCTTCTTGTACTACAAACTGTTTAGCTCCTTTAGCTAAAGTTATCCACGATAATTTCGAAATCGTTGAAGGTTTAATGACAACTGTTCACGCAACTACTTCAACTCAAATGACTGCTGACGGACCTTCTAGAAAAGACTGGAGAGGTGGACGTGCAGCTGCAATCAACATCATTCCTTCTTCAACAGGTGCTGCTAAAGCGGTTGGAAAAGTTATTCCATCTTTAAATGGAAAATTAACAGGAATGTCTTTCCGTGTACCTACTGCTGACGTTTCTGTTGTAGATTTAACTGTAAAAGTTGCTAAAGAAACTACATACGAAGAAATCTTAGCTGTATTGAAAAAAGCTTCAGAAAACGAAATGAAAGGTATCTTAGGATATACAGAAGATGCAGTTGTTTCTCAAGACTTTATCTCTGATAAAAGAACTTCAATCGTTGATGCTGGTGCAGGAATTGGATTAAATTCTACTTTCTTCAAATTAGTATCTTGGTATGACAATGAGTACGGATACTCAAGCAAATTAATCGATTTGTCTGTGCATATCGCAGGTTTAAAATAATATTATATATTTTTGCAAAATCCCGTTATCATCAAAGTAACGGGATTTTCTTATTTTGTTACGTCTTTAATTAATGTAAAAACTACACTTATTGAGGAAAAACTAAACCAAAAACAAAAAATAAAATGAAATTAATAGTTGATAGTGGGTCTACTAAAGCAGATTGGATTGCAATTGATGATAACGGAAAAGTATTGTTCACCACACAAACATTAGGATTAAATCCTGAAATTCTGGACGGACCGGAAATTATCTCAAGATTAAACGACCGTTTCGATATTTTACAAAACAAAAAAAATGCAACACATTTGTTCTTTTATGGAGCAGGTTGTGGAACAGACAGAATGAAAGAAGCTTTAAAACAAATCTTTCAGGAGTATTTTACTAACGCTATTGTTGATGTTCAGGAAGATACTTATGCTGCTGTTTATGCTACAACTCCAAAAGGAGAAGAAGCAATCGTATCTATCTTAGGAACTGGGTCTAACTGCAGTTATTTTGATGGAAAAGTATTGCACCAAAAAGTTCAGTCATTAGGTTATATCGTAATGGATGACTGCAGCGGAAACGTTTTTGGAAAAGAACTAATTAGAAAATACTATTTTAATAAAATGCCAAAAGAATTAGCGGTTGAACTTGAAAAAGAGTACGATGTTGATCCGGATTTTATTAAAAACAAATTATATAAAGAGCCAAACCCAAATGCTTATTTGGCAACTTTTGCTAAGTTTTTAATCAAACATAAAGACACTGAATTCTGCAGAAAAATTATTTTCAAAGGAATGAAATCTTTCGTTAAAAATTATATCAAACAGTTTGACAACTGTAAAGAAGTTCCAGTACATTTTGTTGGTTCTATTGCTTTTTATTTAAAAGATGAATTGCAGGAAACTTTCGATAAGTACGAGCTTAAATTAGGAAATGTATTAAGAAGACCTATTGACGGTTTAATTGCTTACCATGTCGCTAATCAATAGTTCTGGGTTTATGGAAATTGCAATTATCGCACACGACGGTAAAAAAGCTGATTTGATTGATTTTTTGATTAAAAATGAAGCTGTGCTTCATAATGAAAAAATCAGACTTATTGGTACCGGAACAACTGGAGGAAAAGCCGAAGCAGCGGGATTTAAAACCCAGAGAATGCTTTCAGGGCCTTTAGGAGGTGATGCGCAGATTGCTGGAAGAGTTGCAGAAGGAATTACACAAATGGTTTTCTTTTTTAAAGATCCATTATCCAGTCATCCTCATGAAGCAGATATTAATATGCTGATTCGTGTTTGTGATGTACATAATGTGCCGCTGGCAACAAATGAAGCAACGGCACAATTATTATTAGATGCTATTGCACAGCAATTATAGAAATCTCAACATTTACATTTTTTGGCAGACATGCCACTTGAACCGTTTCACGTGCTGGAGCGGTTTTTTCGTTAAAATACGAACCGTAAATAGTGTTTATAGCACCAAAATTGTTCATATCCATAATAAAGATAGTAGTTTTAACTACGTTCTCAAAAGTCATATTCGCAGCTTCAAGAATAGCTGCAATATTTTCCATTACCTGAGTCGTTTCGTTGTTGATAGTATCAGTAACTAATTCTCCTGTAGCCGGATTAATTGCAATCTGGCCAGAAGCATACAATGTGTTTCCTGATAAAACGGCTTGATTATAAGGACCGATAGGAGCCGGAGCCTTTTCTGTAAAGATTATTTTTTTCATGATAAAATTATTTTAAGTCGATGAATTATCGATTTATAGTGCTTCGTTTGTTCCATTTAATGTCACTAAGCATACCAGATTTAATTCCTATGAAGAAGTTCCAGTTTGAACTTGTTCCCATAGGCTGCCAGTTAAATGCCATTCTCCAGCTTAATAAGTCTCTTTCAAAACGGAACTGAGTAAAAGTAACACCCTTTTGAACAAAGTCAAAACCAGTAGAAACCCCGCCTTTCCATTTAGGAGTAATATCCATATTGGCAGAAATCATAATTGAGTTTCCGGTTATTTTATTCTCGCGGTTTGCATTAGAGTAGGTAAGAGAATATGCCATTGTCATATCCCACGGCAGTTTTGAACTGAAAAATTCAGTTATAACATCTTCTTCACGATCCGGATCGTTTGCAAACTGGCTGTTTCGGCTGTCATTTAAATCAGTATTGGTCCCGAATAAGTCGTCATTACGACCACCATTTCGCTGACTCTGGGTGTTTTTTTCCTTTCCGGTTCCTTTGTTCGAAAACGAGTAATTCATTGTAATGTTGGCACTCGTCATTCTAAATAAACTTCCGCCATTTTCAATGTTGTACATGTTTATCACATTTCCGGCATTGTCAATAGCATAAGGATTTAAAACAGCTCCAAAATTGACATTCATTTTATTTTCAAAAAACTGAGTTCCACCGCTTACGATAATTGGCTGCCAGGCTAAAGTTTCTTTTCCGTTGGCATTAAAATTATAGCTCGTGCTGAAGTTTAAATTGTTCAGCAGCATAATTTTTTTAGGTTCAGTTTTTGTACTGTCGCTGTCTCTTACTTTAGCTTCAAAAGTGTTACTTAATGAGAAACCTACAATGTTAGAGTTTTCTTTACCAGGAGCGCCATAAATACCGTTTTCGAACCTCGTATATTCATCTGTTGAAATTCTTCCCGCAGCATCTACAGTATAATGATCGTAATACCTTTCAAAACTTGGAGTATAAGAGTATGTAATACTCGGTCTCATGACGTGGCGGATAGATTGTATTTTTTTGTCAGTTCCAAAATTAAAAGTACCATAAATGGTAGTTCCTAAATTGGTGCTGAAATTATAAGTTCTAAATGCATCAAAACCATTTACGGTTGTATTGGCTACTTCACCTTTGCTGGCATCATAATTTTTATCAATCGTTTTGGTAACCCATGTTTCCTGATAATTTGTAGATGCTCCGGCACTAAAATATTTGAAAATTTTAAAGTTGGTGCTGATAGGAATACTGTGCTGCATACCAATTTGAGCATCTCTAAACATCTGCGGTTTGAAAAATAATGAATCGGTTGTTTTAAAGTTATTCTTACCCGTTACATTATACTGCAGGTTGATGTTTTTAAAGAAACCTTTTTTAACGCCGTTTTCGCCCACAAAAGGATAAATACGGTCAATGCTACCCTGGAAGTTAGGAAGTGTCATTAAAATCTCTTCTGTCTGCGTATTTTGCTGGTGTGTGGCAGAAAGGGAGATTCGCGATCCCGGAATAGTATTAAAGGTTTTATTGTATGAAATAGACGAACTCAAAGTGTTATTTAAGTTCGATCCAATATTAGCCTGATTTATAGATCGCTTAAAATACTTACTACTACCCATATTCACAGAAGCTGAAAAAGTCGAATTAGGGTTTGATTTCGTATCTTTAGAGTGCGACCACTGAATATTGTAAATGTTTTGCTTTGAATAATCTGGATAACCTCTCTCGCTGTTAATCAGGTTTTCAAAACGAACGTTAATATTTCCTCGATATTTGTACCTCTTTGCATAAGCAGACTCAAACCTCATGGCGTAACTACCATTGGTATAATAATCTCCTAAAACAGTTAAATCATAATTATCGCTCAATGCAAAGTAATATCCTCCATTTTGAAGAGAAAATCCTCTTGTATTTGAATCGTTATAACTTGGAATAATAATACCTGAAACACTTTTTTCTTTACTTAAAGGGAAAAAACCGTAAGGTAAAGCAAGTGGAGTAGGAACATCAGCAATTACCATTTGTGTCAAACCGGCAACGATTTTTTTACCGGGTACAAATTTAATTCTGCTGGTTTGAAAATAGTATTCTGGATTATCAATATCCTGAGCAGTTGTAATACGTGCTCCTTTTAAGAAATATACAGAATCATTTTCTTTTTTAGTAACAGAAGCCTTGATGTTTAATTCACCTTGTTTTGTTCTGGAATTATAAATTAAAGCTTTTTTAGTTTTAAAATTAAAGCGGATAGAATCCGGCTGTACTTCATTTGTGCCCTGCTTAAAGTTTGGATACTGCACCAAAACTCCTGCAGAATCTTTTATTCTTCCGGCATACACTTCATCTTTTTCAAGATTTAAGATAATGATACCAGATTTTAACTCTAGATCTTTATAGTAAAGTTCAGCTTCATTATATAAAGTAAGCAGTTTGTTTTTCTTGTCGTACTTTGCATAATCTTTTGCTTTATATTTAGTAGGAGCGTCAAGAAACTGTTTTTTAGGCTTAATACTATCTATCTTTATAGTATCAACAGTTGCTGTAGAAACTGCGGGCGTCGTTGCTGCAGGAGCAGCAGCTGGCTTATTTGTTTGTTTTACAGCAGGTAAAGATTTTTTTTTAGGTTTTATCTCTTGCGAATATGATTTACCACATCCTATTGTTAGGAAAAATGATATTAAAACGATATTAAATAAGTTTGTATGCAAAGGTTTAAATACTATTTTTGTAAAATTATGGCTTGTTTTTTGACATGTCAAACTTACATATAATTTTTTGGCAAAAATAATCAATTGTAAAAATTATAACAGCTGCATTTTATTAAAATTAACTTTTAGATTTATGAATGGTTTAAACAAAATTAAGGTAATCTTTACTTTTTTTCTAACGATATTGTCATTTTGCTCATATAGTCAATCAAATGTTTTTAAAGTAACACTTGATGCCGGACACGGAGATCATGACTTTGGCGCTGTTTACAGCGGCCGGATTGAAAAAAATATTGCCTTAGCAATTGTTTTAAAAGTGGGGAAAATTTTAGAGCTTAATCCAAATGTTAATGTAATTTATACTCGTAAAACAGATGTTTTCGTGGATTTGGTCGAAAGAGCTAATATTGCCAACAGAGCAAATTCAAATATTTTTGTTTCTATTCACTGTAACGCTAACAAAAATACAGCTGCAGACGGAACCGAAACTTATGTAATGGGTTTGAGTAAAGTTGCCTCGAATCTTGAAGCAGCGAAAAAAGAGAACTCTGTTATTACTTTAGAGAAAGATTATAAACGAAAATACGAAGGTTTCGACCCAAATTCGCCAGAATCTATGATTGGAATGACGTTGATGCAGGAAGAATATTTGGATAATAGTATTTCCCTGGCAACTAAAATCGAAGATAATTTTGAAAAATTAGGTAAAAAACTTCGTCAGGGAGGTGTAAAACAAGCACCTTTCATGGTACTTCACAAAGCATACATGCCAAGAGTTTTAGTAGAAACGGGATTTGTCTCTAACCCAACGGAAGGTAATATTCTAAATTCTGAAGAAGGTCAGGATGATATAGCAAAAGCTATTGCAGAAGCAATTCTGAGTTATAAAAGAGAGTATTTTGGTTCAGGAGGTGAGTCAGACGATAGTCGGCCCATAAGAGATACTACTCCCGCAAAACCAAAAACAACTGCTCCGGCTGCAGTAACTAAAAATGCACCAAAAGGAACTTTTTTTAAAGTACAGCTAATTGCAAGTATTAAAAAAACACCATTGGAGCCAAAAAACTTTAAAGGACTAAAAAATGTAACTATGTTATTTGAAAACAATATATATAAGTACTTCTATCAGGAAACTTCAGATTATGAAACTGCAAAGAAATATCTGGAAGAGGCTAAAAGTAAAGGGTATGGCGCTTCCTTTTTAGTTGCAACCAAAGACGGAGAAAAGATTAGTATTCAGGACGCGATCAAATAATCGTCACAAGTTCGAATATTTATATTAATTTTGTAACAAACACTAAGAATTTTGAAAGTAACAAGAGAAATTAAAACGGCTATTTTAGTCATCGCATCAATACTATTATTTATTTGGGGATACAGCTTTTTAAAGGGCAAAGATCTTTTTACTAATTATACAATCTTATATGCTGAATATGATAATGTTGAAGATTTATCTCTTTCAGCACCAGTAACACTTAACGGACTTGCTATTGGTAAAGTGAATAAAATCACAATCGATGAAGTAACAGGAAAATTATTAGTAGAACTTCAATTAAAAACAGATTTTCCAATTTCAAAAACAAGTACAGCAGTAATTTATTCTCCAAGTTTAATCGCCGGAAAACAAATTAAAATTGTTCCAAATTTTACTGATAAAAATTTAGCAGAAGATGGGGAGAAATTAGCCTCTACTGTTGAACTTGGATTAACAGAATCTTTAGGAGGAAAAATTGAGCCAATTCAGCAAAAACTGGATAAAATGCTTGTAAATATTGATGTTCTGGTTACAGGATTGAATAATACTTTGGATAAAAATACACAAGAAAATCTAAAGAAAACAATTGCTGAATTAAGTCAGACTATGGCGCAGTTCCATAAAGCTTCAGGCAGTTTAAACAATATTCTTGATACAAACAAAGGACAGATTAACGGAATGGTTTCTAACTTTAATAAAGTATCAAACAACTTTAATAAAATTTCTGACTCGTTAAACAAAGCTGATTTAGGAAAAACGGTTCGTAATTTAAACCAGACATTAGCGAAAGTTGACGGTTTAATGGCTAACTTGAATTCTGGAAAAGGTACAGCTGGAAAATTATTAAACGATGATGCCTTGTACAATAATTTAGCAAAAACTTCAAAAGAACTTGAATTGCTGCTGCAAGATGTGAGACTTTATCCAACTCGTTACGTAAACGTTTCTCTTTTCGGAAAGAAAAATAAACCTTACGTAGCACCAACAGAAAATACAAACTCAACTGATAAAAAATAATTGTAAATGAGTTATTTAGATAATATTTTATTTGCCATACTTCTTATAGTAGGTTTCGGCTTTTTTGCAGCGAGCGTGAAAAAGATCATCCGAAACATTAATCTGGGAGTTGATGTAGATCGAAAAGATAATCCTAAAGCTCGTTGGAAAAACATGGCATTGATTGCTCTTGGGCAGTCAAGAATGGTGAGACGCCCTGTTGCCGGAATACTGCATATTTTTGTATATGTAGGTTTCATAATTATTAATATCGAATTACTCGAAATTATAATCGATGGGTTATTTGGAACTCATAGAATTTTTGCACCTTATTTAGGCGTAGTCTATGATGTTTTAATTGCTTCATTTGAAATATTGGCAATACTTGTAATTTTTGCCGTTACGGTTTTTTGGCTTAGAAGAAACTTCATCAGGTTAAAACGTTTTATACATTCTGATTTAACAGGATTTCCAAAAAGCGATGCAAATTATATTTTGTATTTTGAAACCGTTTTAATGATTTTGTTTTTGTTAATGAACGCTTCAGATCTTCATTTGCAAAACGTTCCGGGAGGAGTTTTTCATAAAGCAGGAAGTTTCCCGATAAGCCAGTTTATTGCTCCAATTTTTAACGGAATGTCAAACGAATTGGTTGTAATATTATTTGAAACATTTTGGTGGCTTCATATAATTGGTATTTTGATTTTTATGAACTATTTATACTTCTCAAAACACCTTCATATCCTGTTAGCGTTCCCAAACACTTATTTTGCGAATTTAAAACCAGAAGGACAGTTTGATAATTTAGCTTCAGTTACAAAAGAAGTTAAATTAATGATGGACCCAAATGCTGATCCGTTTGCTGCAGCTCCTGTTGACGAAAATGCAGCGCCGAGTAAATTTGGAGCAAGCGATGTCCAGGATTTAAACTGGGTACAGCTTTTAAATGCATATACTTGTACAGAATGCGGACGTTGTACGTCATCTTGTCCGGCAAACCAAACAGGTAAAAAATTGTCTCCGCGTAAAATTATGATGGATACAAGAGACCGTCTTCAGGAAGTTGGAAAAAATATTGATGCCAATAAAGGTGTTTTTGTTCCAGATAATAAAACATTATTAAACGATTACATTACTCCGGAAGAACTATGGGCTTGTACTTCATGCAATGCCTGTGTAGAAGAATGTCCTGTAAATATTAGTCCATTGTCTATTATTATGGATATGCGTCGTTATTTAGTGATGGAGCAGAGCGCTGCGCCAATGTCATTAAATGCTATGATGACTAATATTGAAAATAACGGAGCGCCTTGGCAGTACAGCCAGCAGGACCGATTAAATTGGAAAAACGAGAACTAGAAAAGATATAGTTTAATCGGTTAATCGTTAATTCGTTTAATCGTACTTAGGATTCGAGGAACTGCCGATTAAACAATTGAACAAATCAACGATTAAACAAAAAGAAATGTCAGAAAGTTTAGTAGTACCAACAATGGCAGAAATGCTGGCCGAAGGAAAACAACCAGAAGTGTTGTTTTGGGTAGGCTGTGCAGGAAGTTTTGATGATAGAGCAAAAAAAATTACGAAAGCATTTGTGCGTATTTTAAACCGTACCAATGTTTCTTTTGCGGTTTTGGGTACAGAAGAAAGCTGTACTGGAGATCCTGCAAAAAGAGCCGGAAATGAATTTTTGTTTCAAATGCAGGCCATGATGAATATTGAGGTTTTAAATGCTTATGAAGCAAAAAAAATCGTTACCGCTTGTCCGCATTGTTTTAATACCTTAAAAAATGAATATCCTGAATTAGGAGGAAACTATGAAGTTATTCATCATACAGAATTCCTGAAATCATTAATAAATGACGGAAGACTTACAGTTGAAGGCGGACAGTTTAAAGGAAAGAAAATTACTTTTCACGATCCTTGTTATTTAGGAAGAGCTAATAAAGTTTACGAAGCACCTAGAGATTTAATTGAGAAACTAGACGTTGAATTAGTTGAAATGAAACGTTCTAAAGCAAACGGATTATGCTGTGGTGCAGGCGGTGCGCAGATGTTTAAAGATGCCGAACCTGGAAACAAAGAAGTAAATGTTCTGCGTACAGAAGATGCTTTAGAAGTAAAACCGGATATTATTGCTGCCGGCTGTCCATTTTGCAACACCATGTTAACAGATGGTATTAAACATGCGCATAAAGAAGGCGAGATAAAAGTAATGGACGTTGCCGAATTAATTGCAAATGCACAGGATTTATAAAAGATTTTGAGTTGCTAAGGTTCTAAGATGCTAAGTTTTTAAACTTGAAACGTGAAATCTAAAACAATTCAAAAAAATCAACAATCTAAAATCTAAAATTAAAAATGTATATACCTTTTGAAAATTTACCTGGTGAATCAAGAGTCTGGATTTACCAATCGAACAGAAAATTTTCTGAGGAAGAGTTTTCTGAAATCGAAACCGATTTAAAAGCTTTTGTAGAAGAATGGGCCGCACACGGAACCAGTCTTGAAGCTTCTTTTTTGCTTAAATACAATCGTTTTATAATATTAGCTGTTAATCAGGAAGTGCAGGCTGCGACAGGTTGTTCTATTGATAGTTCAGTAGAATTTATTCAGGGATTAGAGAAAAAGTACAACGTTGATCTGCTTGATAAAATGAATGTAACTTTTAAACTGGGAGAACATATCGCACACAAACCATTAATTGATTTCAAGAAAATGGTAAAAGATAAATCAGTTTCTGAGAATACTATTGTTTTCAATAATCTGGTTAACAATATCGAAGAATTCAACG
The DNA here is from genome assembly GCF_052044235.1 of Flavobacterium sp. 22659. Lineage (NCBI taxonomy): Bacteria > Pseudomonadati > Bacteroidota > Flavobacteriia > Flavobacteriales > Flavobacteriaceae > Flavobacterium > Flavobacterium sp. 22659. The sequence goes on from NZ_JBQEMU010000027.1 coordinate 51,315, forward strand.
ACTCTTGGGAAGTTCCTGCTGCTGACAGCTGGCACAGCAGATTTTTCTAAGAGAAATTTATACTATTTTTAAAAGGCACAAAACTTAGGTTCTGTGCCTTTTTTGTTTTGAATACGTGTTGTTTAAACCCGTTGCTTAAAATTTATTAACTGGAATTAATCTAATTTTGTCGAAAATCTAACAATTTAAACAACCCATTCAACGCTATTTTTGAGTATTTTCGTAGAATTAAATTTAATACATGAAAATAGCAATAGTTTGTTATCCAACATTTGGTGGTAGTGGTGTAGTAGCCACTGAGTTAGGTCTCGAATTAGCCAGACGCGGACACGAAATACACTTTATAACTTACAGCCAGCCGGTAAGATTGGCACTTTTAAATCCTAATGTTCATTATCACGAAGTAAACGTTCCAGAATATCCTTTATTTCATTATCAGCCGTATGAATTAGCTTTGTCAAGCAAATTGGTCGACATGGTGAAATTATATAAAATAGAAGTTCTTCATGTGCATTATGCAATTCCTCATGCTTATGCAGGATATATGGCAAAACAAATGCTGAAGAATGAGGGAATTAATCTTCCAATGATTACAACACTTCACGGAACTGATATTACGCTTGTAGGAAATCATCCGTTTTACAAACCTGCGGTAACTTTTAGTATCAATAAATCAGATTATGTGACTTCGGTTTCGCAGAGTTTGAAAGATGATACTTTGAAATTATTCAAAATCAAGAATAAAATTAAGGTAATCCCGAATTTTATTGAATTGGATAAAGTTAGAAAAGACCCAACTGAGCCTTGCCACAGATATGTAATGGCAAAGGAAAATGAAAGAATCGTAACACATATCAGTAACTTTAGAAAAGTAAAACGTATTCCGGATATTATTAAGATTTTCTATAATATCCAGAAAGAAATGCCGGCTAAATTAATGATGGTAGGCGATGGTCCTGAAAAGGAAAAAGCAGAGGTTTTGTGCATGGAACTAGGGATTTACGATAAAGTGATTTTCTTTGGTAACAGTAATGAAATCGACAAGATTTTATGCATGACCGATTTGTTTTTACTTCCATCAGAAACAGAAAGTTTTGGATTAGCGGCTTTAGAAGCTATGGCTTGCGGTGTTCCGGTTATTTCGAGTAATTCAGGAGGATTGCCTGAGGTTAATTTTGATGGTGTTTCCGGATATTTGAGTGATGTTGGAAATGTTGACGAAATGGCAGCCAATGCTATTAAGATATTAAAAGATGACAAAACACTGAATGAGTTTAAAGCAAATGCTTTAGAAGTTGCGAAGAATTTTGATATTAAAAACATTCTTCCAAAATATGAAGCTTTGTATCAAAGAGCAATTGACGATTATAAAGAATAAAAACAATAATTTAAAAATTTGAACGTAATGAAAAAAGTAATTTCGGTTTTAGTAATTTTTGTTTTGGTTTCCTGCGGTGCATCAAAAACAGCAGCTTCATCAACGGCACTTTATGAAGTTTTAACAGAACAGTCAAGCGGCGGCGGAAATATCAGATTTTTTGAAATCCTGACAGAACCTAATGAAATTAAAATGCTTCAAAACGATCCGCTTTTGGCTCATAAAATGAAAGATGCTGATATTAATAATTCCAACTATGTTATTTTGAACATGGGAGAAAAAAATACCAGCGGTTATTCTATTGGCGTTGAAAAAGTTGAAGAAACAGATAAAAATATTATCATTACAGTTAAAGAAAATGCGCCGTCTCCGGATGCAATGGTAATGCAGATGATCTCTTATCCTTATACGGTAGTAAAAGTGCATTCTAAAAAAGAAATTATTATTAAGTAAGTTATTAGTAAAGAGTGACTAGTAACTAGTTATTAGTAAAGAGTTATTAGTTAGATATTAAGTGTCAGGCTGAGCGAAGTCGAAGCCATCGTTACGTAATCTTTGCATAATTGGGTTTTGAATTTGCTCAGCCTGATACATTTTATTTTAAAACATAAAAAAAACCTGTCGTTTAAAAGCGACAGGTTTCTTCTTACAATTATTTTTTATTTTTAATTAAAATCTGAATTTAACTCCTAATCCAACGTCAAATCCAAAATTGTCATCGTCATAGTATCCAGAACCAATTTCAGGTCTCGCATCTAATGACAGTGTAATAGGCACTTCCTTAAATCTATATTCTATACCAATATCTCCAGCTGCAAAAACATATGTTCCGCTGTCGTTATATCTGTAATTGTTGTTGTAATAATCGTGGTCCCAGGCAGCTAATCCACCTCCAACACCAGCGTACCAGTTAAATCCGCCGTCGATGTTCCAAACCCATTGATAAAGAGCAACTCCTTTAATGGCGTCAACATCGCTGCTGTTTCTCCAGCCTAAATCAAATTCAAGTCTGTTTTTTTGGTTTAATCCTAATTGGTATGATACTTCACCTCCAAATCCGTTGTTGTCTCCTAAACGTATTCCTAGAGCGTGTTTTGAAATTTCTTGTGATTGTGCCGTAAATGCAAATCCAAAAAGCATAATGGCAGATACTATTATCTTCTTCATAAAATGGTTAATTAATTTTTTTCAAATTTAGATTTCCTTGTATATGAAGAACGTATAATATTTTTAGAAATTGTTATATAATTCACATTTTTTAGAATTTTCGATAGGCCGAAAAGTTAAAAACAACGTCTACAGTGCTTTATAATGCAGGTTAGTGTTATTTTTTAAGAATAATATTTGAAATTAACTGCGATGTTAAAATATCTTCCATTTCAAAAAGATTTTCTTCTTCAGTAAAATTACTGTGTGTGTACGAATATAATTTCCAGCGCTTTTTATGGTATTCGAGAGCTGTTAAATTTTCGACCCAGTCACCAGAATTCAAATATAAAGTAGAACCGTGTTTGTTTTCTTTGGTAAGTATTTTTGGTTCGTGTATATGACCACAGATAACATAATCGTAATTTTTTTCGATAGCCAAATCAGTTGCAGTAGTTTCAAAATCTGAGATAAATTTAACTGCTTTTTTTACACTGGCTTTTATTTTTTTAGAAAATGAATAAGGCTCGCGTCCTAATTTTGCAAGACACCAGTTTGCAAATCGGTTCATAAGGATTAAGTAGTCATAACCTAAACCTCCCAGTTTTGCGATCCATTTAGAATGTTGTACAGAAGCATCAAAAACATCTCCATGAAAAATCCACGCCTTTTTGTCGTCTAATTCTAAAACTAATTTATCGACCAAAGAAAAATTACCCATGTTCATATCACTGAATTTACGAAGAATCTCATCGTGATTTCCGGTAATATAATACACTTTTGTACCTTTTGAAGCCATTCCTATAATGCGTTGGATAACTCTTAAATGGGCTTTTGGAAAATAAGATTTTCTAAACTGCCAGGCATCAATAATATCTCCGTTTAGGACTAAGGTTTTTGGTTTAATGGTTGATAAGTAATTGTTTAGCTCTTTGGCGTGACTTCCGTAAGTTCCCAAATGGACATCAGAAATAATGACCAATTCGACATTTCGTTTTTTCAATTTTTCTTAATTTGAAGTTCCACAAATGAAAGAAAATCTTGCTGGATTTATTTTATGAAAAGGTTACTAATTTGAGGTCAATTTTAATAAATTGTGATTTTTAAACTGTTTAATCTTTAATTAATATTACCAATTTTTAATTTTTTAATTTAATTCATAAAACTTACATTTGCTCAAAACAATTTACAATGGCAGGAAACAGCTACGGCACCCTATATAAAGTTACTACATTTGGAGAATCTCATGGTGAAGCTCTAGGCGGTATTATAGACGGATGTCCATCAGGAATAGAACTTGATTTCGAAGCGATTGAAGTTGAAATGTCCCGTAGAAAACCAGGACAATCGGCTATCGTAACACAAAGAAAAGAACCAGACGCGGTTCAGTTTCTATCAGGAATATTTGAAGGTAAAACTACAGGAACTCCAATTGGTTTTATTATTCCTAATACCAATCAAAAATCAGATGATTACTCTCATATAAAAGATAATTACAGACCAAGTCATGCTGATTATGTATATGACCAAAAATACGGTTTTCGTGATTATCGCGGAGGCGGAAGAAGTTCTGCACGTGAAACAGCCAGCAGAGTAGTAGCAGGAGCAATTGCAAAACAAATGCTTCCTGAAATTAAAATTAATGCTTATGTTTCTTCTGTAGGTCCTATTCATTTAGAAACACCTTATCAGGATTTAGATTTTTCTAAAATCGAAAGCAATCCGGTTCGCTGCCCTGATGAAAAATCAGCAGCTATTATGGAAGAATATATTCGTGATATCCGCAAACAAGGAGATACTGTAGGAGGAGTTGTTTCGTGTGTAATTCAAAATGTTCCTGTTGGTTTAGGCGAGCCTGTTTTTGATAAATTACATGCTGAATTAGGAAAAGCAATGCTTTCTATCAATGCCGTGAAAGGTTTTGAATATGGAAGCGGTTTCTCTGGTTCTGAAATGAAAGGAAGCGAACACAACGATTTATACAATCCAGACGGAACGACAAAAACAAATCTTTCAGGAGGAATCCAGGGCGGAATAAGCAACGGAATGGATATTTATTTCAGAGTTGCTTTTAAACCTGTTGCGACTATTATGCAGACTCAGGATTCTTTAGATAATAAAGGTAATATTACACCAATGACCGGAAAAGGACGTCATGATCCGTGCGTGGTGCCTCGTGCAGTACCCATCGTTGAGGCGATGGCTGCGATTGTTTTGGCAGATTTTTATTTAATCAACAAAACATATTAATAAAAGTAAGGCAGTGAGGGTCTTATATTTTAATAATTAAAAAACAAATTAATGCAAGTAACAGAAACTAAGAAAAAATCATTTTTAACAGGACTTACAGGGCAGATTTTAATTGCAATGGTTCTTGGCGCAACGCTGGGAATTATTCTGCATAACTCAATTTCACCTGAAGCAGCGCAGTCATTCAGCACAAAAATTAAAATGCTTGCGACTATTTTTATCCGTTTGGTGCAAATGATTATTTCTCCTTTGGTTTTTACCACTTTAATTGTGGGAATTGCAAAACTGGGAGATATAAAAACAGTAGGAAGAATTGGAGGAAAAGCGCTTGGATGGTTTTTTACAGCTTCTTTTATCTCATTGTTAATTGGGTTGTTTTATGTAAATATTTTAGAGCCTGGAGTAGGTTTAAAATTAAGCCATGTAGATATGGCTTCGGCATCTGAAGTAACCGCTAAAACTCAAAACTTATCATTTGAAAACTTCGTTGAGCATATTGTTCCAAAAAGTATTATTGAAGCAATGGCAACCAACGAGATTCTACAAATTGTAATATTTTCTATTTTCTTCGGATTAGCAGCTGCATCTTTAGGCAACACTGTTAAACCGGTAATTGGAGCTTTAGATAAAATTTCGCATATCGTTCTTAAAATGGTAAATTATGTAATGAACTTCGCTCCAATTGGAGTTTTTGGAGCCATTGCAGCGGTTTTTGCCATTCGTGATGCTGAAGAATTATTAATTACGTATTTCAAGTTTTTTGGATCATTTTTATTAGGAATTGGAACTTTATGGGTTGTGTTAATTGCAGTTGGTTTTATTTTCTTGGGAAAAAGAATGGTCGAGCTTTTAAGACGTATCATTGGGCCTTTGGCAATTGCTTTTGGTACAACAAGTTCAGAAGCTGTTTTTCCTAAATTAACAGAAGAATTAGAAAGTTTTGGTGTAAAAGACAGAATCGTTTCTTTTATGCTGCCGCTTGGCTATTCTTTCAATTTGGACGGCAGTATGATGTACATGACTTTTGCGAGTATTTTTATTGCACAGTTTTATAATGTACATTTAGATTTAGGAACTCAAATGGCAATGCTGTTGGTTTTAATGCTTACCAGTAAAGGAATTGCGGGAGTGCCAAGAGCAAGTTTAGTTGTTGTTGCAGCTACCTGCGGTATGTTTGATATTCCGGTTGAAGGTATTGCTTTAATTTTACCAATTGACCATTTCTGCGATATGTTTAGAAGTGCAACCAATGTTTTAGGAAATGCTTTGGCAACTTCGGTTGTAGGGCAGTGGGAAGGCAATGATACTGCCGAAAATGTAATAGAAAACTAATTGTTTTTTTTAGAGAAAACAATACAAGATAACCGAAAAGAAAAGCTGTATTTTTATAGGAAATACGGCTTTTTTTTATTTTTAAGTGTATATTTGATAAAATTAGCCGATTGATGCCCCACATACGGATTTTTTTATTTACACTGCTATTTCTGAATTGTTTCAGCAATTTTGCCGTAGCACAATCTGAACCGGTTTCAGAAGCCCGGATAAACAGATTAATTAAGGAGGCCTGGGATGATTTTAAAGACTCCAATTTCGAAAGATCTCTCATTACTTCACGTGTAGCATTAAATTATGCCACAGCAGCAAAAAATGATAATTTAATTGCAAAGGCATACAAAGTTATTGCCGGAAATTATAACGAATTATCAGAAATTGATAAAGCCCTTTTCTTTTACAACAAAGGTTTATACTACGCAAATAAAACAGACAACGATTCTTTAAAATACAGTCTTCACAACAATATAGGAAACATTTATTGTTTCGAAAAAAAGCAGTTTGATAAAGGGATAGATTATTACCAAAAATCAATTGCTTATAGTTTAAAAACAAACAACAGCGATCAGATTTATTTTACCAATGTCAATATTGCCTGGGCTTATTTTGATATTGGAAGATTTGATGCAGGATATCCGTACTTAAAATTTGTTGGCGATCATGTTGAAAAATACGGAGATGCTTCAACAGAAATTATTGTGTATATGCTGAACGGAATGTATTCCAGTTACAAAAACGAAAATACAGCCGCGAATTCTTATTTTTTAAAAGCAATTGCCGCCGGAGAAAACAGCGATGAAAAATCGGATTTGTCTTATACACATTTAGAATATTCAAAATTCTTAACCAAAATAAAGAATTATAAAGAGGCTTATAAGCATCTTGTAAAGTTTAATGAAATTACAGAGGAGCTTTATAATCAGGAAAAATTAAAAAAAGCATCAATTGCCGGATTCAATTTAGAGCTGGACGAATATAAAAGACAGATTGACAAAATTGAAAATGAAAAAACATCACAGTCTCAAAGTCTTAAAAAATCAAGAATTATTGTAATCCTGTTTATACTCACGTCTCTAATCTTACTTTTTTTAATTGTAACGCTGATTAAGAATATAGGTTTTAAGAAAAAACACAATTTAGAGCTTTTAGAGGCAAAAGAAATTGCAGAAGAAGCCTCATTACTCAAAACTCAATTTATTTCGACTATAAGCCACGAATTGCGCACACCGCTGTATGGTGTGGTAGGAATAACAAATATGCTTCTTGAAGAACATAAAGAATTATCGCAGAGCCAGCATTTAAGTGCTTTAAAATTTTCGGCACGATATTTACTTTCCTTAGTTAACGATATTCTTCAAATTAATAAAATTGAAGAAAACAAAGTAGTTTTAGAAAGCTTGACATTTAATATTTCAGATGAAATAACAATGATCAAAAATTCACTTTCTTTTCTATCTCAAAAAAATAATAACAAAATTAATGTTGAAATAGACGATTATATTCCGGAGTATTTAATTGGTGATAAACTTCGACTGGGTCAGATTTTAATGAATTTAGTGAGCAATGCGCTAAAGTTTACAAAAAACGGGGAAGTTGATATTATCGTTAAACTACATAAGATAGAAGGAAAATTATACTATCTGGATTTTTTGATAAGAGATAACGGAGTTGGAATTGCTGCTGTAGATCAAAATAAAATATTCGAAAAATTCGTTCAGGTAGGACGAAAAGATGAAGATTATCAGGGAACGGGATTAGGTTTAAGTATAGTAAAACGATTATTGGGACTTTTTGGAAGTACAATTACACTGGAAAGTGATTTAGGTGCAGGAACTGCATTTTCATTTGTAATTCCGTTTGAACATGATCCTCAAAAAACAAAAAAAATAATTGAAGATATAGAGGTGGATTTAACATCAAGCGAAATTTATAAAATTCTTATTGTAGAAGATAATCTAATTAACCAGCTGGTTACGAAAAAGATTATCGAAAAAAATAATTTTGTCTGCAAAGTCGTTGATGACGGTTTTGGAGCGCTTACAATATTAGAGAAAGAAAGATTTGATCTTATTTTAATGGATATTAATATGCCGTTAATGAACGGTTTTGAAGCTACAAAACGCATTCGGCTGCTGGGAGTAAAAACGCCTATAGTCGCGTTGACTGCTTTTGATAAAGATGAAATTACAGATGAAGCACTTTCATCAGGAATGAATGATATTATTGTAAAGCCTTTTGAGCCTGTAAAATTGTTTAAGATTATAAATTACTTAATAATAGAAGCGAAAAACGCTGGTTTTTAATACCAGCGTTTTTTATTTTGTTTTGAAGCACTTGATTTTCTCGATTTGTGAGCACCGCCGCTTCTGTTTGAATTTTTAGGTTTTTCTCCTGCTTCAGGACTTCCTGAATGCCATGGATAAGGATGATCTGTAATAATTTTTACATCTACTTTTATTAATTTCTTAATATCCTTCCAGTAAGGCTCTTCGTCTTTACCGCAGAAAGAAATTGCAATACCGCCGTTTCCTGCACGTCCTGTACGGCCAATTCGGTGTACATAAGTTTCAGGAATGTTTGGTAAATCAAAATTGATAACATAAGGCAGCTGCTCAATATCGATTCCTCTTGCTGCAATATCTGTAGCAACCAGAACGCCGACTTCTTTGTTTTTAAAAGCATCCAGAACACGCTGTCTCGCATTTTGCGATTTGTCTCCGTGAATGGCTTCTGCAGGAATATCTTTTTTGCGAAGCGCTTTTACAACATTATCTGCACCATGTTTGGTTCTCGAAAAAACCAATACGTTTGATAAATTTTCTTCCTTAATTAAACGATAAAGCAGGTTTCTTTTTTCTGTTTTATCAACAAAATAAACACGCTGCTCTACGTTTTCTGCAGTTGATGAAACCGGAGAAACTTCAACTTTTTCAGGATCCTGCAAGAACATTTCTGCCAATTCGCGAATTGCAAGTGGCATTGTTGCAGAGAATAATAAAGTTTGTCTGTTTTTAGGCGTAAGTTTTACGATCTTTTTTACATCGTTTATAAAACCCATATCCAGCATTTGATCTGCTTCATCTAAAACCAATGTATGCAGATGATTTAAATCAAGAAAACCTTGTTTGTGTAAATCTAATAATCGGCCCGGAGTTGCCACCAAAACATCAACACCATTTTTTAAAGCATCAACCTGAGGGTTTTGAGAAACACCTCCAAAAATAGTTAATTGCGTTAAATTGGTATATTTAGAATAGGTGTCAAAACTCTGCCCAATCTGTACTGCTAGTTCACGCGTAGGTGTAACAATAAGCGCGCGAATTTGTTTGGCTTTTTTTGATGAACCTACAATTCGGTGTAATTGATGTATAATTGGAATCGCAAATGCCGCTGTTTTTCCTGTTCCTGTCTGCGCACAGCCAATTAAATCCCTTCCGGCTAAAACAATCGGAATAGATTTTTCCTGAATAGGAGTGGGATTTAAATAGCCTTCTTCAAATACGGCTTTTTGTATACTTTTTGAGAGTGATAAATCTTCGAATAACATATCTTAGTAATTAAGAATTTTAGTTTTAAGTACTAAATTCTGTGCAAAGATAGGTTTATTCAGTCAATCGGCTGTTTGAATCTTGTATTATTTGGAAAATGTGTGGTTTTAAGCCGGCTGTTCTTCAAGCTAATTTCTCTTTTTCGTTATTTGCTTTAATAAAATCAGTTACTAAATACCCAATTAATTTTCCAATTAAATTGTTATTTGGAGAATCGGCTAAATCTGGAGCACCTTCGCAGATATGTAAATACGCAGCATTTTTATGCTGTCCGAAAAACGAAATAAACTGACGTAATTCTTCTACCGAAAACCCGCTGATCGTCATAGCACTGCTGGCAATATTAGGAATAGCGTCGAGATCAATCTCAATTCCAAAAGCATCTGTTTTTATAAACTCTAGCGCAAGAGCCATTTCGCGGGTAAAATCTTTTTCCTTACGAATATTTACGCTGTCATAAGTATTATAACGCACGCGGTCTTCCAGTTTTTTAATAAGGTCTAAAACACTTTTTGAAGTATAGTTTTCGTGAAGTCCGAAAATGAAATATTTTTTTAGAAAACCTTCTTCATACGCATACGAAAACCCGTTGCCGCTGTGGCGTCCTTCCAGAATTCTAAAATCAGAATGCGCATCAAAATTTACGGCATTTATTGGTTTTCCTTTGGCTAAAGCCGAACCTTTAATATTTCCGTAAGCATTATTATGTCCGCCTCCAATAATAATAGGGGTTTTGCCGGCTTTCATTATAGTAAAAATAATATGCGAAACTTCTTTGTCTATTTTTTCTACCAGCTGGCTTAGTTTAGAGCGGTCGTCAATGTCATTAAAATCTAAGTTTTCGACGTCGCGCATTTCTGCAGAGACATCAAGCTGTCCTAAAACTATAATCTGGCTGCCTTTTGAAAAGCGGTTATGCTGAATATTTGCAATGCTTTTAATAGCGTTTTCCCACGCTGATGCTGTTCCGGGCCTTCCATAATTCGCACGCACACCAATGTCTTCCGGGATTCCCAAAAGAACATACTTCGCCTCAGATTCTTGTAAAAATTTGATTTTGTCTGCATCTTTCGGCAAAACAATCATTTTTTCTCCGAATTTTATTTCACCACTACGATGATTTGTGACTTTTGCCAAATCATTGACAGTAAAAGGAATCAATTTCTCCATGAAAAAAATTTATTTTCCAAAAATAATATAATTGTAACAACTTACGTTATTAACATATATTAATTCTTAAATTTGTTATTAAAGAAAATTATTAAATATGGAAAACCCAAAGAACAACAACAATTCAAGTCTAAAAGCGATTATAGCGGTTTTAGCAGTCCTACTGATTGGTAGCTTAGTGTATATTTTTAAATTATCTTCTGATACTGATGTAGTTAAGACAGAACTTACAACTACAATGACAGAAAAAGAGTCTGTAATGAAAGATTTACAGGAATTGAAAGCAACTTATGATGCTGCAATTGCTGAAAACACATCAATGTCAGACGAATTAATTCAGGAAAGAGATAAAGTTGTCGCTTTGATGGATGATTTGAATAAATCTAAAGGTGATGTTTCTAAATACAGAGCTCAAGTACAGGCAATGCAGGGGAAAATGAAAACTCTAGTTGCTGAAAACGACGAATTGAAAAAACAAAATGGTGTTTTAACAGTTCAGAGAGATAGTACAATTACTGTATTAGGAGAGTCTAAAAAATACAACGAAGTACTTGTAGGACAAAATGAAGAGCTTGCAAAAACAGTTGAAAGAGGTTCTAAATTATCAATTTTGAACACTAAAACTTCTGCTTATAAATTGAAAAGCTCTGGAAAACAAATTGAAACAGATAAAGCAAGCCGTGCTGATATCTTAAAAGTAAGTTTTACTATTGCTGAAAACCAAATTGCTAAATCTGGAGATAAAACATATTATGTTCAGGTTATTGATGCAAAAAACAACGTTTTGGGCGAGAAAAAAACAGAAAGCTTTGGAGATAACTCTTTAACATACAGCTTTAAAACTACTGTAAAGTATGAAAACAAATCTGTAAATGTTACTGAAGATCTTCCTGGAAAAGATTTCGCTAAAGGAACTTATTTTATCAATGTTTTTGATAATGATGAATTAGTTTCTAAAACTAGTTTTAGTTTAAGATAATTGTGCCAAAGAAGTAAAAATACCACTTTGATATTAAAGGTCTGTGATTTCACAGGCCTTTTTTTATGGACTAAATCTTTGTCAATCTTATGGTATTTGCATCGATTTTAAACATTGCAGTAAAAATAACCCACAGTTTTGAGCTGTGGGTTAAATAATTTTGAGATTAATTTTATTATATAATTTGACCGTCAATTAAAACATCTTCAATTAAATTACTTCCAAAAGCATAAGGAATTTGGTAGTAAGATGAAATAGGTTTAGTTATAATTAAATTAGCTTTTTTGCCTTTTGTAATACTTCCGTGAGTTTCTGAAAGTCCCATTGCATAAGCGCCGTTAATTGTTGCCGCGTTGATGGCTTCTTCAGGAGTCATTTTCATTTTGATACAAGCTGCAGCTACAACAAAATTCATGTTTCCAGATGGAGTAGAACCGGGATTGAAATCGGTTGCAAGGGCCAAAGGTAATCCTGCTTTAATCATTTCGCGTGCCGGTGTGTACGGAATGCTTAAGAAATAAGAACAAGAAGGTAATGCAACTGGCATCGTTTCGGTACCTTTTAAAGCTTCAATGTCTTCGGGGTTCATTACTTCGAGATGATCTACAGAAAGTGCGTTAAATTTAACTCCGGATTGAATACCGCCGATAGAATTAAATTGATTAACGTGAATTTTTGGTTTTAAACCAAAATCAATTCCCGCCTGCATGATTTTTTCTGTTTCTTCAACAGAGAAATAACCGCTTTCGCAGAAAACATCTACATAATCTGCCAGTTTGTTTTGTGCAATTTCAGGAAGCATTTTCGTGATGATTTCATCAATATAACCTGCTTTGTTTTCTTTATAATGCGTTGGAAAAGCGTGTGCGCCCAAAAAAGTAGCTTTTATTGAAATTGGATAATTTTCTGCCAGTTTTTTTATCACACGAAGCATTTTTAATTCGCCTTCAACGGTTAATCCGTAACCTGATTTTATTTCTACAGCTCCGGTTCCTAAACGCATGACTTCTTCCAGACGAATTTTTGATTGTTCGTAAATTTCTTCTTCAGAAGTTTCATTTAATTTTTTAGCCGAATTTAAAATTCCGCCGCCGCGATTGGCAATTTCTTCATAAGTAAATCCATTAATGCGGTCTACAAATTCCTGTTCGCGGTTTCCCGCATACACGATATGTGTATGGCTGTCGCACCAGGCAGGGAGAACAACACGTCCGGAAGCGTTGATAATGCTGTCTGCTTTAATTTCTGGAAGGTTTTCCATAGATCCAAAATCAGCAATAAGATCATCTTTTATTACTAAAAAGGCGTTTTTAATTGTAGGTAACTCTGCCATTTCTGTTCCCGAAACTTTAGAAATTGAAGTTTCGCGTACTTGCAGTAGTTCCTGTATGTTTTTTATTAATGTAATCATTGTAGATAGTGTTATAAAACACAAATTTCACAAATTATCACGAACTAATCCGTGAAATCTGTGAAATTCGTATTTTTAATTCTTTTGTGTTTTTATTCAGAAACTGTTATTTCAAACAATTTGTCCCAATATTTCCCTGTAACAAAAATTGTTTTGGTTTGTGGGTTGTAAGCTATTCCGTTTAAAACTTCTGCATTTTTTGCTTTAACAAATTTACGTAAACCTGAAAGGTCTAATATTCCTTCTACTGAACCAGAAGTTGGATTTACGACAGCAATTGCATCTTTTTGCCAAACGTTTACATAAAACTTCCCGTTAATTAATTCTAATTCATTAATAGATTTAATTTTTGAAGAACCAGAATATACATTTATATAATCAATTAATTTTTGAGTATTTGGATCCATTTTCCAGATTTTCTCAGTCCCGTCTGAATGGTAAATGTATTTATCATCATGTGTCATTCCCCAGCCTTCAATATCTTTGTCGTATTTGAAAGTTTTCTCTAGTTTAAAAGTTTTTGCATCATAAATAAAACCGGTTTTTTCCTGCCAGCTTAACTGATAAATTTTATCATTTATAAAAGTTATTCCTTCGCCAAAATATTCCTTAGGAAGGTCAACTTGCTTAATTACTTTTCCTGTTTTATAATCAACAGATCTAAAATATGAGTTTTCTTTTTGACCAGTACTTTCAAATAAAAGGCCATCATGGAATTCTAAGCCTTCTGTAAACGCAGTAGTGTCATGAGGGAAAGTATTAACTACTTTATACTTTAATAATTTAGGTTCGATATCAGAAACGACTTCAATTCTTTTAGTAGCATCAGAAGAGTCTCCGCCAAAATAAGCAGTTGCTTTTAAGTATTGATAACCTAGTTTTTGATCTTTTAAGTCAAATTTAAATTTTTCGGCTCCTTTTGTGTTTCCTACTTTTTTGTCGTTAACGAAGTAAACTATGCTGTCAATTTCTTTCGAATTTGGGTTCAAAATTCCGATTGAAACTGATTCTTTTGGTAAAAAATGGGCAGGAAAAGCAGAATCATCAATAGTAAATAAAGAATTTTCACCTTTTTTTGTGCCTTTGCATCCAATTAATGTGATTCCTAATAAAATGACAGCTAGGAAGTTATATTTTTTCATAGTTTAAAATTTGAATAAGCCAATATACGATGATATTTTTATAGCAGCAAAGCTCTTGCAAAAATATAAAAAGATTGTATATTTGCACCGGCAAGTCCTACACGACCAGCTCCTGCAGACTCCCCCAGGATGGGAACATAGCAAGGGTACGCGGTTGAGCGGTGCGATGTAGGTCGCTTGCCACTTTTTATTTTTTAGAATTTGTATAAAAGTAGTCTTCCTTCGGGAGGATTTTTTTATTTTTGGACCTTTCGTTGAGTTAGAAGTTAATGTCAGGCTGAAAAATTTCTTCTCATTGAACTAAAAACTCAAAATTCATAACTTATAACTCATAACCCAAAAATGAATAAAGTTGTTTTAATTACCGGAGGATCTTCAGGGATTGGAAAATCTATTGGTGAATTTTTGCATAAAAAAGGTTTCGTAGTGTACGGAACGAGCCGAAATCCTGAAAAAGTCCTGAATTCTATTTTTCCTCTTGTGGCTTTGGACGTTCGAAATGCTGATTCGATTAAATCGGCTGTCAGTAAAATTATCGAAACTTCGGGCAGACTGGACATTGTAATTAACAATGCCGGAGTTGGAATCACGGGACCATTAGAAGAAATTCCGATGGAGGAAATTAAGAACAACTTTGAAACGAATTTTTTCGGTCCAATTGAAGTTATGAAAGCTGTTCTGCCAAAAATGCGCGAACAAAAATCAGGTTTAATTATTAATATTACTTCTATTGCCGCTTATATGGGACTTCCTTACCGAAGTGTGTATTCGGCTTCAAAAGGAGCTTTAGAATTGATTACTGAAGCTTTGAGAATGGAGGTAAAGCAGTTTGGAATTGAAATTACAAATGTAGCTCCCGGTGATTTTGCAACTAATATTGCTTCCGGACGATATCACGCGCCTATTGTAAAAGGTTCTGCTTACGAAAAAGTGTACGGAGATACACTTGCTGCAATGAACGAACATGTGGATGCAGGAAGTAACCCGAATGAAATGGCCGAAGCGATTTATAAAATCATTCAAAAAGAAAAGCCAAAAGTGCATTATAAAGTAGGTGTGTTTATGCAGAAATTTTCAATTGTTTTAAAACGCGCGCTTCCAGATAAGGTTTACGAAAAAATGCTTATGAATCATTATAAGTTATAGAATTATGGATAAGATTACAGAATTTTTGCCTACTATTTTTACTGTCATAGTTTTTCTGGTTATTTGGTTTGTGCTTCGCCGAATTTTAAGTTCTTTGAGTGATAAGATTAATAATTCTGAAGTTTATAAAGAAGAAACATTAAAAGTTCTGGAAGAAATTAGGGATGAATTGAAAGAATTAAATAAAAACAATTCTTCTAAGCAATTTTAAGTTGTAATTTTGCAGCTGAGTTTGCGTGAGGGATAGAGGCGTTATCCTTTTGTGAAGAGAAATGGAACAAAAGATAGAGCCGAAAGCCCGACCCTTGTGGTCACGCCAAAAAATAAATCAACACAATTTAAATATAATAGATTATGAAATTTTTTATTGATACAGCTAATTTAGCTCAAATTAAAGAAGCACAAGCTTTAGGTGTTTTAGATGGTGTAACAACTAACCCGTCGTTAATGGCGAAAGAAGGTATTACCGGAAAAAACAATATCCTTAAGCATTATGTTGATATTTGCAATCTTGTAGAAGGTGATGTAAGTGCTGAAGTTAATGCTCTTGACTTTGAAGGAATGGTTAAAGAAGGCGAGGAGCTTGCTGAATTACATGAGCAAATCGTTGTAAAACTGCCTATGACTAAAGAAGGAGTTATGGCTGCAAAATATTTTTCTGATAAAGGAATTAAAACTAACGTAACTCTTGTTTTCTCTGTAGGACAGGCTCTTTTGGCTGCTAAAGCAGGAGCTACTTACGTTTCTCCGTTTGTAGGCCGTTTAGATGATATTTCTACTGACGGTTTAAACCTGATTCAGGAAATTAGAGAAGTGTATGATAACTACGGTTATGAAACTCAAATTTTAGCTGCTTCTGTACGTCACACAATGCATATTGTAAACTGTGCTAAAATTGGTGCTGATGTTATGACTGGACCGCTTTCTGCAATTTACGGATTGTTGAAACATCCTTTAACTGATATTGGTTTAGCTCAATTCGTAGCTGACTTCGAAAAAGGAAACAAGTAATCCTTAGATAGTTATAAAATTAAAATCGCCTTTTTTCTAACGAGAAAAGGCGATTTTTTTTACTTTTATATAAATCTTAAATAATTGAATATGAAAGTAATATTGATTGTTTTGTGTTTTTTAACTGCTGGTTTTTCTATAAATGCCCAAGCGAAGGTGATTACTTCTGTCAATGAAGCCGGCGATGTGGCAACTTATGAATTGGATAGTTCTGTTAAGTTTCAAAGTCTGGCAAAAGGACTTCGGTATAATATAACGAGACATGAGTTTAAAGGGCCTGAAATGAAGAACTCCTATAGACTGCTTTTGGTTATGGATGGTTTTTATTCGAAAACTTTAAATAAGGAAATGACAATTTCTGCAGTCTTAAGTGATGGTACTGTTTTAGAAGCCAGAAAGATTATCGAAGATGACGGTTTTTTTGACGGAGCCTGCACTTTAAAGATAAAAGATCCGAAAGCGCTTTTAGAAGCGAATATAGACAAAGTTATTGTTCATGCAGATAAAGATGTGGTTTACCCGATTTCGGCTCAGAATAAAGCCATTTTCAAAAAGAATCTGAGTAATGTTATTAACGCTAAGTAAAAGGGGCAAAGGTTTAGAGGGACAAAGGTTCAAAGGTTTTTCTTTATGAATAAAAAAATCCAAATTCCTGTTTATTGGAATTTGGATTTTTTTATATAGATATTTTAAGCTTTTTAGTGTCCTCCACCTTCGCTTTCAACGTGGCTGATTCCTTGTTTTTTCAAGATTTTAGGGCAGTAGAAACCGTAGAATCCTAAATAAGCAAAACCAATAAGTGGTACTACATAAGAGAAATGTGTCCATGAAATTCCAAAGATTCCTTCTGGTTTTGTTAGATCAAAATCACAGATACTTCCTTGGATTAATGGAATAACCCCACCTCCTAAAATCATCATGATTAAGAAAGAAGATGCTTTTCCTGTATTTTTTCCTAAACCTGCGATTGCTAAATCGAAGATAGAAGGCCACATGATAGATAAGAATAATCCGCCTGAGATGAAGAAGAATTTAGCAATTGAAGGATCTGGCCAAACTAATCCGGCAACCATCATTGTGATTCCGGAAAGTCCGAAAAGCATTAAAGTTTTTCCGGCATTTTTTCCTCCAATAAAACTAACTCCAATGAATAATAAAATCCAGATTGGGTAGATATAGAATGAAGATACATCGTGTGCAGCAAAAATATTTGCTCCAATGATTACTCCAAATGCAATAGCAGGAACGATGAATTTTAATGCAGTGTTTACTAATTTTGAAGTATCAAAAACGTTTACACCACCATTCCAGCGTCCAATCATTAAACTTCCCCAGTAAAGGGCGATAAATGGAGCTACAGCATCTTCTAATACGTTTCCGAATTCGTGCGTATGTAATAAAGCAGGTAAATTACTAATGATTGTTACTTCAGTTCCTACGTAAATAAAAATACCTAACATTCCTAAATACAATTGCGGATAATCAAGAATGTTGAATTTTTCGTGTGCTGTTTTAACAACTTCTACTTCTTTTTCAGGATCTTCAATTTTAGAGAAGTTCATGAAAATTGCTACTGCGATAAACGCAAGTCCAAGAATAATGAATGGTAATTTAATATCTTCTAATGAAAGAGCTGTTTTTTTGTTATCTCCCATTCCAAATAAAGCTATACCTAGTAAGATAGCCCCAATAGTTGTTCCGAATGAGTTGATACCTCCTGCTAATGTTAAACGGTGAGCTCCAGTGTTTGGGCTTCCCATTTTAATTGCTAAAGGATTTGCTACAATTTGCTGAATTGAAAAACCTAAACCAACAGTAAACAAAGCGGTTAAAAAGAAAGGGAAACTTTCCATTGTTGCAGCCGGAACGAATAAAAATGACCCGACAGCAGAAAGTATTAAACCAGCCGAAAGTGTTTTTTTGTATCCGAATTTTTGCAGAACATCTAATTTTAAAGAAACTAAAAAGAAGATTATTGAACCTACAAAATACGCAGCATAAAATGCCCAAGCAACTAGTTGTGATTGTACTTGAGATAAAGTAAATACTTTTTTGAATACTGGAATCAGGATGTCATTGGCAGAACCAACAAAACCCCAAAAGAAGAAGACGATTATCAATGAGATAAACTGTCCCCATTTGGTTTGAACATTTTCTGAACTCATAATTGTAATAAGGTTAATTTTTAATAAATTGTTTTTTGAAGACCGTAAATATATTTGTTACGTAAGTCAAAAAAAAATTATTGATTGAAAATAATGTTAAATTTAAACCAACTACCTTATTTATTCAACAATGTGTTAATTTATATAGAGTTAGAAATGTTAAAGTTTTATTCGAGAATTCGATTTTTGACGTCTTTACTGTAATTTCTTCCAATAGGAATCGTGTACGACTGAATTTGGATGCGGTTTCCTTCTATAGATTTTACTTTATTGAGCGCAATTACATAAGATTTATGGATGCGCAGGAAGCGATCAGCCGGCAGTTCTTCAGATAAAGAGGTTAAAGATTTGTGGGTAATATAGGTTTTATCAGGTGTTACAACTTTTATGTATTCTTTCATTCCTTCGATAAAAAGGATTTCTTCAATATTAATTTTCATCATTTTTTTATCGACTTTGATAAAAATATGCGAATCGCCTTTTGTGGTATCGATTTTAATATTGTTTTTTAAATTGTATTCGGTTGTAATTTTATTGATGCATTTTATAAATCTAGGCAGGGGAATAGGTTTTACTAAATAATCCAATACATCTAGATCATAACTTTCTGCAGCAAATTCTCTAAAAGCAGTTGTAATAATAACTTTTGTTTTGTTTTCGATTAAGCTGATTAATTCAAAACCAGTCATCATTGGCATATTGATGTCTAAGAAAACAGCATCTACAGAAGTGCTGTTTATAAAATCAAGCGCTTCTAAAGAGTTATTAAATGTTCCTATAACTTCAAAATCTGTAAAATTGTTAAAGTAATTTTGCAGGACTTTTATCGCCAAAGGTTCATCATCAATCAATACACATTTAATCTTCATTCTGAATAGGTATTTGCAAACGAATTATATAGTAATTAAGTTTTGTTGTGTCTTTTAAGCTAAAATGATTTTTGTAAATTAATTTTAGTCTCTTCTTTGTATTAACTAAACCAATGCCGCCTTTAGATTTAAGATTTTGTGAAATTACAAAATTATTTAAGATTTCAAAGTCTAACATTTTGTTGTTGGTAACTTTACAATTGATCTTAATTTTTAAGTTATTATTGTTGATTCCGCCATGTTTAAAGGCATTTTCGACCAGAGAAATAAAGATTAACGGCGGTACGACTACGTCTTCAATATTTGATTCTAAATTGATTGTAACTTCTACATTTTCAAAACGTAACTTTTCAATTTCGATATAATTCTGGATGTAATCAATTTCCTTAATAAGCGGAACAAATTTGGTTCCTTTTACATCATACAAAACATATTCCATCAAATTTGAAAGTTTGATGATAACATCCGGCACTTTATCTGAAGATTCTAGAGATAAGGCATATAGATTGTTTAATGTGTTGAAAAAGAAATGTGGCTGAATTTGATTTTCGAGATATTTTAGTTTTATTTTAAACTGATTTTCTCTTAATGAACGGTTTCGTTCTCTTTCTCTAAGCCATGTTAAAGTAAGATAAACAGAAGATGCCATGGCTAAAACATACAATTCTCCAATACAAACCGCTAAAATATGATTAATGTCGAAAGGATGATATTCCCGGTTTGCTTCGGGCCAGATATTTTCGGATATAATGTAATAGGTTAAAACTGTTTTTAATAAATATATCCCAAATAAACTTGTGATTAACGCTGCGGTGTAGGTAATATATTTTTGTTTTAGAACGTATTTTGGAACTAAAATAAAAAGATTGAAATATACTAAAGGTATATGCAGCGAAAACTCAATTAAGTTTGATTTAAACGAATAAGGATAATCATTAAAGTAAGCACCCCATCGTAAAAAGTTGAGAGTAAAGTAGCTTCCCCAAAACCATATATGATTTTTGAGTTTTATGTCGAATTTTAATTTTCGGATTTCGTTCAACTTTTTTATTAACGTTTTATTATTAATTGGAAGGCTTTGTAATTAATCTGCAACTTTACATAATTAGAAGCTAAATCGCAATTCTTTTGAATAATTTTTTACAAAAAAAGCTAATTAATATTTTATTTAAATAGGATAACGATTTCGTGCAACATAATGTTGAATGTTTTATGTTGTTTGTTTAAAAAATTTAGCTGTTTGTATAAATAATTTTTTTTAACAGTACGTTAACAATAATTTTATGCACAACTAATCAAAACCATGATAAAAATGAAACAAATTATGTTAGCCCTTATGATGGCTTTTACTGCGCAGGTTTCGCTTGCACAAGTAAAGACAATCAAAGGTTTGGTAAGCGATCAAAATGGATTGCCGCTGCCGGGAGTAAGTATTATTATTCAAGGTACAAAAACGGTAAGTCAAAGTGATTATGACGGTATGTATACGATTCAGGCATCTACTGGGGATGTTTTGGCATTTTCGTATATAGGAATTAAAACTAAAACTGTAACTGTTGGTACATCACCAACAATTAATGTTGTACTGACTCAGGATACACAAAACTTAAATGAAGTTGTCGTTACAGCATTAGGTATTAAGAGACAGAAAAAAGAATTGGGTTATGCTGTTCAGGATGTTAAAGGAGAACAATTGAGCAAAGTAATTACAACAAATGTGGCGACAGCACTTTCTGGCCGAGTTGCTGGGGTTGATGTTTCGATACCTGCAACAGGAGTAGGAGGAAGTACAAGAGTTATTATTAGAGGTATATCTAGTATTGGCGAGAATAACCAGCCTTTGTATATTGTAGATGGTGTGCCTATTGATAATACCGGACTTTCTAACGATAGTGCTGCAGCAAGTAAATGGTTTGACGGAAGAGATAACGGAGACGGTATTTCGAGTATTAACCCAAACAATATCGAAAGTCTTACGGTTTTAAAAGGAGCAGCAGCATCAGCTTTATACGGCTCCAGAGCGTTAAATGGTGTTATCTTAATTACAACTAAAAAAGGAAGTAAAGGAAAACTACAAGTCGAATTAACCAGCGGCGTTAGTTTTGATAAGGTATATGCTAAATACGATGATTTTCAAACTGAATATGGTTCAGGTTCTCATGGAATTCTGCCTGATCCGTCAAAAGCACCTAATGAAATTTATCAATACACTACAAGTTCATGGGGACCTAAATTTTCTGAAACTGTAGGGCAGGAGATTAAAATATTTGACGGCTCAATGAAACCTTATGCCAGAGTTGATAATAATATTAAAGGCTTTTTTAGAACAGGATTTACAACTACTAACGGAATTGCTCTTTCTGGAGGAAGTGAAAATGCTTATGTCCGATTTGGGTTCAATAATTTAAAAAATGATGATGTTGTGCCGGGTTCTGGATTAGAAAGAAACGATGCAAGTTTAAATGCGACATTAAAATCAGATAAATTTACTTTGGATGCCAATGTAAATTACATGGTTGAGAATACAGAAAACAGACCAGGTTTAGGAGATTCTCCAAACAACGTTGGTTATTCATTAACAGGACTGGCTCCAAATATAGATCAGGCCTGGCTGAAAAATTACAAGAATGAAGAAACTGGTGAAATTTATAAATGGAACAACAATATTTATCAGTTAAATCCCTACATGACTACCGAAGCAAACCACAATACTTCTAAGAAAAACCGTTTTATGGGGAATGTTGCCGGTACATATAAGTTAAAAGACTGGATTGCTCTGACTTTTAGAACAGGTTTAGATACTTATGTTTTTGGTGCAAAAGATTTCATGGCAGCCGGAAGTACCTGGCCGGGAAGAGAAACAGGATATATTGGTTTAAATGATATTACGGTTTCTGAAATGAATACTGATATTATTGCTACTATCAGCGATATTAAATTAGCTAATGATTTAACTTTTTCAGGAATTTTAGGAACAAGCCGCA
Source organism: Flavobacterium sp. 22659 (assembly GCF_052044235.1). NCBI lineage: Bacteria > Pseudomonadati > Bacteroidota > Flavobacteriia > Flavobacteriales > Flavobacteriaceae > Flavobacterium > Flavobacterium sp. 22659. The sequence continues at coordinate 73,846 of NZ_JBQEMU010000027.1, forward strand.
GAGATTTTAGAAGACAGGAAAATTCAAGCTCAGGAATTAATATTATTGAGCCTGGAACTGAATATATAAGTAATTTTACTACTCATACTATAAATGCGCCTACAGAAACAAAAACAAGAACAAATTCTGTTTACGGTTCTGCAAAACTAGATTATAAAGGGTATTTGTATGCAGAATTTACAGGAAGAAATGACTGGTTCAGCGTTATTAATAAAGATGCTTTTTATCCGGCAGTTTCATTAGGTTTTGTATTTTCAGATGCATTTAATATTAAAAGTGATGCGTTCTCTTATGGTAAGTTTAGAGCATCTTGGGCAAATGTATCAAATGCACCAGGAGCTTACAAGAACTCATTAAACTACACAACTTATTCATCTTATGATGGTCAGAGTGTTGTAAATATTAAAAATACTTCGGCACCAAATCTTAACTTAACATATCAGTCAAAAACAGGAACTGAGTTTGGTTTAGAAACAGCTTTCTTTAAAAACAGATTAAGAGCAGATATTACAGTTTATCGTGAAGATACGTCAGATCAAACTCTTGATTTAGCTTCTTCTGCAACATCAGGTTACGAGTTTCTTTCTGTAAATGCTGGAAAATTACGTAACGAAGGTATCGAGATTTTTTTATCTGGAACTCCTATTAAAACAAATAGTTTTGAATGGGGAATTGATTTAAACTTCTCTAAAAACAAAAACTCAATTTTGTCTTTACATCCAGATATCAATACGTACACTATTTCTGAGGCTCGTTGGGCTGGCGCTGCAATTGTAGCACAAGTTGGAGGTCAGTATGGAACTATTATTGGAAAAGATTTTCAAAGAACAGAATCAGGTGAAATGATTGTAGGTGCAAACGGACTTCCTTTATATACAGACACTAAAGTTGTTTTAGGAAAAGGTGTTCCAGACTGGGCAGCCGGTTTGACAAACAGATTTTCTTATAAAGGAATTACCCTTCAGTTTTTATTAGATATGAAGTTTGGTATGGATGTTTATTCTATGACAAATTCTGTTGCTGCAACAAAAGGTTTACTTGACGTAACTACAGAAGGAAGAGATGCTTACAATGCAGCAAGAGCGCAGGCTGCTGCAAGTGATCCAAACTTTAATATTCAATCATGGGTTCCAACAGCAGGTTACGTAGCAAATGGAGTTGTTAATACAGGAACAGCACAAAATCCAAACTATGTTAGAAATGAAAAACCTGTAGATCCTCAGGCTTATTGGACTAATGTTTTTGATAATACTCCGGCACCATTTATTTACGATGCGTCTTATGTGAAATTAAGAGAAGTAAGTTTAGGATACACTATACCAAAAAGTGTTTTTGAAGGAGCAAAAATCAATTCAATTTACATCTCAGCATTTGCGCGAAATCTATTGACATTCAGTAAAGATTTACCAAATATTGATCCAGAGTCAATGTACACTTCAGGAAACGGACAAGGTTTTGAGTATGGTTCATTGCCATTTAGAAGATCATATGGATTTAATATTAAGGTTACATTCTAAAAAAGTACATTATGAAAATTAAACATATACTAATAGCGGCATTAACTGGTTTTTCAGTAGTAAGCTGTACAGAAAATTTTGACGAACTGATAAAGGATCCGGTTGCGTTAGCTCCAAATCCTGCAGGTCAGCTTACATTTACTCAATTATGTATGTCTGGAGACGGATATTATCAGCATAGAACGAACTTAATATATTCTGGTGGTTTTGTACAGCATTATTCAGGTTCTTGGGCAGTAACAGAATACGGAAGTAAATTTAAAAAAGTAGACGAATATGCAACAGCATTATGGAGAAACGTGTATGCTAACGAATTAAAAAATGTTGTTGACATTATAAAAAATACAAGTAATGATCCTGCTGCATCAAATATGAATGCTGTAGCAAAGATTATGAAAGTTATGGTTGCACAGCGTCTAACCGATATTTATGGAGATGTCCCTTATTCTGAAGCTGGTTTAGGTTTTTCTCAAGGTATTGTAACGCCTAAATACGATAAACAGCAAGATATTTACAATTCTTTCTTCAAAGATTTAGATGAATCTTTTACGCAGTTAAATGCTTCAGGAGGATCGGTAAAAGGAGATTTGTTTTATAATGGCGATATTTCAAAATGGAAAAAATTAGCCAATACAATGCGTTTGCGTCTGGCGATGAGAATTTCAGAAGTGAGCCCGGCTGAAGCTGAAAAACAAGCAAAAGCAGCTTTTCAAAATGGTGTTTTCGAAAGCAACGATGACAATTGTCTTATGCATCATTTAGATTTTCCTTTTAATGATAATCCTGCTACATTAGATTTTAGAGGAAATGGATTATCATATGGGTTTATTTCAGATGAGCATGGAGATCATTTTAGTTCTCTTTTAATTGATTATTTAAGAGATAATGGCGACCCTAGGCTGAAAATGCTTGCAACTCCAAAAACAGGAAGTGTTAATGGAGGTCCTATCGGTCCGGGAGAAGAATTGTATGAAGGAGTTCGTCCGGGAGTTTTTAGATGGGAAGTTGTAGGTGGTTCGAATGCCGCATCAGGTATTCAGCCGTATTTAAAATTAAGAACTACTCCTTTTTTACATGTGAGTTATTCAGAATCACAATTGTTATTAGCAGAAGCAGCTTACAGAGGCTGGATTGCAGGATCTGCAGCTGATTTTTATAAAAAAGGAGTTGAGGCTGGAATTAAACAATTAGAAGTTTATGGCGCTGCTCCTGCAAGTCAGGCAAGCATTGATGCGTATGTAAATGCTAAACCTTTAGCAGCTGGAACAGAAAAAGAACAAATTGGAACACAATTATGGATTACTTATTTGTTTAACAGTATAGAAGCTTATTCTAACTGGAGAAGAACAGGTTATCCGCATTTACTTCCTATAACAAATTCAGATTCTCAAACCGGAGGTGTTGTACCTACTCGTTTGTATTATCCTAACGATGAGATGCAGAAAAACGAAAAAAATTATATGGAAGCTGTTCAAAGAATGGGAGGAACAAATGATTGGACTGGTAAGGTTTGGTGGGATGTAAACTAAAAAAATCCTAAAATATAGTTATGCCTGATAAGGTATTATTTCAATCTAATTAAAATTAAGAACACTCTAAAGTTTAAATTCAAAATTATGATAAAAAATAAAGCCTTATTAGGCATCCTTTTTTTTATGAGTTCTCTTTTTTCTGTGTATAGTTGTACCAGTGAAAAAGAAAATAATCCGGAAGAAGTAAAAAGTAAAAAAGCAAGAGTAGTGGGGTATTTATCTACCGACAGCTTTGATAAAATAACATCAATTGAATTTTGTAAGCTGACGCATTTAAATATTGCTTTTGCTAATCCTGATAAAAATGGGAATCTAGTTTTTGACGGAGATATTGATGCCGTAACTAAATATGTAAGATCTGTAAATTCAAATATTGTCATAAGCATTTCACTCGCTGGCGGAGTCATTTCAGCCGAACAAGCAGCAAATTGGTCTTTACTAATTGATAAACCCGAAAACCGGCCGGCTTTTATTCAAAATATTTCAAAGTTTGTCACAGATCATAATTTAGATGGTGTAGATGTTGATCTCGAATGGGATGCAGTTACATCTGGTTACAGCGGTTTTGTAGTTGAGTTAAGAAAAGAACTTACAGATCGTAAAAAACTACTCACAGCTGCACTTCCTAATAATACCCGATTTGTAAATATAAATTCTGAAGCTTTAAATGCTTTTGATTTTATAAATATTATGGCCTACGATAGTACTGGTCCATGGAGTCCGAATAAAATAGAACAGCACAGTTCGTTTGAATTTGCCAAAGAAGGAGTTGAATTTTGGAAGAAACAAAATGTGCCCAGTGAAAAGCTGACACTTGGAGTTCCTTTTTATGGGTATAACTTTACTTATCCTGAAGTAACCAGTTCTACTTTTGGAGAAATAATACAAGCAGGAATGCAATTTGCGGATCAGGATGAAATTGGTAAAATTTATTATAACGGAAGGCCGACAATTTTGAAAAAAGTAGAATATGCATCGCAAAATACAGGCGGCATTATGATATGGGAACTGGCTCAGGATTCTTTTGGAGAATATTCTCTATTAGAAGCTATCCATAAAAAATATACAGATCTAAAATACAAGACTTCAGGTATGTGCGGTAATTAATTTTATTTCCTACACGATTTTTTAATTAATAAGTTTTTCGCTTCTTTTTATTCGTAAAGATTAAAAAGAAGCGTTACTTTTTATATAAATATCAGATTAACAAATAATTGTTAGAATTGAAAATATTTTAGTAAAATTTAGAATTTTCAGAATAAAATAGTCGTAAATGGTGTTTTTTCTGCTTTTTATAGAAATGAAAACGTTTTCGAGCAGCAGATTATTGATTGTTTTATGTCGTTCGTTTAAAATTTATAGTAGTTTGTATAAATTATTTTTTTTAACAATCCCTTAAGAATAATTTTACATCATAACTAACAAAATAAATTAACATGAAAAAAATTTTCTTAATCTTTATGATTGTTTTTACGGCGCAGGTTTCGCTTGCACAGGTAAAAAATGTTAAAGGTGTGATTACAGATTCTGACGGGATGCCATTACCAGGGGCATCTGTTGCTGTGCAGGGAGGTCAAAAAGGTGCTACTACCGATTTTGACGGATTGTACTCAATCGAGGTTCAAAAAGGCCAAACATTAGTTTTCAGTTATGTAGGTCTTGAAACACAAAACATAGTTGTAGGAGATGCTGCTACAATTAATGTGAAAATGCAGGTCGCTGCTTCAAATGCTTTAAGTGAAGTAGTAGTTACTTCTCTAGGTATCAAGAAAACAAGAAAATCTTTGACTTATGCAGCTCAGGAACTTAAAGGAGACGAACTGGTTCGTGTAAAAGATGCTAACGTTATCAATACTATTGCAGGTAAAATTGCCGGTGTTGCTGTAACTAAAAGTGCTGGTGGAACTGGGGGCTCTACAAAAGTTGTAATTCGTGGAAATTCATCTGTATCTAATAGCCAGCCTTTGTATGTAATCGATGGTATTCCAATGTTGAATTCAGGTTCTGGTCAGCCAAACGACACATTTGGTAGTTTAGCAGGAGGTAACCGTGACGGAGGAGATGTAATTTCTTTGGTAAATCCTGACGATTATGAAGGAATGACGGTTCTTAAAGGTGCTGCAGCTTCTGTATTATATGGTAGTCAAGGTGCAAATGGTGTAATTTTATTATCATCTAAAAAAGCAAAAGCAGGAAAAGCAAACATTAATCTTTCATCTGTAACAACATTTGAAACAGCAGCTTATCTTCCTAAATTTCAAACAGACTATCTTGCTGCAGCAGGTGCAGACGAATCTTGGGGAGCAAAAGGACAATCTAAAGATCATGTAAAGGACTTTTTTACTACAGGAACTACACAAATTACTTCTTTAGGATATTCAATTGGTTCTGAAAATTCTTCTACAGCTTTTTCTTATGCAAATACTTCTGCAAGCGGTATTATTCCAGGAAATAATTTGAAGAAAAACAACTTCGGTATTCGTCAGACTGCTAAGTTCTTTGATGATAAACTTTTATTTGCTGCAAATGCAAATTATACAAGTCAAAGCATTGCAAACAAACCAGTTAATGGGTTTTACTTTAACCCACTTACAGGTGTTTATTTGATGCCAAGAGGAAATGACTTTAATTATTATAAAGATAATTATGAAGAATTTGATCCTTCAAGAAATTTAATGGCTCAAAATTGGATGACTAATAGAGATATTATGCAAAATCCATATTGGGCAATTAACAGAAACAAATCTGAAGATAAAAACGATTTCTTTAATGGAGCTCTTTCTTTAACTTATAAAGCAACTAATTGGTTGTCGATTGCTTCTAGATACAGTTATAATAGAGTAACAAGTTTATACGATAAAAGAATATTTGCTACTACGCAAGGTACTTTATCTCATGCTAATGGTAGATATATTAGCGAAAATGCTTTAAGTACACAACGTTATGGTGATTTAATTGCTACAATCAATACAAAAATAGGATCTGATTTTAGTTTTAATGCTAACATTGGTGCGAGTGTAACTAATACATTAACAAATCAAAAAACGATACTAGATTCAGGTATTGGAGGAGGATTGAAATATGCTAACTGGTTTACTTTGCATAATTTCAATAATAATGACGGAAATTATCAAACAATTGATTCAAGAAGAGAAGTACAGTCAGTATTTGCAGCTACTACATTTGGCTACAAAGATATGTTATTCTTAGATCTTACAGGAAGAAATGACTGGTCATCTACTTTAGTAAATACAGGTACATCAAATTATTTTTATCCATCTGTAGGTTTAACTGCAATCATTAGTGAGATGGCAACTTTACCTGAATGGATTAATTATGGTAAAGTACGTGGTACTTATGCACAAGTTGGTAATGATATCTATCCTTTTATCTCTGTTCCAACAAACTATTATCCTAATGGAAGTGGATCAAAATACAATCCTTTAGTTACACCAAAACCAGGAACTATATTAAAACCTGAGCTTAAATCAGAGTTTGAATTTGGTACAGAATGGAGAATGTTTAATAATAGATTAGGTTTTGAAGTTTCTTACTATAATTCAGAAACTAAAAACCAATATTTACAAGTTGTTGCCCCAGTTGGAAATAGTGCAGGTGCCGATTTTTATGGTATTAATGCCGGAAGTATAGAAAATAAAGGTTTCGAGGTTGTATTAAATGCAGGAATTATTAGAGGAGATAAATTCACTTGGGATTCGACTATTAACTTCTCACAAAACAAGAATAAAGTAAAAGAAATTCCTGAAGAATTAGGAGGAAAAGTAAATTTAACAGATCCTGGAGTTAATGGATATAAATATACTTTAACAGAAGGAAGACCTTATGGTGTTATTGAAGGTTTCAAAATGTTGAAAGATGATCAGGGAAGAATTTTATTGAATAGCGATGGAAAAATTCAAAAAACAGATTTTGTTGAATTAGGAAATTCAAATCCTGATTTTATGTTAGGTTTTTCTAACTCTTTCAAATTCGGATCTTTCTTCGCAAATATTTTAATTGATGGACGTTTTGGAGGAGAAGTAATGAGTTTAACTCAAGCACAAAATGATGCATTTGGCGTTTCTAAAGCTACAGGTGATGCAAGAAATGCAGGCGGTGTTAAGATAAATGCAGTAATGCCTGACGGTACAGCAGTAACAACTATGGATGCTCAGTCTTACTACACAACTGTTGGAGGAAGAGCTGGAATTACAGGAGAATACATTTATGATGCAACAAATGTAAGTTTAAGAGAGATTTCTATTGGTTACAATTTTAACCCTAAAGCATTACCATTTATCCAAACAGCGAGTATTTCATTTATAGCTAGAAACTTATTCTTTATTTATAAAGATGCTCCTTTCGATCCAAATATTGCATTAAGTACAGGTCAAGGTTTACAAGGGGTTGATATTTATGGTTTACCTTCTACCAGAAGTATTGGTCTTAATTTAAATGTAACTTTCTAATTTAAAAAACATGAAACTAAATAATATAACAAAAGCAACTATTTGTACTTTGTTACTCGCCGCTGTGGGATGTACAGATAATTTTGAAGACATTAATACTAATCCAAATGGTATTACACTTCCTGATTTTGAACAAGATTTTAATCATATCAAAGGAGGTTTTGCTCCTATGTTTAACAATATCCAAGTCCTTACTCCAGAATGGGTTTATCAATTGCAGCAAGGCTTGAACTCAGATATTTGGTCAGGTTATATGGCAACTCCAACTGGTTTTGAGAGTGGTGTAAATAATACAACATATGCATTGTTAGATAATTGGAACGGATTTATCTGGGATTATGGATATAAAAATGTAATGTTTAATGCATATGATATCGCTAATAAATCTAAAGGTAAATATGATCAATTTTATGCATTGTCATTGATTTTGAAAGTTGAGGGAATGCATAGAATGACAGATACTTTTGGACCAATCATTTACTCTAAATTTGGATCAAATGATGCGACTATTGCATATGATTCTCAAGAAGAAGTTTATACTCAAATGTTTGCTGAATTGGATACTGCCGTGGCAGAATTAACTAAAAGGATTGATGCTGGTGAAGCTTCTACATTTGAGTCTACAGATATGACAGGCTACAAAGGAAAATACGAATCATGGGTAAGATTTGCAAATACTTTAAGATTAAGATTAGCAATGCGTATCGTGAAAGTTAAACCAGCTTTGGCAAAAACAGAAGCAGAAAAAGCTGTGGCTCAAAAATTTGGTGTGATGCTGGTTAACGATGATTCATTTAAAATTGTATCCCCAGTTTATACAAACCCAATTGCAACAATCAGCAGTTCGTGGTTAGATATACGCATGTCTGCTGATATGGAGTCTATAATGAAGGGATATCAGGATCCTAGAATAGCTTCTTATTTTGATACATCAAAACAATTCCCTAATGAATATAAAGGAGTAAGAACAGGAATAGCAATTAGCGGAAAATCGGATCATCAGGATTTTTCTGGAATAGGTGCTGTGGTAAGATCAAAAGAAATCTACCTTATGAACGCTGCAGAAGCTTATTTCTTAAGAGCTGAGGGGGCTTTAAGAGGTTGGAATATGGGCGGTACGGCTCAGGAATTATACGAAGCGGGGATTAAAGCTTCATTCGATCAGAGAGGAGTTTCTGGTGCAGCAGGTTATATAGCTGATAATACAAAAACAGCAACTGCGTATGTCGATCCTAATTTTCCAGAAAATAATTCAGCTCCAGTAAATAATGTTACGGTGGCATGGGATGCAGCGGCGACAAATGAAGTAAAACTACAAAAAATCATTACTCAAAAATGGATTGCAGGCTTTCCTGAGGGACAAGAAGCATGGTCTGATTACAGAAGAACCGGATATCCTAAATTATTCCCAGTACTTAAAAATTACAGCGGCGGAGCAATTACAACTGAGTTTGGTGTAAGAAGAATCAATTTCGTTCAGTCTGAGAAAGCTGGAAATTCAGGAGGTGTTGCTACTGGAGTTTCTAAATTGGGCGGACCAGATAATGGAGGAACCAGAGTTTGGTGGGATGTAAATGCTCCGAATTTCTAAACAACAAAAATAAATAGATTACAGATTTTAAGTTTGGTTAGCAAATGGTACAAGCAGTGAAAATTGCTTGTGCCATTTCAAAAACCAAAATTGTATATACCAAAAAAAGAAAAGAAATGAAAAGTGCTTTAGAAATAAAACCTGATATCAGTTATAAGAGCGCCGGTAAATTTGAAGAAACCAGATTTGAGAAAATCCACAACGAAATCTTCAAAAGTTCAGCTGAAGCTTCGGTAATTGTAGCACAGGAAATCGCTCAATTGATTAGATCTAAGCAGGAAAAGAATAAATCTTGTGTGCTTGGACTTGCAACAGGCTCATCTCCAATAAAAGTATATGAAGAATTAGTGAGAATGCACAAAGAAGAAGGACTGAGCTTTCATAATGTAATCACTTTCAACTTGGATGAATATTATCCAATGAGTAAAGAGAACAATCAGAGCTATCATTATTTCATGCATCAGCATCTTTTTAATCATATTGATATTAAACCTGAAAATGTAAATATTCCTGATGGAACAATTGCTTTAGAACAATTAAATCAATACTGTATTGATTATGAATTGAAAATCAAACAAGCAGGCGGACTTGATTTTCAATTGCTTGGAATTGGCCGTACAGGACACGTTGGTTTCAACGAGCCTGGATCGCACATTAATTCAGGAACCAGAATTATTACTCTGGATCATATTACAAGAGTAGACGCTTCATCTGACTTTAACGGAATCGACAACGTCCCGAAAAGAGCCATCACGATGGGAGTTTCTACCATTATGAGATCAAAAAGAATTGTATTAATGGCTTGGGGACAAAACAAAGCAGATATCATCAAAAGAACCATTCAGGGAGATATCAGCTCAGAAGTTCCGGCTACATTTCTGCAGAATCATCCAAACGCTACTTTCGTTCTGGATCAGTCAGCAGCATCAGAATTAACACGCTTTAAAACACCTTGGCTGGTTGGCGAATGCATCTGGACACAGGAATTGAAAAGCAAAGCAATTGTATGGTTATGCCAGAAAACCAAACAATCTATTTTAAAACTGACAGACCGTGATTACAACAATAACGGAATGTCTGATTTACTGGCACAGGAAGGTTCTGCTTATGATATGAACATCAATATGTTCAATATTTTGCAGCATACCATTACAGGCTGGCCGGGAGGAAAACCAAACACAGATGATTCACACCGTCCAGAAAGAGCCAATCCTGCTAAAAAACGAGTTATCCTGTTTAGTCCGCATCCAGATGATGACGTGATTTCGATGGGAGGAACTTTTTCAAAATTGATAAAACAAGGCCATGATGTACATGTTGTATATCAAACCTCAGGAAATATTGCCGTAACTGATGATGAGGCGTTGAAATTTGCAGAAGTATGCAACGATTTTGTTGGTGCTGATCTTCCAAAAGACATCAACTTCAAATCCGTAATTGAATTTTTGAATAATAAATCAGAAAATCAGATTGATTCTCTTGAAGTTCGAAAACTAAAAGGATTAATCAGAAGAAGAGAATCTTACGCGGCCACAAGATACATTGGACTAAAAGATGAAAATACACACTTTTTAGATCTTCCGTTTTATGAAACTGGACAGGTTAAAAAGAATCCGCTGGGTCAGGAAGATATCGAAATTGTAAAAGAAATCATTGCCAGAATAAAACCGCATCAGGTTTTTGCAGCAGGAGATTTGGCAGATCCGCACGGAACACATGAAGTATGTCTGAATGCGATTTTTGCTGCCATGAAAGAATTGAAACCAGAAAAGTACATGGACGACTGCTGGCTATGGTTATACAGAGGTGCGTGGCACGAATGGGATATCCACGAAATTGATATGGCAGTACCGCTTTCGCCATCGGAAGTATTGCTAAAACGCCATGCAATCTTATACCACCAATCTCAAAAAGACAGAGTAATGTTTCAGGGAAATGATTCAAGAGAATTTTGGGTTAGAGCCGAAGACCGAAATAAAAATACTGCGATTCTGTATGATGAATTAGGATTGGCAGAATATGAAGCTAT
>NZ_JBQEMU010000028.1:0-81959 GCF_052044235.1 Flavobacterium sp. 22659
ATAGCTTCATATTCTGCCAATCCTAATTCATCATACAGAATCGCAGTATTTTTATTTCGGTCTTCGGCTCTAACCCAAAATTCTCTTGAATCATTTCCCTGAAACATTACTCTGTCTTTTTGAGATTGGTGGTATAAGATTGCATGGCGTTTTAGCAATACTTCCGATGGCGAAAGCGGTACTGCCATATCAATTTCGTGGATATCCCATTCGTGCCACGCACCTCTGTATAACCATAGCCAGCAGTCGTCCATGTACTTTTCTGGTTTCAATTCTTTCATGGCAGCAAAAATCGCATTCAGACATACTTCATGTGTTCCGTGCGGATCTGCCAAATCTCCTGCTGCAAAAACCTGATGCGGTTTTATTCTGGCAATGATTTCTTTTACAATTTCGATATCTTCCTGACCCAGCGGATTCTTTTTAACCTGTCCAGTTTCATAAAACGGAAGATCTAAAAAGTGTGTATTTTCATCTTTTAGTCCAATGTATCTTGTGGCCGCGTAAGATTCTCTTCTTCTGATTAATCCTTTTAGTTTTCGAACTTCAAGAGAATCAATCTGATTTTCTGATTTATTATTCAAAAATTCAATTACGGATTTGAAGTTGATGTCTTTTGGAAGATCAGCACCAACAAAATCGTTGCATACTTCTGCAAATTTCAACGCCTCATCATCAGTTACGGCAATATTTCCTGAGGTTTGATATACAACATGTACATCATGGCCTTGTTTTATCAATTTTGAAAAAGTTCCTCCCATCGAAATCACGTCATCATCTGGATGCGGACTAAACAGGATAACTCGTTTTTTAGCAGGATTGGCTCTTTCTGGACGGTGTGAATCATCTGTGTTTGGTTTTCCTCCCGGCCAGCCTGTAATGGTATGCTGCAAAATATTGAACATATTGATGTTCATATCATAAGCAGAACCTTCCTGTGCCAGTAAATCAGACATTCCGTTATTGTTGTAATCACGGTCTGTCAGTTTTAAAATAGATTGTTTGGTTTTCTGGCATAACCATACAATTGCTTTGCTTTTCAATTCCTGTGTCCAGATGCATTCGCCAACCAGCCAAGGTGTTTTAAAGCGTGTTAATTCTGATGCTGCTGACTGATCCAGAACGAAAGTAGCGTTTGGATGATTCTGCAGAAATGTAGCCGGAACTTCTGAGCTGATATCTCCCTGAATGGTTCTTTTGATGATATCTGCTTTGTTTTGTCCCCAAGCCATTAATACAATTCTTTTTGATCTCATAATGGTAGAAACTCCCATCGTGATGGCTCTTTTCGGGACGTTGTCGATTCCGTTAAAGTCAGATGAAGCGTCTACTCTTGTAATATGATCCAGAGTAATAATTCTGGTTCCTGAATTAATGTGCGATCCAGGCTCGTTGAAACCAACGTGTCCTGTACGGCCAATTCCAAGCAATTGAAAATCAAGTCCGCCTGCTTGTTTGATTTTCAATTCATAATCAATACAGTATTGATTTAATTGTTCTAAAGCAATTGTTCCATCAGGAATATTTACATTTTCAGGTTTAATATCAATATGATTAAAAAGATGCTGATGCATGAAATAATGATAGCTTTGACGGTTTTCTTTATTCATTGGATAATATTCATCCAAATTAAAAGTAATTACGTTACTAAAGCTAAGACCTTCTTCTTTATGCATTCGAACCAGTTCTTCGTATACTTTAATTGGAGATGAGCCTGTAGCAAGGCCAAGTACACATGATTCGTTGTTAGTTTGTTTTAAACGTATTAATTCAGCTATTTCTTGAGCGACATTTTTTGAAGCTTCGGCAGAGTTTTCAAAGATCACATTATGATTTTTTTCAAATCGTGTTTCTTCAAATTTTCCCGGAATATCGTAAGCCAAAGAAGTAGTGGTTTTCATAATATATCTGTTGTAGTTAAAATTAGTTTTAACAAATATATATACAAAAAAGATAACAAATACATTATTTTGCGTTATTTAACAAAATTAAATTCAAATAACGCAAAAAAACGCAGAAAAGTTTGACTTAGTTTTTAAACTATAGTATAAATACGCCAGATTTCCTATATTCTTCCAGTCTTATATCTTCTGGTTCCAGATTGGTAACTATAGTATCTAATTGATTTAAATCGCAGACAACATGCGGCATTTTGGTATTTAATTTATTGGAAGAAAACATCGACACAACCTTATCAGAAGCTTCTATCATTGCTTTTTTAACCATTGAAACTTCATAACCAACTTCTGTAAGTCCTTGTTTTATATTAATACTGCTCGCTCCTATAAAACAAATATCGGCCTTTATTTTTGACACAACCTGAATTACATCCATACCAATTGTAACCATTGCGTTTTTCTGCATTTTCCCACCAATAAATATTAAATCTATATTAGGATGCTGAGACAGCTGCATAGCGATTGGAAGACTATACGTATATATTGTAGCTTTTAAATCTGATGGAATAAGTTTTGCAAATACCAAATTTGTACTTCCTCCGCTCATTATAATAACCTGGTCGTCATGAAGTAACGACAATGCTTTTGTGACGATCTGCTTTTTTTCTTCTTCACCAGAAATATGAATATCAAAAACATCTGCAGATTTTTCTTTAACCTGCACTGCTCCGCCATAGACCTTTTCCAGTAGTTTCTTACTGTCAAGTTCGTTTAAATCCCTTCTAATGGTATCTTCAGACAAATCCAGAGCCAAAGCTAAATCAGTTGTGACAACTTTCTGTTCTTCAACAAGCTTAGTCATTATATATTTATGTCTTTCGGCTTTCAGCATTTTTTAAAAAGTTAAAATTCAGGACAAATATATCAAATAATTCTATTGAAAGCGTAGGATTAACCAGAAACTGCAATAGTTTGCGTTTTTTAAGTTTAAAAGTAAAAGCAGAAAAAGTTAACATATAAAATCTGCGTTATTTTGCGTTATTTAAGTTAATTTTTGAAATATTTTGTAAAAAACTGCATTTGTATGCAATAAATAAATATATTTGCTCAACAACCATTAAAAAAACCAAATAATCATGAAAAAATTATTTCTTATTTCATTGTTGGTTTTGTTCATTCAAACAACATTTGGGCAGACAAAAACAATTACTGGAAATGTAAAAGGCAAAGCAGACGGAATTCCAATTCCCGGAGTTACTGTACTGATTCAGGGAACATCAAATGGCACAACCACCGATTTTGATGGAAACTACAGTATCAGCGTCGCGCCAGGACGAAGCCTTGTTTTTAGCTATATGGGTTTTGAAACCTCTGTAGTTAAAGTAGAAGGACAACAAAAAATTAATGTTGCGCTTTCTGAAAGTACTTCAAAACTAGACGAAGTTGTAGTCGTGGGATTTGCTTCTCAAAAGAAAACAAATTTAACCGGAGCTGTTGCTTCAATTGATGTAGCTAAAACAATTGGAAGCAGACCGCTTACAGATGTAAGCAAAGCTCTGCAAGGAACAACACCGGGTGTAAATGTTAGTTTTAACTCTGGAAATATGAATCGTACGGCTACTATTAACATACGTGGAGCCGGAACAATTAATGGTTCTGATGCTCCTTTAATATTGGTTGACGGAGTGCCGACAGATTTATCGCTTATTAATCCAAACGACATTGCCACAATGTCTGTACTTAAAGATGCTGCTTCGGCTTCTATTTATGGAGCTCGTGCTGCTTTTGGTGTAGTTCTTATTACTACTAAAGGAGGTAAAACAGGCGAAGGAAAAGTGAGATTTTCTTATTCTGCTAATACTGCTTTTACTAATCCAATTTCTACTTTAAAATTCTTAGATCCAACAGAAGAAATTCCGGGGTTAATTGCTGCAGGTACTCGTACTGATGGTGCTGTACCGGAAATTTTTGGTGCAAACTACAATACTTTATTGGCCGGAATTAAAAACTGGAAAGAAAAATATGCAAATAATCGTACCAGCAATGAAATGGTTTATGGTGAAGACTGGGAGATTAAAAATGGTACGCCTTATTTCTACAGAGTTTGGGATGCTAATAAAGAACTATATGCGAGTAATGCTCTGCAAACAACACATAACTTATCTGCACAAGGTAATTTAGGAGAAAAAAGTTCTTTCTTCGCTTCTATTGCCCTTACTAACCAAGAGGGTATGTTAAGAGTAAATCAGGAACAAAGACAAAGAACCAATATTAACTTAGGCTTTACTACAAAATTAGCCGACTGGTTAACGGGAGACTTCAAAGTAATGACAATTAACAGCACTTACGATCAGCCGTTTAACTACTATGGCGGTTCTGGTACAGATGATACCAGTTATGGAGGTTATTTTGGTTATGCACTTCGCTGGGGGCAGTATTTTCCAAACTTCGGAACGTATAGAGGATATAATTTCCGTACTGCGGGAGGATATATTTCTAATGCATCAAGAAACGAAAACATCAAACGTAATAACAGGCTGAGTGCTAAATTTACAGCAGATATTACTAAAGATTTTAATGTTATAGCCGAGGTAAGTAATGTAACTGAATTTTATAACAGAAAACAAAATGGCGGTAAATTCCTGGCTTGGGACAGCTGGTCTGCTATGCCTTATGATGCAACTACAATCCAGACTGCTACGCCTGCAACTCTTGAAGCAGGAAATGATTATGTAGCACAGTCAAAATCTGAGTCAACTACAAATGTGGTAAACATTTATGGTAACTATAAAAAACAATTAGGCGGTCACAACTTTAAAGTTTTAGGAGGTTTTAACTCAGAGTGGCAGGATTTCTCTCGTAATTATGCAAGAAGAAATACACTTTTAGATAAAACAAAACCAGAATTTAATCTTGCAGTAGGAGAACAATTTGTTTCTGGTTCTGCTAATAAAGATCTAAACCCAACAGAAACAACGTATTCAATTGCAGGTTTCTTTGCTCGTTTAAATTATGATTATAACGGAATTTATTTATTAGAATTAAATGCCCGCTACGATGGTTCTTCAAAATTCCCTACTAACGAACAATGGGGATTCTTCCCTTCTGCTTCTGTAGGATACAAAATTGTGAATGAAAAATTCATGGAAGGTACACGCAGCTGGTTAAACGACCTTAAACTTCGCGCTTCTATTGGATCAATTGGAAACCAAAACGTAGGAAACAATGCGTTCTTATCGATATTAAATTCAACTAATCCTTCATGGGTAAACAGCGGTTCTACACTTCCTCCATCTACAGGATTACCAACAAACGTTGACCCTGCTTTAACTTGGGAAAAAGTATATACTAAAGATTTAGGTATCGATATTAAAATATTTGACATGTTAGGCGCTTCTTTCGACTGGTACCAGCGTGATACAAAAGGAATGCTTGCTCCTGGTATAACACTTCCGGGTTCATTTGGCCAAAGTGCTGCTCAAACTAACTCTGGAAACATGAGAACCAGAGGCTGGGAATTGTCTCTAAACTTCAACAAACAATTAAGCGAAACGGCTTCGGTATTTGTTGATGTAGCTTTATCTGATTACAAATCTGTAATTACTAAATGGAACAATACTTCTAAACTATTAGGTTTAGTTACACCAACTACATATCCTTATTATGATGGTTACGAAATTGGACAAATCTGGGGTTTAACCAGCGACAGACTTCTTCAGGCTGATGACGTAATCACGAATAATGGTAAAACGGTAAATGGTGTTGATTACTCTAAAACAATGGTGGGTAACTTTAAATACGGAGCAGGAGATGTTCATTATGTAGATCTTGACGGCGACGGAGTTATAAGCCGTGGTGCAGGAACTGCAGACGATCACGGAGATTTGAAAAAAATTGGTAATACAACGCCGCGTTACAAATACGGTATTACATTAGGTGGAAAATACCGCGGATTTGATGTTTCTGGTTTCTTCCAGGGAGTTGGAAAACGTGATTACTGGGCGGCTTCAGATGCTGTACTGCCTTTCTTCCGTGCACCACAGCAGATGTACGCAAACCAGGCTGATTACTGGACACCAGAAAACACTGGAGCTTACTGGCCAAATCCATATTATGGAAACGAAGCCAATACACTTGGTTCAGGTACTTCGGGGTCAAACAACTTTGTTACTTCAACAAGATATTTATTAGACATGTCATATTTGCGTCTAAAAAATGTTACTCTTGGATATTCACTTCCAAAAGAACTTGTACAAAGAGCCCGTTTAGAGAAAGTAAGAATTTATGCTTCGGGTGAAAATTTAGTGACTTGGGCAGACAAACGTCTTCCTGTTGACCCTGAAATTGATGAAACAGAAGTTTTCTGGGGAAGAGCTTATCCTTATACCAAAACAGTATCTTTTGGTGTTGAGCTTTCTTTCTAATCCTAACAATACAAAACTTTTAAAATGAAAAAATCAAATATAAAATCAAGATTTCTGCTTCTATTTGCTGTTGCTGCAACATCAATGACCGCAGTTAGCTGCTCAGATTATCTTACAGATGATCCTGCAGATAAATTTACAAACGATAACTTTTGGCAGTCAGAAGACAACGTAAAAACCTTTTCATGGGTAAACTACGATACTTTTTACGGTTATGGAAACGGAACAACAATCGGGCTTTCTTTTTTCTATTATCATGGAAGTGATTACAGAGTAGATGATAACTTGTCTGCCTTTACATTCTATCAAATGCCGGTTACAGCTGCCACTACCAATGTTTATTCATGGAACGAGTATTACACGCTTATCCGCCGTTGTAACTTGATGCTGGATAAAATCCCTACGGTGCCAATGGCTCAGGAAAAAAAGAACCACTATATTGGAGTTGCTAAATTCTTTAGAGCTTACACCTATTTCCGTTTAGTGCAAAAATTTGGTGATGTTCCTTACACAGATAAATTTTTAGCTCAGGCAGATGCAGAAGTATATGCTCCCGCAAAACCAAGAGCTGAAATTATGGATAAAGTAATTGCTGAATTACAAGAAGCAGCAGACTTAATGCTTGCGGCAGATGATAAAAACGTTACTGTTAACAAATACACTGCTTATGCTGCTTTAAGCAACGCCTGCCTGTATGAAGGAACATATAGAAAGTATCATTTAGGACAAGATGGAAGTGTTTATCTTAACAAAGCGAAAACGGCTTCGTTAGCGATTATGAACAATCCTTCATATAAATTAAATGCTGACTGGAAAGGACTTTATAACTCAGTTGAATTACTTGGAAATACAGAAGTAATATTAGCTAAGCGTTATTTAACAAACGTATTAATGCACTCTCTTCAAAACTATACTAATACCTCAACTATTCAGTATGGTTTAACAAAATGGGCTGCAGACAGCTATGTAACAACAAACGGACTACCAATTCAGCAGACTGGAAACAGCCAGTTTACAGGAGATGATACTGCTGCAAAAACATTTGCTAACAGAGATCCGCGTTTTGGTAAAACTGTAAATCCTGCAAATTATGGCTACAAAGGAAAACCTTTTGGCACAACAGCTTTAGTTTCAATGTCTGGTTATGTATTCGAATTGTACAACAATCCGGCAACAACTGGTCCTGATGTTACAACAGGAGGACGTAACTATACTGATGCGCCATTATTTACTTTAAGCGAAGTATATTTAAATTATGCTGAGGCTTGTGCCGAATTAGGAACTGCTACAAATTCAGATCTTGATTTATCTATCAACAAAGTACGTACTCGTGCCGGAATTGCTCCTTTAACTACAGACGGAGTAAATGCTTCTGCAGGAGGCGTACAAATTAACGACCCAAGAAGAACTTCTTCTTTAGAGCAGTTAACCGGAGTAGTAAATCCATTAATCTGGGAAGTTCGTCGTGAGCGTCAAATCGAATTCATGAGCTGGACAACTTTAAGACAAGCTGATATTTACCGTTGGAAAAAAGGTGATTATTTAGATACGAACAAAAACCCTGATGTAAACTTAGGAGCAAGAATTGGAACTCCAGTTGGATCACAAACTGTGGTAGATGCAAACGGATACGTAAAAATTTATCCTGTCAGCACCAGAACTTTTGAACCAAAGCATTATTTAATGAATATCCCTACGAACGATATCGACTTATACAAAGCTCAGGGTGTAGAGTTAAAACAAAACCCAGGCTGGTAATTCGAAATTCATAATAACATTTTGCCCCTCCCAATATTAAAACTGCCTCCGGAAATTAAACTTACCGGAGGCAGTATTTAAAAATTTTTTTTCAACACCAGTTGAGACAAAACCAATTAATAAAATTACAAACTGACCAAAATCAGATATTTATTTTCTACAAACCACACGACAACAATCAAAAAACATCAAAAGCAATCAAATAATAATCTAATTTTATTTAGTCAATTTTTGTCTTAACTATAACTGTAATAAAAATGATAAAATTCATAGCAAAAAGTGTTCTTATTGTAACTTCTTTCATATTTACATCTTCTTATTCTAATTCGTTTTCAGCAGTTGCAAAAAATAACACATCAGAAAAAAATCCGCCCGCAATAAAAACCGGAGCTGATAATTACGAGAAATATTTACCGCTTTTAAAGAATAAAAAAATAGGAATTGTAACCAATCAAACCGGAATTTTGTCTGACAAAACCCATTTGGTCGATTTTTTATTAGAGAAAAAAATTGCAGTACAAACCATTTTTGCTCCTGAACACGGATTTAGAGGAACTGCCGATGCAGGTGAACATATTGTTGACGGAAAAGATCCTAAAACCGGATTATCTATCATTTCTCTTTATGGAGATAATAAAAAACCAAAACCTGAACAGTTAGCCGGAATCGATATTATGATTTTCGATTTACAGGATGTCGGCGCCCGTTTTTACACTTATATTTCTTCTTTGCATTATGTAATGGAAGCCTGCGCAGAAAACAATGTACCGCTTATAATTCTGGACCGCCCAAATCCAAACGGAAGTATTGTTGACGGTCCGCTTTTAGAAAAAGAATTTACCAGTTTTGTAGGCATGCACCCTATTCCGCTACTTCACGGAATGACGATTGGTGAATATGCGCAGATGGTAAACGGACAAAAATGGCTGAAAAATGACGCGCAATGCAAACTGACAGTAATTCCATGTGTAAATTACAAACGAACAATGCCTTATAGTTTATTGGTAAAACCATCTCCAAACCTTCCAAACGATCAATCTATTAACTTGTATGCAAGTTTATGTCTTTTTGAAGGAACAAACGTGAGCATGGGACGCGGCACTGAAAAACAATTTCAAATTTACGGTTCGCCTTACTTAACAAAAACCAATTTCAGTTTTACGCCAAAACCAAATTTTGGTGCTAAAGATCCGCTTTATAACGGAAAAGAATGTTTTGGCGAAGATTTAACTTCTTATCCTAAACTAACCCAATTAGAATTAAAATGGCTCATCAAAGCCTATCAAAATACCAGCGATAAAACGAAATTTTTTAATGCTTTTTTTACCAAACTTGCCGGAACCAAAAAACTGCAGCAGCAAATTGAATCGGGAGTTTCAGAAAAAGACATTCGTTCAAGCTGGAAAAAAGACCTGGAAGCTTTTCTAATCATGAGAAAACCTTATCTGCTCTATTAAGCACAGCTTTTAAAATCTCCCCAAATCATTACAAACCGACTACTTTACACAAAAGTAGAGGAACCTCATACAAAATATCGAAATCATAAATATCAAAATCTGCTGTTTCAAAATCAAAAAAGAAAAGAAAAATGAAAAATAAAAATCCTGAAACTGAACAAGAATCTTTGTACAAAGACTTGGATCAAATGAGCGTGAAAGAACTTCTTACTAACATCAACACAGAAGACAAAAAAGTACCCCATATTATTGAAGAACAAATTCCAAAAATCGAAAAACTAGTTAAAGCAATCGTAAAAAAAATGCAGCTTGGAGGCCGATTATTTTATATTGGAGCCGGAACTTCGGGACGTATTGGAATTTTAGATGCATCAGAATGTCCGCCTACTTTTGGCGTACCGCATGATATGATAATCGGAATTATTGCCGGAGGTGATACTGCCATTCGCAAAGCAGTTGAAAATGCCGAAGATGATACAGAACAGGCATGGAAGGATTTAGCCAAGTTTGAAATTTCAAGTCTGGATATGATTATCGGAATTGCCGCTTCTGGAAACACACCATATGTTTTGGGAGCTTTAAAAAAAGCGAAAGAACACAATATTAAAACAGGGAGTATTTCCTGCATCAGCAACGGACTTATTGCTCAGGAAGCTGATTATCCAATTGAATTAATTGTAGGACCTGAATTCTTAACCGGAAGTACAAGAATGAAAGCTGGAACGGCTCAAAAACTGACTTTAAACATGATTTCTACTTCGGTAATGATAAAACTGGGAAAAGTAAAAGGCAACAAAATGGTCGATATGCAGCTGTCTAACGAAAAACTGGTAAAGCGAGGCATTAAAATGATTATGGAAGAACTAAACATTGAGTATGACTTAGCCGAAGAATTACTGCACAAACACAAAAGCGTAAGAGCTGTTTTATTAGCTCAAAACAAAAATCAGGAAATCTAAAAACTGCAGTATTTAATTAAACACATAGAAACATAGATCTAACACTATAAAAAAGGCGTTTTCACTTATTTAAACACACAGAGACAGCTATGAGTTAGAAACATGTTTCTTTTTAAATTCTTTACACATATAAAACCTATGTTCCTATGTGTTAAATATTTTTTTTATGAATTAATCCAATACGTTTTTATAGATTTATACAAATCAAAAACTGAATTTTCATTTTTTGAGTTTTTAACGGCGACCTGACGGATTAACAATCTGTCAGGTCAAATTAAAATCCGTTATTTGAATAAATTATAAAAAACCAAAACCACCAAAACTATAAAATGACACCAACTACCATTCTTCTCCTTATCATCGTTTATTTCGGAACCTTATTCTATATCTCACACAGGGTGAGCAGAAAAGACAGCGGAAATGATGCTTTTTTTACAGCCAATAAAAACTCCAAATGGTATTTAGTTGCTTTTGGAATGATTGGAACTGCTCTTTCCGGAGTAACCTTTATATCCGTTCCCGGAGAAGTTGGCGCACCAAGCGGTGAACAATTTAAATATTTTCAGTTCGTTTTAGGAAATGCTCTTGGTTTTATTGTAATTACAAAACTATTGCTGCCGTTGTATTACCGAATGAACCTGACTTCAATTTATGGTTATATTGAACAAAGAATGGGGCTTTACAGTTACAAAACTGCTGCTTCTATTTTCTTAATCAGCAGAACCATAAGTTCAGCATTCAGGCTTTATCTTGTTGTAATTGTATTACAGCGTTTTGTATTCGATTATTTTCATATTCCATTTGCCCTGACGGTATTAATCTCTTTACTTCTTATTTTTTCTTATACGTACAGAGGCGGATTAAAAACGATTATTATTACTGATACTTTACAAACGTTTTTTCTTGTAACATCGGTTTTCCTTACTATTTATTTCATCTGCGACCGTATGGATTTAAGTGCTGTCAGTGCATTCGAAGAAGTAAAAAACAGCAACTATTCTAAAATATTTTTCTTTGATGATTTCTTCGGAAGCAAATTCCATTTTGTAAAACAAATTTTAGGCGGAATGTTCGTAACCATCGCCATGACAGGTCTGGATCAGGATTTAATGCAAAAAAACCTGAGCTGTAAAAACATTGGCGAAGCACAAAAAAACATGTTCACTTTTACAGGAATCTTTGTAGTTATTAATATTTTCTTTTTAAGTGTTGGTGCTCTATTATATATTTACGCTAATAAAAACGGAATCGCTATTCCAACTGATTTGGTTACAGGAAAACCCAGAACCGATTTACTTTTTCCTGAAATTGCCTTAAATCATTTAGCTGTAGTTCCTGCCATTGTATTTTTACTGGGAATTATCGCGGCGACTTTTGCTACAACAGATTCGGCATTAACAGCTTTAACAACTTCTTTTTGTGTTGACTTTTTAGGAATGGATAAAAGTGAAAATACCAAAAAAAATACCGTTAGAACCAGACATTTAGTACACATCAGCTTTTCAGTATTAATTTTCTTTGTCATTATTATTTTCAATACCATTAATGACAGTTCTGTTGTGGGGATGATTTTCAAAGTAGCTTCTTATACTTACGGACCATTATTAGGATTATATGCTTTTGGATTGTTCCAAAAATCAAGATATGTAAACGATAAGTTAGTACCGTTTATTTGTCTCTTGGCTCCTTTCCTAACCTATTTAATAAATGAAAACTCGAAACTATTATTTTCAGGATATGTTTTTGACAATGAGTTAATTGTACTGAACGGATTAATCACCTATTTAGGATTATATATTACAAGTTCTCGAAGCCACGAAAAAATAAGTTTTTAATCGGTTTAAAAACGCAAATAATTTACCCAGCCAATTGACGTTTAAAACAAAACTTCAATTGATTCAAAAAAAAATAGTATGAAAGATTACATCATAAAGATCAGCCTTTGTGCTTCATTTTTATTTTTAATCACCAATTGTGCTGTCAAAAAAAACAACACAGTTACAGATTCAAAAAAAGACATTCCGTTAAAAGATACCATTGTTTACAAAGAAGATAAATCAGAGAAAAAAACTTTTTTCAAAGATTCAGATAAAGAAACAGCCTGGGTTGACAGCATTTACAGTAAAATGCCACTTCGCGAAAAAGTAGGCCAATTATTTATGGTTTCGGCTTATTCAAACAAAGATTCCGTTCATGTCAATCAAGTTTCAAAGCTAATTGAAGAATACAAAGTAGGAAGCGTTATCTTTTTTCAGGGCGGTCCGGTTCGTCAGGCAAAATTGACCAATTTATATCAGTCAAAAGCAAAAGTACCTTTGTTCGTAGGAATCGATGCCGAATGGGGATTAGCCATGCGTTTAGATTCTACATACCGCTATCCTTGGAATATGACTTTGGGTGCAATTCAGGATTTAAAATTAATTGAAAAAGTGGGCCGAAATATGGCCAATGAAAACAAGCGAATTGGCGTTCACTTCAATTTTGCTCCTGTTTTAGACATCAATACCAATCCTAAAAACCCTATTATTGGAAACCGTTCTTTTGGCGAAGACAAAGTAAATGTAAGCGAAAAAGCCATTGCGTTAATGAATGGAATACAAGGGAACGGCGTTTTCTGTACCGGAAAACATTTTCCAGGACACGGCGATACAGCAACAGATTCGCATCATGCTTTACCAACCGTTAATTTCTCTAAAGAACGCCTTGATTTAGTCGAATTATATCCATACAGACGAATGTTTGATGAAGGTTTGGTTTCTGTAATGGTAGCACACCTTAATATTCCGAGTTTAGAACCAATTCCAAATCTGCCGTCTTCGGCTTCTTATAATGTCGTCACCAATCTGCTTCAAAAAGAATTAGGCTTTGATGGTTTAATTTTTACCGATGGTTTAGCCATGAAAGGAGCAGCAAATTTTAAAGGTCCCGGTGATTTAGAAATTGCGGTGCTTTTGGCTGGAAATGACATTTTATTGTGTCCTGAAAATGTTCCGGTTGCGGTTCAAAAATTAGAAGAAGCTTATAACAATAATATTATAACCGAAGAACGTTTAGCACATTCTGTTAAAAAAATTCTGCATTATAAATACAAAGCCGGACTAAATCATTACAAGCCTATTGATATGGCAAACATTTACAATGATCTTAATCCGCCGCAAAATGATGCGCTGCATTATCAATTGTATGAAAATGCCGTTACCGTTTTAAAGAATGAAAAGGAAATACTTCCTATAAAAGAACTGGATCAGAAAATTGCCTATATAAAATTAGGCGACGACACAAACAGCGCTTTTATTTCTACCTTAAAAAAATATACCGAAATCACAGAGGTTAAAGATACCAATCTTGACAGTCTGAATAAGGAATTGAAAAAGTTTGACAAGGTTATTATCAGTTTCCATAAAGTAAACAAACCTTGGGAAAAACAAGAATTTACATTAACTGAAATGCTTTGGCTGAAAGAAATCGCCAAACACAACAAAGTAATTCTGGATGTTTTTGCAAAACCGTATTCTTTATTGTCTATCACTGATTTTGATGATATTGAAGGTTTAGTGGTTTCTTACCAAAATTCAGATATAAGTCAGGTTGTTTCTGCCGAATTACTTTTTGGAGCAATAGATGCCAAAGGAAAACTGCCGGTTTCGATTAATAATTCTTTCAAAGTAAATGACGGATTGACGACTGAAAAACTAAATCGTCTGGCTTTTACCGCTCCTGAAAATGTCAATATGAATCCTGCCATTCTTTCAAAAATTGATGCTGTCGCGCAAAAAGCAATCGACGGAAAAATGGCACCGGGAATGCAGGTTTTGGTTGCCAGAAAAGGAAATGTAATTTTCCAGAAATCATACGGATCTCAAACCTACGATAACGGAAGAAAAGTGACCAATACTGATTTGTATGATGTGGCTTCAATCTCAAAAATGATTTCGACACTGCCAAATGTGATGCAGCTGTATGATAAAAACAAAGTGACGCTCGATACCAAGTTGAAAGATATGGTTCCTTTTTTTGCTAAAACAAACAAAGAAAACATCATTTTTAAAGACCTGTTAAACCATTACGCAGGACTTCAGGCATGGATTCCGTTTTACAAAGCAACATTAGACAGCAATACTAATCCTTCTGAAAAATACTATCGAAAAACAGCCGAAAATGGCTTTACCACAAAAGCAGCTGACAATCTTTATATTCGAAATGACTATCACGACACGATTATGAAAATTATTTCCGATAGTCCTGTATCTCCTAAAATTGAATACAAATACAGTGATTTTACCTTCATCATTCTAAAAGAATATTTAGAAAGAAAAACACATAAAAAACTGGAAGATTTAAGCAAAGAGAATTTCTACAGCACGCTGGGAATGAATTATACGCTTTACAATCCGCTGGATAAATTCGAAAAAAACAACATTGCTCCTACTGAAATCGATAATTATTTTAGACATCAGACTATTCAGGGTTATGTTCATGATATGGCAGCAGCAATGGAAGGCGGTGTTGCAGGCCACGCCGGAATTTTTTCTAATGCGATGGACGTTGCTAAAATGATGCAGTTGTTTTTACAAAAAGGGAATTACGGCGGTATTCAGTATTTTTCACCGAAGACTTTCGATGCTTTTAATACCTGCTATTACAAAGACAAAGGCGTTTTAAGAGGTTTGGGTTTTGATAAAAGAATTGGTAAAGACGGACCAACCTGCGGCTGTGTTTCAGAATCTAGTTTTGGTCACACCGGATTTACCGGAAACATGGCCTGGGTTGACCCCGAAACTGAAATTGTGTATGTATTTCTATCCAACAGAACCTATCCAGAAGTAGTTAATGATGAAAATAAATTAGCCAAAGGAAAAATCAGAGAAGAAATTCAAAAAATAATACAGGAAGCAATAATAAAATAATTCAAGCCAAAAGTCTTGCCTCTTTATTCTTTCTTCTTCAAAAAATCTAACATCTAAAATATTAACCCAATGACAAAAGAACGTTTAACCTCGCTGGATGTATTTAGAGGATTTACTATTTTATTGATGACGATAGTAAATAATCCCGGAAGCTGGTCTTCGATATATCCGCCATTAGAGCACGCCGAATGGCACGGCTGTACACCAACTGATTTAGTATTTCCTTTTTTTGTTTTTATAATGGGAACTGCAATACCATTTGCAATGCCGGTAAAATATTTTGACGGAGCGGTTTTTAATAAAATTTTGGTTCGTTCGCTGCGAATTTTCTGTTTAGGATTGTTCCTGAGCGTTTTCAGCAGAATTCATTTATTTGGTCTCGAAGGAATTCCGTTATTAGGAGTAAGAATGGTTATTGCATTTGCAGTGGCTTATGCCCTTTTAGGAAACTTTTCAATGAAAGTCAAAACCATTCTTGCGGTTGGAATTTTTATTATACTGCTTTCTTTAGCGTTTAGTGGTTTGGAACATTTTGAAGATACCAGAATACCGGGCGTTTTACAACGAATTGCAATCGTCTATTTCTTTGCTTCTATTCTATATCTTAAAACAAATTTAAAAACACAGCTTGGGGTTGTGGCGTCAATTTTAGTTATTTATTATCTTTTAATGGCTTTTGTTCCCGTTCCGGGATTTGGTCCTGCAAATTTTGATAAAGGAACTAATCTTGCAGCGTGGCTGGATAACTTGGTTCTAAACGGACATTTATGGAGCGTTTCTAAAACCTGGGATCCGGAAGGAATTTTAAGTACACTGCCTGCTATTGGCACCGGAATTCTTGGAATGTATATTGGCCAGTTATTGAACTTACAAACAAACAGAACTGAAATTCTAAAAAAGACAGCAGTTACAGGAGTTATTTTATTAATTGGAGGTTTGCTTTGGAATATCATTTTTCCAATCAATAAATCACTTTGGACTAGTTCTTATGTATTGTACACTGCCGGAATCGCAACTTTGTGTTTAAGTTTATTGTACTATATAATCGACATTCAGGGTTATAAAAAATGGGCTAAACTATTTTTAATCTGGGGAGTAAATCCTATGATTGTGTTTTTCTTTTCGGGAATAATACCGAGGGTTCTTGGTTCTATTCAAGTTCAAAATCCGGAAACAGGCGGAGAAGAAATCAGTGTATTAACTTTAATTTACAAACATGGAATTGCGCCTTGTTTTGAAAATCCATTAAATGCATCATTAGCTTATGCGCTTTTATACGCTGTTTTCTGGTCGGTAATACTTTGGATTTTCTATAAAAAGAAATTGATATTTAAGGTTTAAGGTTTTCAAGCCGAGAATATTTCGTTTTTTCTCACAATAAAATTATGGTAAACAAAAAAGGGAAGACATTAAACGTCTTCCCTTTTTATATAACTAACCTTTATAATTTAAAAACTCACAAATTTTACACCTGCACTAAACCATCTTGACGGCAGCGGAAATGCTCCAACTTCAAAATAAGTGGTATTAAAAATGTTTTGAGCATCTACAAAAAATGTAAACTTTTTAACTGACTGACTTACTCTAAAATCATTAATCCAATAAGAAGCTCCCGTTACTCTTTCATTAAAACGAGTTGCAAACAAAACTGAAAAATTTTTATGCTGGAAATCAATTGTGTTTGTAATTTGATGTTTTAAAGAAGAAATCAAATACTTAGAAAATGGTTCAGAACGAGTGTCTTTAAATTTCGAATCCAAATACGAATAACCTAAAGTGAAATTTAATTTAGAATCTGCAGAAAAATCAATTCTGTAACTGCCGCGCATATTGATTCCGTTTGTAATCAAATCGCCGTAGTTTTGACTCTGCCATGGCACCGCTGTAGTCATACGGGTCCAATCGATATAATTGCTGATTTCTCTGTAGAAATAATTCACATTTAAATTCAAATTCTTTCTGTTGAATTTAAACCCAACTTCACTTTGAAAAGCATTTTCAGAATCAAGATCAGGATTTCCAATATTTCCCGGACGCTGGTTTAGATATAAATCTGTAAAAGATGGAATTCTTTGGCTTGTGCCGATGTTTCCAATAATTTTAAATTCCTCCGTTAATTCATAGCTTGCATCAATTCCCGGATAAATCTGCCATTTGTAATCTGAATTGTAGTTTAAATACGTCCCTACATTCACATTTAATTTTTCAAATAAATAGGTTCTGTATTCCGCATAAATTCCAACATTTTCGCGATCGTGATCACCAATATTAGACGAATGAATATCTTCATTTCTAAATTCGGCACCAAAACCAATTTCGCCGTTTTCTGTTTTAATAGACGAGTTTAATTCTGCTGCAATAGAATTCGTATAATGCTGGCTTCTTCCTGCATTTAAATTTCCGTTTCCTAAATACCTGTAATCGTCGTAATTATATCTGTAGGTAACTCTCGGCATAATTTTCCATCTGTCAGTAATAGTATGTTTCGACTGAATGTTGGCAAAAGTAGTCTGGACTATTTCAGTAGAATTTCTGTCACCCGGTGCAGCGTAAAATCCGTTGGCACCAAATCCGTTTTTAACATAACCAAACGAGCCTAAAATTTCGTTAGAATCATTGATCTGAACATTTCCCTGATACAATAATTTATTGTTTTCAAAACCTGTATTGTAACGGTATCCGTTGCTTTTATCGTGCGATGCAAAAATCGAATGCTGCTGTTTTTCTTTTCCTAAAACAGCTCCTGCCTGAATACCGGTTCCGTAAAAAGTATCGCCTGTGTTTTCTGTATCTTTTTCAAAATTAGAACCTGCATAAGTACTTACCATAAAACCTGAATCGGTTGGTTTTTTAGTAATAATATTAATGGCTCCGGTTAAACTGTTAATTCCAAAAATTCTGGCAGCCGGACCACGCAAAACTTCAATTCTTTCAATAACTTCTACCGGAAGAGGCAGATTTAACATATTATGAGCCGTTTGCGAATCAATAATTTTGGCTCCGTTTAATAAAACTACAGTTTGTTCAAAGCTTCCGCCGTCGACACTTACATCTGCCTGACCGCCAAAAGGGCCTCTTTGTCTAATATCAACTCCATTAGCGTATT
This sequence comes from Flavobacterium sp. 22659, assembly GCF_052044235.1. Taxonomy (NCBI): domain Bacteria; kingdom Pseudomonadati; phylum Bacteroidota; class Flavobacteriia; order Flavobacteriales; family Flavobacteriaceae; genus Flavobacterium; species Flavobacterium sp. 22659. The sequence continues at coordinate 18,510 of NZ_JBQEMU010000028.1, forward strand.
GCAATACTTCCTGTAAAGTACGGCCCGGTAATTTTTTTATTGTTTCGCTGTTGATAACGTATACGTTTCTGTTTTGTTTAGAAATTGGTGTGCTTAAACGGTTTTCGTTAATAATCACCTCATCAATTTCTATTATAGAATCCCTTTTGGTTTGGGCATAAAAATTTGTGCAAACTAATGTAAAGACTGCAAAATAGATTTTTTTCATTTTGGTTTAAAATTTTTGCAAAAGTAGTATCTTGCCGTACTAATAAAGTATACCAGTTTTGTAATTATGAGTGGTCCGGTTGAAATTCCTTTTAAAAGCTTCATTGAGCTTAAGCCCAAAGAAAATACGGCAATCTATCTGCAAATTGTTTTTGAATTTATAAAAGCGATACAAACCGGATTTCTTCCCGAAGGAACAAAACTTCCGGGCACGCGTATATTATGCAGACAGCTTTCTGTAAACCGAAATACATTAATTAAAGCTTTTCAGGATCTGGAATCACAGGGCTGGATTGAAACTCTGCCAAACAAAGGGACATTTATATTGTCTCAGCATAAGCAAAAAAGCAAAGACGATTTTATTGCTCCTTCTAATCCAAAAACTTCAGAAAATAATATTGGATTTACTTTTAAAAAATCAACAATACTTGAAAACCCAACAGAAACCAGTACTCTTCCGTATCAGTTTAATGATGGAATGCCTGATTTAAGATTGGTTCAAAATGAGATTTTGGCCAGATTGTATGTTTCAAAATTAAAAAGGCAGAAAACGTCTAAAACCTATGAACAGATTCAGATTCAGTCGCACTTAAATTTTAAAACTCATTTTTCGAATTACTTAAATCTTACGAGGGGTTTACGTATTTCTACTTCAAATCTGCTTACGGCTAGCAGTCATGAAATTAGTTTGTATCTGGTTACGAAAGCGCTTATTTCTCCGGGTGATAAAGTTGTGGTGGCATCGCCGGGTTATTATATTTCAAATATGACTTTGACTAATACAGGAGCGCAGATTATCACGATTCCGGTTGATCAGGACGGAATTGATACAAACCGATTGAAAGAGATTTGTAAAGAAACAGAAATCAGGGTATTATATCTTACTTCAAACTATAATTATCCAACAACTATTTCTTTAAGTGCCAAAAGACGAATGGAAGTTTTGGAATTGGCGAATCAATACGGATTTGTGATTTTAGAAGATGATTACGATTTTGATTTTCATTACGATAATAATCCAATTCTGCCTTTAGCGGCATTTGATTCTAACCAAAAAGTAGTTTACATAGGCTCTTTTGGGAGATCGCTTCCATCGGGATTTAGTTATGGATTTGTGGCCGCGCCTTCTGAATTTATATTGGAACTGGAAAAACATCAAAATATTCTCGAACCCGGAATTGATGTTCTTAAAGAGCAGGTTTTATCTGAATGGATTAATGAAGGCGAAGTGCACAGACTTTCGAAAAAGAACAAAAAAATCTATAAGGAACGTCGGGATTATTTTGTTTCCTTATTAAATGAAAAATTAAGTTCTAAAATTAAATTTAAAGTACCGCTTAGAGGATTAGCCGTTTGGATTGAATGGCTTGATAAATTTAATTTAATAACGCTTCAAAAAGAATGTGCGGCAAACGGATTGTTTCTGCCTAAAACCATTTTGTACCAAACCAAAGATCTTACGGCTACAAGGTTGGGATTTGGGCATTTGGAAAAACAAGAAATGGAAAAAGCGGTTTCTATTTTATGTGAATCGGTAGAAGCGATTTCAAAATAAATTATGCAATAAACCAGACACGTTTTAAAAACCTGTCGGGTTTATGCGTTTACAATTTTATATTACGAAACAGCATTTTTAATCCTGTGTTTATTAAAAACGATAAAAACAATTCCAACAATTACGATTAAGGAAATATTTGCCAATCCTAATAAAAACTGGCTTTTTACTGTATATAAATTCACAAAACTATAGCTGAAGAGTGCACTTACCATATAGGCTCCTCCGCCAGTTAATCCGCTGGCAATTCCGGCATTTTTTGAAAATCGGCTTAAACAGTAACTAAGAACAATATTATATATAAAACCGCCGCAGATATTTAGTCCCATAGTAAAGATTACTAGAGTATAAATATTACTTTCTAAAGAAGATGTAAAAATCATCAGCAAAACCAAAATAAGCTGTATTGTAATGGCGGTTCCTACTTTTTTTGCCAAAGGTTTCTGAAGCATATTTTTAGCTGTAATACCGCCAATCATAACCGATAATCCAGATAATAAAGCACTATAACCCGTTGTTATGGCCGAAAAACCAAAAATACGTTCTATTATAAACGGACTCGATAAATTAAACATTATTACTATAGCAAAAGTGATTCCCAGAATTACAAATCCCAGCGTAAAATCGGCAGATTGCAGCATATTAGAATAAGTTTTTGAAATAGATTTTAATTTAAACGGATGGAATTCTTTAATAGTTTCTCCGCTGTAGCGAAGTTCTAAAAGCAGAATAAGAAATGATAATAACCCAAGGAAATAAAAATTGGATTTCCAGCCAAAACTATGCTCTAAATAACCGCCTAAAAATGGGGCTATAATAGGCGCACTAGCCCAGATTATAGAAAACAGGCTAATGTAACTTTTTAATTTTTCGCCTTTAAATAAATCTACAAAATAAGCTCGTTTTGCAATTACAATAAATGCAATGGCAATTCCCTGAATAATTCGCATGGCATATATTATATAAATATCCGGAACAAGTGCAATTACAAAACTGGCAATTGAAAATACGGCAAGCGAAGCAATATTGATTTTAAACCGACCAAAACTGTCTAATATACTGCCAATAAAAATCTGGCTTACGCCGAGGCTGAACATAAAAAATACTAATGTAAGCTGAACAGCAGATGCCGAAACATTTAAATCTTTTGCCATTGCCGGAAGCGACGGCAGATAAACATCGGTTGCAAAACCGGATAACGGAATTAAGGCCAAAGCCAATATGGTGCTGAATCCTTTATGATCCTCTTTTAAATTTCTCATTCTTATTAAATTAATTATTACAAAATAGACCAATCGGTCTAAAATATTTCAAAAAAAATATGTTAGATAACATATCTTTCAAAATCATTTTTAATGCTTTCTAAAACTATTTTCATCTGATCGTTATTATCAAAAACTTTTCTGCATAAAATAGCGCCTTCAATCCTTGTAAAAGCATTTGTGCCAAATTTTTCCGGGTTGATCTCTGCAGACAATTCTTTGTTTTCGATTCCTGATACAGCTATATCAGAAAATCTTTTTTGTGCAGAAAGAATGGCTTTTTTTACCTGCTCTTTTATAAACGGGTTTGTATCGTCTGCTTCTACTCCAAAATTTAAAATCGGGCAGCCGTCGGTCATATTATTTTTATCCTCATAAACTGACAGAAGATTAAATAGTTTTTCTTTTGCTGTTTTTCCCTGCGAAACCGCATGGTCTAGTTTTCCGGCTAATTGAGATCTTAAATACAAAAACGATTCTTTGCAGATTTCTTCTTTGTTTTCAAAATTTCCGTAAATTCCTCCTTTAGCCAGTTTTGTAGCTTCCATAATATCAGAAAGAGAAGTTCCGGCCATTCCTTTTTTATTAATAATAGGAGCCGTTTTTTCAATTATAAACTGTTTCGTACGTTCTGCTTTGCTCATGATCATTCAGTTTGAAAGTGCAAATTTAGACTGATCGGTCTAAATTTGCAAGTTTTTTTCAATTTATTTCAATAAATCCTTAAAAATCAATAGATAACAAAGCGTATCAAGTCTTATAAATTTCGATTTATTTATATTAAAAAGGTAATTTTGAAAATAAATAGTACCTTTTCAAACGTTTTATTCTAACCTCAACTTCAATTATGACGACAGATATTCTAGAATTACATGATTGTATTGTTTTAATCGAGCATTCGAATACCACAAAAACAATTGTTCAAAAATGTGAAATCGACGGCGATGCGCTGGGTTTTGCTTTTTATGGTTCGGGAAATGTTGAGTTAGAAATTAAACACAATAAACAGACTAAATATCTGGTAAATACAACAGGGCTGGCAATTTGTTTTTTTGGAAATCAAAAAGTCGAATTCTCACATAAAATTGAACCCGACAGACCTTTGCAGTCTATCAGTATTTTTACTAAACTAAAAAATCTCAATTCTTTACCGCAAGCCGAAAAAGAGATCTTCGAAAATCATTTACCGCAATTATTAAATCCAAAAGAACATTTTGTAAAAGGCCCGTCGTTTTACATGACACTCGAAATGCAGCTGGCGGTTCAAAAAATATTCAATACAACCTACACCGGAAATACACGTTTGTTGTTTTTAAAAAGTCAGGTCAATGAACTTCTGGCACATTTCTATGCACTTTTAGCTTCTGAGAAAAAACTGGATTTGTCTGAAACTGATAAAAACAAACTTTTTCAGGCCAAAGAAATTGTTACTATCAATTATTCGACCCCTCCGTCTATAACGCAGTTATCACAAATGGTTGGACTCAACAGCAATAAATTAAAGAAGAATTTCAAGGAACTTTTTGGGATTCCGGTTTTTAAATTTGTTCAGGAAGAACGGTTAAACAAGGCGTATGAACTACTCCGTGAAAGCGAAAAAACAGTTCAGGAATCGGCTTGGGAAGTGGGTTACGAAAGTTTGAGCTCCTTTTCGAATGCTTTTCATAAAAAATTCGGCATGCGTCCCAACGATGTAAAACAGCAGTTCTTTTCAAACAAATCATAATTCCTTTGCGACAAATGATTGTATTTTAATCTCAACAACTTTGTATCAGTAATCATCATTAAAAAACTACTGATATGAAAAAGAAAATTTTAGTTCTGGGTTCTAATGGAAAAACAGGACGCAGAGTTGTAACCAGATTAGAAAATAATCCAGAAGTTGAAATTCGTTTGGGTTCACGAAACGAAAAAATTCCGTTTGACTGGGAAAATCCTGAAACTTGGGAAAATATTGTAAAAGATATTGATACGGTTTATATAACTTTTCAGCCCGATCTTGCCGTTCCTTTTGCTGCAGAAGCTATAGAAAATTTCACAAAAATTGCAGTAAAATCAAGAGTAGAAAAAATCGTTTTACTTTCGGGCAGAGGCGAAAAAGAAGCTCAGGTTTGCGAGGAAATCGTAAAGAAAAATGCCAAAAACTGGACGATTGTCCGTGCGAGCTGGTTTAATCAGAATTTCAGCGAAAGCTTTTTCTTAGATCCAATTCTTTACGGAATCGTTGCTTTGCCAAGAGCCGAAGCACTTGAACCTTTTACAGATGCGGATGATATTGCCGATGTTGTTACAGAAGCTCTTTTAGACGAAAATCATAACGGAAAAACGTATGAATTGACTGGGCCAAGATTGTTAACTTTTAAAGAGGCAGTAAATGAAATTGCGAATGCCAGCGGCAGAAATATTAGTTTTCAGGGTTTAAGTTTAGAAGAATACACACAGATGCTGAAAGAATATCAAATTCCTGACGATCATATCTGGCTGGTAAATTATCTTTTTGAACAGGTTTTGGACGGAAGAAATTCGAGCGTTACTTCAGACATTGAAAAAGTTTTGGGAAGAAAGGCAAAAGATTTTAGCGCTTACGCGAAAGAAACAGCCAAAACCGGAATCTGGAATCCTGAAAATTAAAAAAGATGAAATACATCAGAGCCATTTTTTCAGGTATTTTGGTTTGGATTGCGGTTAGTTTGTCTTTTTATGTTTTAGAACAAATTCTATTTGTAAAAGATTCTTTTTTCTGGCAGTCGTTTATGGTCACAATTTGGATTGTATTTTTCGCCATTGGTTCTGCGAAGTTTTATTATTCGAAAAATTACAATATGAGCGGTTTGCAGCTTGGCATTATAATGTCACTTACTGCTTTATTTCTGGATGTAATTATTACAGTTCCTTTTGTAGAAATTCCAAACGGAAGAAGTTACGAAAGTTTTTTTACCAGTCCCGTTTTATGGATTCTGGCTCTTGTAAATGCATTTTCAGTCTTTTTCTGGGAAAAAGGGAGCAAAGTCAAAAAATCAGTCAGCTTATAAAAACTGTTTTTTATCAAAACTTATCAGAAAAAGGAAAGACTATCCGACGTTTTTCCTTTTTCTTTTGGTTTGAATTTACCCAAAAACACCTCTTAAAGTCTTAAATTTCCTAACATTTAGTTAAAAATTGAAGCTGAAAGAGACTAAAAACAGCCCCTAGAAGATTTATTTATGTCAAATTAAGTTCAAATTATTCGCTACAGGTCTTAAAAGAGAGAAAATACTTGTAAAATATAAGGACAGCTGTTTAATGACTTCATTTTTGTATTAGTTTTACATTGAAATTTTTCACTAAAAATACAATTAATACAGTATAGTCATAAAATGGAAAAACCTATTCAAATTCTTAGTGCTTATGAGTACAAGTTACAGTTTTTGCCATGTATAAACAGTGTTACTTTACAAGATAAATCGCAGCTTCAATTGTATAAAATAGAAGAGTATCTTAAACAAATTGTAATACCGGTTGCTCCTTACAGAACCTCTTTTAATTTTTTATTATTTGTTTCTGAAGGTTATGTAAAACAGCAGTTAGAATCAGAAAATCACTTAATAGGTCCTGGACAAATATTAAACATTAAACAAGGCAGTATTACGAGAACTCATGAATTGTCTCCCGATGTAAAAGGTTTTTATCTGATTTATGAAAATGATATTTTATCTTCTATTTCTTTAAGCAGGCAGGACCAAATTTTTCTTACTTCAGATCCTGTTATTCTGCTTCAGGAGAGTGCTTACAACTGCATGGTCAAGACTTTTGAACTTCTGGATGCTGAACTTCATACAGATTATGTACAGGAGGAAATATGTCTGACTTTTTTTAAGGCAATTATGCTTAAAATCAGCAGACAGACTTCTCATAAACCATTATTATCTATGGCCAGAGAACTTTATATCACTTATAAATTTAGAGAGAAACTGCAACAGGAGCATAAGGAACATAAAAATGTTATTTTTTATGCCCAGCAGCTGAATATTTCCGAAACTTATCTAAACAAGTGTATCAAGAAAGCAACCGGAAAACCTCCTAAACAATGGATTAATGAAATATGCGTGCAGCACAGTCAAATTCTGCTTCGTGATTTAGGACGCGAAATTGCAGATGTAGCTTATGAACTTAATTTTCATTCTCTATCTCATTTTTCAAGAGTTTTTAAAAAAGTAACTCATCTCTCTCCATCAGAATTTCGTTTGCAGGTATTAAATCAATACTAGTTAACATAGATAAAAAAAGGGAATTCGGCTCGATTGGTAGAATTCCCTTTATCTTTTTTTCTAAAAATTTAGATCTTGTAAGTGAGTCCTATTTTAACCATAAATGGCATTCCTGGCGTAAATGTCAATTCTTCTACACTAGCCGATTCTCCTTTTAATCTTGTCTCCTGAGCGAACATTGCTTCGTTCCATTTTGTATTAAACAGATTTTGTATCTGTAGATTTATTCCCCATTTTTTTGCCTGATATCCTGAGATTAAATCGTTAACAAAATATCCTTGTGCGACAATGCTGGCATCTTGTACAGCAGGACGATCGTGCATGTAACGATAACGTAAATTAGCATAAAAACCATTTTGAAACTGAAAACCAAGTCCGCCTGTACTGGTTAATGTAGGTGCGAGTTCAACATAATTATCTCCTTTAGGCGCGCCTACAACACGAGGCACAGCCCAATTAATATCATTATCGAGATAGAGAAAAGGAAGAATTTGATAACGCGTAGAAATATCTACCCCATATCTTCTGGTTGCTCCTGCATCGCTGGTTCCGTAACTATCGCCATTCCAGACAAATTCATGATTTAAATAACTATTCCATAAAATGGGCTGTAAAACTAAACCTTTGGCTGGTTTTAAAATACATCCAACATCTACTCCAAATGAATAAGGAAGTATATTGGTTCCTTGCTGTAATACTACATCGCGTACATCATTTGAATGAAATCCTAAACCAGATTTAACATACAATGTAAGCTGATCTGACGCATTATAAAAAAGACTAAGTTTAGGACTGATTCGAGCTTTGTTATAGGAAGAAGCGGCGTAATCCGGCTGTAATTTATCGTAATAATTAAAATAAAACCAATCAGCACGTAAACCTGCGTTTAATCTCCATTTTCCAGTACTCAAATCGGCAGAAATAAAAGAATTAGCATTGGCTTCTTTTGCAGCTCCCCAGGCAAGACGTTCATTAAGTGTATATCTTGCCGTAACATAACTTAGTTCTAAGTCTTTTATATCATCAAATCTTCCTCCAAATCCTGCATTCAGGTTGAGATGAAAACGATCAAATGTAAAATAATTGGTATAAATAGTATTCATTCCGTATACCGCTCTGTTATCATATTGATTTATTTCGTCTCCTGCATCTGGATGTACGAGGTAAAAAGTGAAATTTGAATATAAATTGAATAAATAATTGATGTAATAAAAAGTAGTTTTAAATGTCTGATTTTCGCTGGCTTTGTACGTGTATGAAGCCAAAAGATTTGTTCTGTGCGTGTTTCCTCCTTCTGTAGGATCGATAGAACCAAATCTGCCCACAAGACCTTCTGCAACAGCTCTTTCAGGAATTTGACCAGAAGCATTCCAGCTGGAATTAAAGCAAGAAGCTTCTAGTCTCAATTCTCCTTGTGAACCAATTTTTTGATTGTATTTTCCAAATAAATTAAATCTTTTAAAATCTTGTTTTACATCAAATGGTCCATCAGTATAATTGTATTCTCCGGCAATAAAAGCGTTCTGCTGTAAAGAATTACCTTTAAGCAAATCCGCCATTCCCATTATTCTCATGGTATTAAAATTTCCTGCTTCGGCTTTCACGTAACTCTGACTTATAGAGTCGTAGGTGTGAAAGTTTACATAACCTGAGGTATTAAAATCGCCTTTATCTGCATAGTAGGATCCTTTTCCAAAATCGATGTTTTGAATGGTCTCCGGAATTAAAAAGTGTAAGTCAGAATACCCCTGTCCATGTGCATGGGAAGGCATATTTACAGGCATATCATCAGCACTAATCGCAATATCCGTTCCATGGTCATTATCAAACCCGCGCAGAAATATCTGTTCGGCTTTTCCTCCTCCGGCATGTTGTGCAATAAACAGACCGGGCACTTTACGAAGCAGGTCCTGGGCTGTATTTACGGGCGTTTTTTCTAAGTCTATTTTTATAAGTTGTTTATCGATTTTTTTCGATTTTATAACTACCTCATCCAGTGTGCCTATATGTGATATTAAAACTATGTTTAAATATTTCTCGTTTGTAACAGCATAAAACTGTGGTTTAAATCCCGTAGAGGTAATTGTCAGCGTATCCGGCAGTTTTTTTAAACTTATTGTAAAACTGCCGTTTTTCTTTGTATTGGTCTGACTGGAATTGTCTTTGCTGCTAATTATTGCATTAACTGGTAATCCATCTTCATCAGTAACAATACCGCTAACCATTTTTTGCGCAAAAAGCGGCAATGATGTAATTAAAAATAGAAATATAAAAATGAAATTCTTCTTCATGTAATCTCTTTTACTTTTTTTCATTTTGATGAAACAACTGTGTTTTATTTTTAAAAACCAACTTTTATTCCCGCTGCTATACGATTGACCATAGAACTTTGAGAAGTTGAATTGCTAATTTGTTTGGCTCCGCCATCATACTCAATACCCATTGTAAATATTTTTGTAATATCATACATTAAGTTTATAGAGCCGTAAGTCAAAGCCGTATGTGTTGTAGATTCGTTATTCTTGTTTAAAAAATCACCAGCAGCATTATCATTAATTACTTTATTCTGAACTAATGAAAGAGGTGATGCATGATACGCCATATTAGTATATCCAAGTACTAGATTAGAATGCAGATTCTTTTTTGTTCCAAAGAAATATTCAATTCCCGCAGAACCTCCATAGACTGGAACTGTTTTAAAACTGCCATTTTGATCGTAAATACCATCATACATAACCGCAGCGCCGCTATTACTAAATAATGCTCCGGATAAAGTATACGATCCTGCAATACCAGAACCTACAAGTCCCTGAGCCATAAAATAGCTTTTATCACTGATTTTGTTTTTTAAGTTAGCATTAATACCCCATCCCATTTGAAGTGCATTTTCTGCATTTTCTTTGGTGTAACGAATGCTTCGTCCCATTAATGCCAGACGAATAAAACTTCCATCCTGAGTATATTTAGTAAATGCTGCAATTGGGTCTACAGAAAATTGTCCGGGAACATTGCCGCCGGCTACTTTTAGGTATTGTGCCGATGTTTCCATTCCTCCTTCAAATCTCCATAATTTATCTTTCCCAAAATTATTGTAGTATTTAACCTGAAGGTGTCTTGCCCAAGTTCCTGAATTAGGCCCTTCCCAATCTAAGGTATTGTACCATGTAGGAACTCCTCCTCCAAAGAAACTCCAATCCTGACCAACATGCCAATGGTTATAATCTACATAGGCTACTCTCAATTGCAGATTTCCTCCAGATCCAGGTCCTCCCCACCATTGCCCTTCAATATAGGTTTCTAATGGTCCTTTTTCAAAACCGTTATAAGTAGTTTTCCAAGCCAGCTGTGTTTGGTACATATTGGCGTCAGCATTTTTGTCTTTCAGTGAATTGTACGGATCTGCTGAATTTAAGTTTAATGATTGTGAGGCGCTGGCATCATTTCCGCCTAAATTCACATAACCGTTTAATTTTAAACGAGGCGAAAATTCCATTTCATAAAGTGGTTTATCTCCTGCCGTTGCTTTAGATTCAAACGAAACCTGAGCGCAGGCTGAATAGCACACTGCAAAAAACAATGTGCTTAATAAGGCATATTTTTTCATTTTAATTTGATTATTTAATTTGAAGATTTTTCAATTATCTATATTTTACAGGAACACTTTTTTTAAGTAAAAGGGTAATCCAGCTGGAGGCTACGAAAGGAAAAGTAAGAGGAGCCCATCCCATTTTTACCATATAAATATCGAATAAGGTTGAAACCAAAATTGAAAACAGTACATAAATTCCGTCTCTAACGCGGGTTCCTGAGAAAGTTATGGCACAAAGCACCGCATTGAAACTAAACAATCCCATGTGTATATCAGTTTGCGGTTCTGAAAACTGAAGCGATATGTAAGCACTCAATACTCCTGATGCTATAGCATACAAAGCCGCTACAGGATTATTAATAAATACTGCCAAAATAAAGATAACTCCGGCAAGAATACTGCCTTGAAAAATTACTTCTCCAAAGCCATGGGCCACTGTAGCCAGTTCGTTTTGATCATTTAAAAGTTCTGATCCTGATACAGGTCCCCCAATAATAAACACATTGTGAAAAATATACAACCCAATCCAGGTAATAATTATGAATGGCAATGTAAATACTGGTATTTTTCTTTTTATAAAAACATGCTGTAAAATAGCCGCTAATGAAGATCCTGCAATAATAGCAATCCATATTACAAGTTCTGGTTTAAAAAAGAAGGTTAACGCAACTCCTACAAGGGTGGCACTAAAACCATAAAGCCCCTGCTCTGTCTCATTTTTATCAAATTTTAATAACAAAGCTGTAATTAATGCTGTTACTGCAGATAAAATTGCCGCAATTCCCATTACCACAGATCCATAAAATATACCGGCTAGAAAAAGTAATCCTGTCCACGGATTTTCCTGCAGCATGATTTGACCTATACTGGTCAAAATTGTTTTACTATAAAGACTAATTTTTGATTTCATAATTTTAAAATTTTACCATCCTAGAAATACCATTCCAATACCGCATATTGTCACGACTCCGCCGCCAATTGCATGCACATAACGCTCTAGTTTGTCTGTTTTGAAAAAAGAGTAACCATAACACCCTATCAGCACCATAATAAGCATGGTAAGAACTGTAAAGACTGCAAAAACAACAATTAAAATGATTACTTCTATTGAAGATCGGCGCACTCCCGAATAAAATAATAACGGTACAAGAGGTTCACTGGGTCCCATAACGAAAATAACAAACAAAATCCAGGGTGTAATTTTGATTCGGCTTTGAGGAGCAACTACTTCGCCATGGCGATGTTCATATACATATATATCCTCATCATTATATACCTCAAAATGTTTGTGGGGTTTGTTTAGATAAGCACTTCTTAATCCCCAGATAAAATAAACAAGACCAAACAGCAGTAAACACCAGCCCGAAACATTTCCTCTCACATCCTGAAACATAGACAGTTTTGATAACTGCCAGCCTACCACAACCCCAATAAGTCCCAGTACAACAGAACTTAATATGTGTCCAAGACCGCAGACAATAGTAAGCCAGACCGTTTTTGTTATGGACCATTTTCTGGATCTTGATAATACAATGAATGGCAGATAATGATCCGGCCCTGATGCTGTGTGCAGACAGCTTATTGTAATAGCTGATAATACCAGCGTAGTTAATGTAGTATCCATTAGATATAATTTTCAGCAAGATCAGTCACCTGACTTTTAATATTCATTTTCTCTTCTGCAATCCAAAGTTTACGCTGTATTTTACGAAATGCATTATAAAGCTGTTCTCCGCCATTGCCCAAAACACGTACTATCATGCCATTTGCAAAAGGTTTGGAAACTCCAAAAGCAATATTTTCTTCAGACTGCAGTTCGGCATAAGCCAATTCAATACACGATTCAACATCCTCAATTCCAGTATTGATATACATTAGAGTTGCCTGATGTGTAAAACCTTCCATCTGTCCTACAGTTTCAACATCTGCCAAAAGTGGCTGCAAAAGCACATTGTCTTTTACTACTAATTTTCCATTATGGAATACTTCGGTTAGATTTTGGAATTTTGAAAAAAGAAATACTTCTCCAGAATGTTTTCGGCCGCAAGTAATGATCTCTCCCACAGTCAGACTGCAATTGCCTGTAAGATTAAAGACATTGTGTGCTTTAAAAATAGACTGCTCGTGAGGTACAATGGGATGCTGCACATAACTAAAAGTACTTTTGTCTGCTAATGAAACATTCATTTGCTGTACAGCACCGTTCTGCATATTAAACAATCTTTGATACGATTGAGACTCTAGCATTAAACGGCTTTCAGATTCGATTTGAATGTTTATATCATAATGATCATTATCGAGTATTCCGGGAGAAGAGCTCATCAGCATTAGATAAAGAAAAGGATCTGTTTTGTCTTCTTTTATATCTGCTATGCGAAAAGGGCGGGTAAAGAAGGCATCTTTTAGATAAGAACGTCCTTCTTTAAATCCACTAACAATATTTAGTTTATTGATCATTTAAAATAGTTGAATGTTGTACACTAAATAGAATTATCGAACCAGCTGCGGTTCTTCTATATTTTCCAGTAAGGCATATTTTTTAATCCAGCCTATAACAACATCAAGTCCTTGAAGACTCATAAGATTTGTAAAAACAAAAGGCTGTCCGTTTCGCATTTTTCTGGCGTCACGTTCCATAACTCCAAGATCTGCATTTACATAAGGAGCAAGGTCAATTTTATTAATTACAAGTAAATCTGATCTTGTAATTCCAGGTCCCCCTTTACGTGGAATTTTATCTCCTTCGGCAACATCAATTACAAATATGCTTATATCTGCCAGGTCAGGACTAAAAGTAGCCGACAGGTTATCACCGCCGCTTTCAATTAATATAATTTCAATTTCAGGAAAGCGTGAAGCCATTTCTTCTACTGCTTCCAGATTCATACTTGCATCTTCACGAATGGCAGTGTGCGGGCATCCTCCTGTTTCTACACCAATGATACGTTCTTTAGGAAGCATACTGTTTTTAGTAAGGAATTCAGCATCTTCTTTTGTATAAATATCGTTTGTGATTACTCCAATGCTGTATTCGTTCATCAATTTGCGAGATAAACGTTCAATTAAAGCCGTTTTTCCTGAACCAACTGGTCCGGCTATTCCAATTTTGATATAATTTCTTTCTTTCATTTTTTCTAATTTTTTAATTGTAACACTGAGTTTTTTTACTCTTGGTTACTATTTTATTGTTTATTGTTTTTTTAAGACATATATAATCTTGAATACAATTGCTCGTGCTGCATACATCTTACATCCAGACCAATATTGCATAACCCCACATGATTTCGATCAAGCTCAATCGTCTTTCCGGCAACAGTCTCAATTACTTCCTGCATATCATGCAGTATATCTTGTCCATCCAGCTGTCCTAACGGAACAAGCTTTACGGCATTGGTTACCATTCCAACAGCTGCATTATATAAGAATGCAAAAAGAGCTTCATACAACGGAATATTTAATAAGCTTGCATAAATTCCAAAAACGATAGAATAATGTCCTTCGGATTTTTTATCAAAAATTGCTTTTTCGTATTCGTTAATTATCTCATCTGCAACCTGGCGTTTAAAGATTTTGATAAGTCTTACTCCTAGTTTTTGGCTTGCCTGTCTAATTTCACGGGCAGTTTTTAATGCCGCGCATTCATCATCAAGTAAAAACAATGCACTGCTATTTTTAGACTGTGCCGCTTCATAAGCGAGTTTTACAAATGCCGCATCATTGTATAATAAATTGTTTGTAAGCATATTGCGAACAAATAACATGGCAGATTCACTATCTTTTACTAATCCCTGCTGTACATAAGTTTCCAGTCCGTTTGAATGTGTGTAACCTCCAATTGGCAATGTTGGATCACTTAAGTGTAATAAGCTGCCTATAAAATTTTTCATTATATATTTTATTAAAAATAAATCCCTTGTTACTTAGCAATATTCATAATTTTAAAAAACAGCGAACTACTTTCTGAATGTCCATGCGGCTGCACTGTAGAGTTTACTATGTTCGTCAATCTTGTAAAGACTTTTTCTGTATGATAACCACTCGCCGAAAGCCATTTAAAAATAGGCTCTTCAAAAGGAATCAATACCTCATCATTTTGTATAAACATTGGAAGATGCTTGTTTCCAATCTCGTAGCATACGCTGCCCATTTCAAGCAATGATTTTGGTTTTACCACAATTGCATCACAGGGAATAATATCAACTACTATTATTTTTTGATCATCTGCATATATTACATCCTCATGCTTTAACCGCTGTCCTTCTTTCAAAAATTTAATGGCAACTTCTTGTCCGTTTTTAGATTTTTTCCGCTGAATTCGTTTAGTAGATTCAAACCATTCTATTTCCAGATAATCTACAACACGGTTTGTGATATCAAATTCCCTAAGGCTTCCTTCAATTTCATTTATAATCATATCTTCTATTTTAAATCATACATTTTTCAAGTATGCCTTGTTTCTTTTTCATATCATTCTAAAGGTTCAATTAGATAGAAACTGCTGCCGGATTAACCAGCAGCGTTTCTTTCTTTTTTAGGCTGAACCGCTATTTTAAACTCTAATAATTAAAATAAGAAATAGCGCTGTGCCATTGGAAGATCTGTTGCTGGTTCGCAGATGATTTTCTCACCATCAACACGTACTTCATAATTTTCCGGATTCACAGTAATTTCAGGTGTTTTATCATTATGGATCAGATGTTTTTTTGAAATGTTTCTACAGCCTGTTACTGGTAAAATCATTTTTTCTAATCCATACTCTTCTGCAATATTGTTTTTAATAGAAGCCTGAGAAACAAAAGTGGCACATGTTTTAGACAGTGCTTTTCCAAAAGCTCCAAACATATTACGATAAAGAACTGGCTGCGGCGTAGGTATAGAAGCATTTGGATCTCCCATACGAGCTGCAATAATCATCCCTCCTTTAATAATAATTTCAGGTTTTGTACCAAACAGCATTGGTTTCCATAATACAAGGTCTGCCATTTTTCCTACCTCAATAGATCCTACATACTGTGAAATACCATGTGCAATAGCAGGGTTAATTGTATATTTAGCCACGTAACGTTTTGCACGGAAATTGTCATTTTTGTTTCCTTTATCTTCTGCAAGGTCACCACGTTGTTTTCTCATTTTATCAGCAGTCTGCCAAGTACGGGTAACCACCTCTCCTACACGTCCCATAGCTTGTGAGTCAGAACTCATGATACTAAACACTCCCATATCATGCAGGATATCTTCAGCTGCAATGGTTTCCGGACGAATACGAGAATCTGCAAATGAAACGTCTTCAGGAATATTTTTGCTTAAGTGATGGCATACCATCAACATATCTAAGTGTTCGTCGATTGTATTTACAGTATAAGGACGAGTTGGATTTGTTGAAGCCGGCAATACATTAGGATACATTGCAGCTTTAATAATATCCGGAGCGTGACCTCCTCCAGCACCTTCTGTATGAAAAGTATGAATCACACGTCCGTTAATTGCATTCATTGTATCTTCGAGGAAACCTGCTTCGTTAAGAGTATCAGTATGGATTGCCACCTGAACATCATATTTATCAGCAACTTTTAATGAAGCATCAATTACTGCAGGCGAAGCACCCCAATCCTCATGGATTTTTAAACCTAAAGCACCAGCCTCAATCTGCTCATCCAATGGTGCTTCGGTTGAACAGTTTCCTTTTCCAAAAAATCCAAGATTCATAGGGAATGCTTCTGCAGCTTGCAGCATTTTTTCAATATACCATTTACCAGGTGTAATAGTAGTAGCATTTGTACCATCAGCAGGTCCAGTACCACCGCCAATCATTGTGGTTACACCACTATATAAAGCAGTTTCAATTTGCTGAGGGCTGATAAAGTGAATATGGGTATCAATTCCACCAGCGGTAACAATTAAATTTTCACCGCCGTGAGCTTCTGTACTCGCACCTATAATCATATGAGGTTCAACACCATCCATTGTATCTGGATTACCGGCTTTACCAATTCCTGCTATTTTACCATCTTTAATACCAATATCTGCTTTTACAATACCCCAGTGGTCGATAATAGTAGCATTGGTAATTACAAGATCCAAAACTCCCTGATCGCGCGTAGCAGTACTAGACTGAGCCATACCGTCTCTGATTGTTTTTCCCCCGCCAAATTTATTTTCATCACCATAAACGGTAAAATCTTTTTCTATCTCAACAATGATATCTGTGTCGGCCAGTCTAATTTTATCTCCTTTTGTAGGACCATACATGCTGGCATATTTCAGCTTATTTATTTTCAGGCTCATAATTATTTATTTTTAAAGTTTTCAGTTTTCAGTTTTGCCAAACTATGTTGTTTGTTTATTTCTAGTGTAGTATCTCCGTTCACGATATTGTTGATACCAAATGCACGTCTTGCTCCACTAAATGCAACTAATTCTACTTCTTTTTCTTCGCCGGGTTCAAAACGAACTGCTGTTCCAGCGGCAATGTTAAGACGCATTCCAAAAGCTTCACTGCGGTCGAAACTCATCATACGATTGATTTCAAAAAAATGGCAGTGAGATCCTACTTGTATTGGACGGTCACCTGTGTTGATTACTTTTATTTTAGTTGTTTTTCGGTCAACATTACACTCAATGTCTCCCTTACTGATAAAATATTCTCCCGGAATCATAATTTTAATTTTTTGAGTTTAACGAATAGGACTGTGAACTGTAACTAATTTAGTTCCGTCAGGAAATGTTGCCTCGATTTGAACATCATGTATCATCTCAGCAATACCTTCCATAACATCATCTCTGGTCAGCAGGGTAGCTCCATAATTCATCAGTTCTGCTACTGATTTTCCATCTCTTGCTGCTTCCAGTAAATGACTGCTGATATAAGCAATCGTTTCTGGGTAATTTAATTTAAGACCTCTTGCCTTTCTTTTTGCCGCTAACTCTCCGGCTAGATGCAATAGCAGTTTTTCACTCTCTCTTGGTGTAAGATGCATAGTGTTTAAAATTTAAAATGTTTAACAATTTTTAAAAATAGAGTCCCATTAACAGCACTAAAATTGTCAATGCTGAGAAAAAATAGACTATACGATTTTGAAAGAAATACAACAGAAGAATATGATTATGAGATCATAATCTGTCTAATTGAAATGATTTCCTAAAAAAAAGAAGTAATAGTAAAACCAGATTTAATTCGCCGAAGGAATAATCATGGAATGAAATAAAATGTAAAGGGGAATTGTTACTGCATGCACTATTTGGTGAGAACCATTTGCATACAAAGCTGACTTATAAGACTGCTGGCTGAAGATAAAACTAAATACTGCATTAGAATCTAGAAAGGCGAAATGATCAAAACCATAATCGCCCAAATCAATATCTTCAATATCTTCAGAATAAGAATCATCGTTAATATCAGCAAAAACAGCTGAATCATTTTGAGATACAGACTGATCATTACCCAAAATATGACTGCCGGATAAATGCTGATTGTTGTGTATATAACCTTTTTGGACATTTTTTGCAGCAGCAAAAAACACCAATAATAAAAAACAAGTTATATACAGTAATCGTTTCATTCTTTTAAATAGTTTCCTTTTAAAAACCAGAAACAAAATTATGAAAGAGCTCAACTGTTTTGCTTTCACAAATCACGACTTTTGTATCCTTTTTCTGTAATTTTAATATGTTTTTTTATTTTGAAAAAAAATCCTCTTTTATTGTACGAAA
The DNA here is from genome assembly GCF_052044235.1 of Flavobacterium sp. 22659. Taxonomy (NCBI): domain Bacteria; kingdom Pseudomonadati; phylum Bacteroidota; class Flavobacteriia; order Flavobacteriales; family Flavobacteriaceae; genus Flavobacterium; species Flavobacterium sp. 22659. The sequence goes on from NZ_JBQEMU010000028.1 coordinate 37,080, forward strand.
AAAATGACTTTGTCGTAAAAAAAAACCTACTTTTGCCCGCTTACAACTTCTAAAATAGATTTTAATACTATTCATTTTTAAGAATTCTACCCCATAAAACACTCATTATCAACAGATAATTATAAAAACTTTGCATAAATTTTTGATACATGAAAAAAAGAGAGAAACTTGACATCATCCGTCAATATTATCCAAATGCCTTAACTACGATTGATTACATAAATAAGATAATTGATTATGTTGAAGACAAATTAGATTTAGAACCATCACAGATAATATTGGCAGACAGTATTTGCAGTGATGATGTTAATAGTATTCAATATCCTGCAAGAGCTCTGGAATTTTTAGGTCCGTTTAAAATGGGAGGATTAGACGGATTTCCTTTTACTGGTTTAACAGGTATGGCCGCTTTTGCCAGCCATGTACCCGATGATGGCGCCGTATTTATTTATTACGGGCCTCATATTGGTATTTCAAAAGAAGGTATAGTGGGAGAAATTAATCGTTTTGGACAAAACAATAATTCGCTTTGCTGCGGAGCCGCTAAAGGAGCATTGAACAAACTGACGCATAATGCTATTCAGTCAAATAATATTACTGAACTTGATTATCAAATGAATATAATTGAACAAATTCTTTATAATCAAAAAGATAAGATTTTAAATTCTGAAATTCCTTTATATGAAGCAACAGAGGTAATTTATGAAGCTATCGACAAACGAATTCAGGAACTTATTGCTTCTACAAGATACAATTGTAAATATATTATTTTGGTTGGTGCTATTTTAATCAACAGCGACAGCGATGTAGGATCATTTTCATCTACCAAAAGATTTGAAGTAATTGATTTAAAAACCGGAGTTAGAGAAAACGTAATAGCCTCACTGCAATAAAAGCATAAAAAAAACTCCTGCTTAGTGGAACAGGAGTTTTTCAGGATTAAATATAAAATAGTAGTTGTGGAAATTTCTTAACCTCTAGTCAGCCAGCCTCTTTTATGAGCTGTAATGATTGAATACGGAGCGATCCAAAACAATCCGAATGTGTAGAAAACACTATATGAATATGCCCAGAATGCTTCTGTAAAAGAATATCTTTTTGCATAAAACAATACTGTAAAGCTTGATACAATTAATATTCCTAATAACGCTGAACTGATAAATAATAATGGATGCGTTGCAATAAAATAGAACATAAAAATAAAGAACGGATATGTCATGATGATTCTGATAGATTGTTCTGTAAACAATAATCTTGCTCCAACTTTAGATTCTTTTCTAAAATCTTTCCAAACGTATTTTGCCATCATAATGTTTTCACGAACATTACTTCTTCCCCATCTAATGAACATTTTGTAAAGACCTTTGTAGTTTTCAGGAACGTTTGTTAAAACATAAGCATTACGCTGAAACAGTACATGATGTCCTTGTTTTAAGATCATATTTGTCATCGCACGGTCTTCACCAATATCAGACGGCTGTCCCATAAAAGTCTGGTCGATCCATTCCGGCAGGCAGGCAAAAACAGCATTTCTTCTGTAAGCTGCCAAAGCTCCCGGAGTACAAAGTACAGAACCTAATGAACTTTCTGCAGAACGCATGAACTCAAAACTCATTACAAAACTTACGTTTAACATTTTTGGCAGAATTGCTTTTTCGTTGTTCAAAACCTGAACATTTCCTGCAACAGCGCCGCATTTTTCGTCAACAACAAACGGGCTTACTAAGTTTCTTAAAGTATCTTTTTTCACAATTGAATCACTATCAACCGTTACAAAAATTTCTCCTTTACCTAAGTTAAATCCACGGTATAATGCGTGACGTTTTCCTTTATTTTGAGGCTGTTGAAAAATTGAAACACGATCTCCCAATTTAATTTTAGCCTGCTGAATCCAGTACCATGTATCATCTTTACTTCCATCATCAATAGCTAAAAGCTCTAATTTGTGTGCTGGAAAATCACTTTCTGCCAAACTCATTAAAGTTTCGTAAACCAATTTTCCTTCGTTGTAAGCCGGAACAATCACGGTACAAGTTGGCAGTAATTCATCAGAAACTGATTCAATTGGTTTGTATTTAAAATAAAGGTATAAATTGTAAAGAAACATACCGCCTTTAAAAAGGAATAATGCTACCGTTACGGCAAGAAAAATAATTCCGCCTGTAGAATTTAATCTTTCTAAATGAAGCTGATCAAAATCCGGCTGAAATTGAAAAACGAAAAAAGCTCCGGCCAGCAGTAACAAAAATGTACCAGCAAGGATCATAAATCCGAAAACGCTTTTTGGTCTTTCAATATGTTTTTTGGTTGAGTTGTTGTTTATTTTAAAAATAGAAGGGCTTATTTGTACATCGGCGCTGTTGCTGCCAGTGTAAAATTGTTTCGAGATAATTGTTTCGCTTTCCATGTCCTGTTTGTTTTAATTCTCTAAAATGGCTTTTATCAAATGCTCTCTTTCTTTTGTATTTTGTTTAGTAAACAATTAAAAGTTAAAGAGTGACACTTTCCCAATTTGCAAGCGACGTGCCATTTAGGTTTTAAACTGACTTTAAGCGTTTTACGTTTTAAACACAGATTTAATGTGTGTAAAAATTTTACACTTTGTAGAATGTTTATACAGTTTTTAGTGTGTAAACAGTAGTAAAATAAGGGATTTTTGCTGCGGCGAAGTGATGCCTTAAAGTATAAAAACGCAAAATTGAATCGAAAATTGTATCTCTATTTCAAAGAAATGATCTTGTTTTTTTATTTTTAGAAAAAGTAAAAACTTTACTTACAAAAAATCCATAAATAAAACTATTCGACTTAATGTTTTTAAATTATCGATTAAATACGTTAATTTTATAGGTATTTATTTAATTATACTGCGGAAATTAATTTTATCTTAGCAAGAAAACAACTCATTTTCGCTTTATTCTTTTAAATCTAAGCATAATACCCAAAATATTTTATACTGAATGAACAAACAGATTTACAACATTTTACTAGCTGATGACGACGAGGACGACTGCTCTTTTTTTGAAGAAGCTTTAGATGAATTATCGCTTGCCACAACTCTTGTAACTGTAAATGACGGAGTTCAATTAATGGACTTTCTGGCAGATAAATCTGGAAATGATTTACCTGATATTCTTTTTTTAGATTTGAATATGCCTAGAAAAAACGGTTCAGAATGTCTTACAGAAATTAGACAGATTGAAAAACTAAAAGATTTTCCGATAGTAATTTTTTCGACTTCTCTCGACAGCGAAATTGTAGACGTTATGTACGATAAAGATGCTACATATTACATTCGCAAACCCGGCGATTTTTCAAAATTAAAATCGGTTATAGAAAATGCCCTTATTACTGCCTCCGAAAATAATTTCAAAAAACCTGCACGAGCACATTTTATAATTCAACCCTAAATCCTTTTGTAATGAGCCACGCCAATAAGGAACATTATTTTTTAGCCGATGGCGGAGAAATGGGCGAATTAATACGCTCCAAAGACTGGAATAAAACTCCCATAGGTGATCCTGAAAACTGGCCTCAAAGTCTGCGTACCATAACTTCGGTAATGCTCAATAACCCGTTTGGAATGTATATTGCGTGGGGAAATGAATTTACGCAGTTATACAATGATGCTTTTCGTAAAATTATTGGTTCAGATAAACATCCTGATGCTTTAGGAAGTTCTCCGGAAAAAACATTTTCTGAAATCTGGCATATTACAAGTCCTATGTTTGAGGAAATAATGAGCGGAAAATCAATCAGTTTTCCAGATTTTGTAGTTCCGCTAAACAGAAATGGCATTGTTGAAACCTGTTATTTTGATTTTTCTTATTCACCAATACGAATAGAAAATGGCAAAGTAGGCGGTATTTTAGTAATCGTAATTGAAACTACTGCAAAGAAAAAAGCTGCTGATCTTTTAAAAGAAAAAAATGAGCGTTTTACAAACAACATCATGCAGGCGCCATTGGCAATGTGTATTTTTAGAGGAAAAAATCATATTGTAGAAATTGCCAACGAAAAAATGATACAGCTCTGGGGAACCACTTCAGAAAAAGTACTCAACAAATCGATTTTTGAAGTTCTGCCCGAAATTAAAGATCAGGGATTAGAAGAGCTTATTCAAAACGTTTACACAACCGGAAAAAAGTTTATTGCCAATGAACGTTTGGTTGAACTTTCGCGAGATGGAAAAACAGAACATACTTATGTTAATTTTATTTATGAAGCCTTAACTGAATGTAACGGAAGTATTTCGGGTGTTGTCGCCATTGCAATAGAAGTTACAGATCAGGTTGAAGCCCGATCGAAATTACAGCAAAGTGAACAAAAAATCAGACAGCTTGTAGAAAATGCTCCTTTTCCTATTGGAGTTTATGTTGGCAGAGAAATGCGTATCGAACTTGCCAACGATTCTATCATAAAAGTCTGGGGAAAAGGTCCGGATGTTATTGGAAAATCATACAGAGAAATTCTGCCAGAACTTAATAATCAATCGGTTTTTGAACAGGTTGAAAGTGTTTTAAATACCGGGAAATCTTTTCACAACAAAAATGCCCGGATTGATATAATGATTAACAATAAACTAGAAACTTTTTATTTCAATTACAGTTTTACGCCTTTGTTTGACACAAACGGAAAAGTATATGCTGTAATGAACACCGCAGCTGATGTTACTGATTTGCATCTGGCATCTAAAAAAATTGAAATTGCCGATAAACGTTTCCGTGATACTGTAAAACAAGCACCTCTGGGAATTACAATTCTCCGCGGACCAAAATATATTGTAGAATCAGCAAACGAAGCGTATCTAAAATTAGTTGACAAAGAAGAAAACAGTTTTGTTGGAAAACCTTTGTTTGATTCTCTTCCAGAAGTAAAAGAAACCGTAGATTCTTTATTAAAAAATGTTTTAACAACCGGTATTCCGTATCATGGAAATGAAGTTCCTGTTCCTTTAAACCGATATGGAAAACAAGGAATCTGGTATTTTGATTTTCTGTATTACCCGCTTAGAGAAGAAGACGGCGAAATAACCGGAATTATTGTAACGGTAACAGAAGTAAGCGAAAAAGTCGATGCCCGAAAAAAAATCGAGCAAAACGAAGACCGCTTAAATATTATAGTTGAAGCCAGCGAATTAGGAACCTGGGATTTAAACGTAAAAACCGGCGAACTTCACTATTCTCAAAGATATCTGGAAATTCTGGGCAATTACAAGGTTCCTATTATTTTATCTCACGAAGAAATATTAAAACACCTGCATCCTGATGATATGCAAATTCGAAATGCTGCTTTTAAAGAAGCCATTTTATCCGGAAATCTTCATTACGAAGCCCGAATTATCTGGCCGGACAATTCTATTCACTGGGTAGAAGGAAAAGGAAAAGTTTTTTATGATAAAAATGATAATCCTGACAAGTTAATTGGAACAGTACGCGATATTACAAGCGAAAAAAATCATCAGCAGGAATTAGAACAAAGCGAAAAAAGATTTAGAAATCTGGTAATGCAGTCCCCTATTCCAAAAGCCATTTTAAAAGGAAGCGATATGGTGGTTGAAATAGCCAACTTAGCTTTACTTAAAAACATTTGGAAGAAAAAAGAAAGCGACGTTCAGGGTAAAAAACTCTTAGAAATTTTCCCGGAACTCTCTTCTCAAAAATACGGCAGAATATTAAATGAAGTATATCTTTCAGGAGAAGTACATTCTGAAATAGAATCTCCTATTCTTATCAATGGCGACGATGGCGAGCATTTGTTTTATATTGATTTTGAATATGCTCCAATGTACGATACCGATAATAGTATATCCGGAATTAGAGCCACAATTGTAGATGTAACAGAAAAAGTCCAGGCACGAAATAAAATCGCCGAAAGCGAAAAGCGTTTCCGTTCTTTAACCGAAAGTATTCCGCAGTTAATTTGGGAAACCGATGAAAAAGGAAATGGTCTATTTGCCTCTGGAAAATGGGCTGAATATACCGGAATAAAACCAACTGGCGATGCTGAATGGAAATCTATGATTCATCCTGAAGATTTTAAAGAAAACATAAAAATCTGGAACCATAGTTTACATACTGGACAAGTTTTTAGATCTGATGTCAGAGTACTTAGAAAAGACGGCAGTTACAGATGGCATACCGTATTGGGCGAACCAGTTTTAGATGCCGATAATAAAATTGTAAAATGGGTTGGCGCCTTTACTGATATTCATACCGAAAAAGCATTTACAAACGAGCTTGAACAACAAGTTACAGCAAGAACGCGGGAATTAAGCCAAATGTACGAATCGCTTAAAAAAAGCGAAGAACGTTACCATTTAATGGTCGAAGAAGTACAGGATTACGCCATTTTATATTTAAGCCGCGACGGAATAGTAGAAAACTGGAATATTGGTGCTGAAAAAATTAAAGGCTATAAAGCACAGGAAATTACAGGAAAATATTTTGGCATATTTTACACACCCGAAGATCAAAAAAACAATATTCCAAGTACTTTACTAGAACTTGCCAGAGAAAAAGGAAGAGCAGTTCAGCAAGGCTGGCGCGTGCGTAAAAATGGCAGTTTATTTTGGGCCAGTGTAGTAATTACAGCCATTCATAATAAAGATAATGAGGTTATTGGATTCTCAAAAGTAACGCATGATTTAACCGAGAAAAAAAGAGCCGATGATAAAATAAAACTGAATGCTCTCGAACTGGAACAAAAAAATGCAGAACTGGAACACATGAACAAAGAACTTCAGTCCTTTGCTTATATTTCCAGTCATGACTTACAGGAACCGCTTCGAAAAATTCAGACTTTTGCTTCGCAGATTATTGAAAAAGAATTTGAAAATTTATCTGATTCTGGAAAAGATAAATTTCAAAGAATGCAAAATGCTGCCAAACGCATGCAGACTTTAATTCATGATTTGTTATCGTATTCAAGAACAAATATTCAGGATAGAACTTTTGAGAAAACCAGTCTTTCTAAAATTATTGAGGAAGTAAAGGAAGATCTTCGTGAAGAACTGGAACAAAAAAATGCCGTAATTGAAAGTAACGAAATTGCAGATGTAAGCATTATTCCGTTTCAGTTTAGGCAGCTGCTTTATAATCTGGTCAGTAATTCGCTTAAATTTTCAAAACCAGATGTACCTGCTTTAATAAAAATTGAAAGCAAAATCGCAAAAGGTTCTGAGTTTGAAGAAAAATCGTTAGAAAGTGAAACTCAATATTGCCATATTAAAATTTCTGACAACGGAATTGGTTTTGAACCGCAGTACAGCAAAAAAATCTTTGATGTTTTTCAGCGTTTACACGGACGAGACCAATATAACGGAACTGGAATTGGTTTAGCAATCGTAAAAAAAATTGTTGAAAACCACAACGGAATTATAACTGCCAAAGGCGAACAAAACCAAGGAGCATCTTTTGATATTTATATTCCGGTATCATAATCTTAAAAATATAACTCATAAAAAAAACGGAAATAACTTTATTGTTATTTCCGTTTTTTATTTCCACTAATTCAATCTAATTATCTGCTGTAAACTGTAATTACACCAGTAGTTTTGTCTTTAATTTTTAACTCTTTATTAGTTAAATTCATGATATCGCTTGTTGAACTTACATTACCAACAGTAATCGTTAAATCGTTATGAGATCTTACATAAGTACCTGTAGTTTCTGTTAAAGCACAATCAGACCCATTATAATCTCCCATCACAGCAGTATTACTTAATCTTAGATCTAAATAATCTCCAGGACATCCACTTTGATTTTGCGGTGCATCTACCAAAACTTCCTGTCCATTAATAATTGTCCCTGTTTGGCGCAAGTTATATTTCCCTTGAATTGGAACTATTGTTTCTCCTTCATTGTCATCGTTACTACAAGATGTTGCGAACATTCCCACGCTTAAGGCTAATACGAATAATATACTTCTACTTTTCATGTTGATTTGTTTTTTATTGATTTAATTTAATAATGCTAAATTAAAAGGATATACTTACAAAAAATTTCATGATTTAAAGAATTTATTACATAAATCGCATTTTAACCAAAATTTATTTTTTTACGTATTTATTCAAAATATATCGGGTAACTGGTCTTAGCGGACTGTTACTTTCGGGATGTCTTCCATGCCCGTCAAAGAAATCAATTCCATTGGCAGTTTTTCCATACCAAATAATAGCTTGTCCGTTTTTGTCAAAACAAGTTGTAGTATCACAGACTTTTACTTTTTTAAGATTGACAAGGCTTTTATCCAGAAGTTCGATCTTATTAGCCATTCCAATTCCTTCTATTTTTAAATCGCAGTCTACAATTTCATAATGATCGTTTGACCATTGCATACATTGTTTTTCAGGAAGAGCTAAATAAATTATTAAACTTATAAGGCAGACAACAGTCGCTGCTCCTACATATTTTAATGACGAAAATTTAGTTTTTTTAACGATAGTACCAGTAAATGGTTTTATATCATGATCTGGTAACTCATTTAAATTCTTAGGTTTTTCTGTATCTCTTATATAGTTATCCGGCATAACCTCTTTCAAATCTCCTAAAACCATTTCTTCGCTTCTGCCTTTTGTTCTATACTTATTAAAAGGTCTGTTATGAAAATCTACCAGAACAGCGGCAAGATCAACAGCTTCAATATTGGCAAGATCTGTTCTTCCTTTAAAAAAAGATACTATTGGTCTAAACTTATCTTTTTGGTCTTTAAAGAAATTCTTTTTCGCTGGATCAAATTGAAATCCAAAAAAATCACTAAAAACTTTTAGATCATCCTGATGAACTTCTCCAATAAATTTTTCCCAGCATAAGTCCCGAAGTTTTCCTTGAGACGGACTTTCCAAATAAGCAAAATTTACTTTTTGTCTTTCAATTTCATACTTAGCTTTTATCGCTTTTTTATAATCTTCAATAGTATAGTTGTACATAAGCCTTTGGTAATTTTTAGGAATTCCTGAACATTTTCAGGAAGGGTTAAACATTGTGGGAATTCCGGGAATTCCTTATGAATACTGGCGTATAAGCGTTGTTCCTTTGCTTCAGAATTAGTTAAACAATTGATCTGCAGATATAAAAACAAATGTACAAAACTAGTTCAATCAACAAGTGCGGAAAACCGTAAAACGGAGTTTATCCGGGAAGTATAAATAATGTTTTATAGTTCTACGCACTTCACTTCCCAAACAAAATTTGGTATTGCTCCTAACACAAAATCCGGAAAAGTTCCGGCAGGCAATACCCAATGTTTAATCCTTTAATAATTAAAAAAAATGAGAACATTATATCTATTGGGAGCGTGCGCGCTGTTGTCAACTACATTATTTTCTTGTACTGCTGACGAATTCGAAAATGAAACAAAAAAGACTGAGGTAAAAAAAGAGGTAATTCCTAATGGCGGTCAAGCCAGCGATCCACCTCCTCCAGGACCAGATGATGATCCAATTAATGTTAAACCACCAAAAAAATAATAAATAAAGCCGCAATATTAAATTAATTACTAAATATTGTTAAATTCGGGGAAAGTAACTTTTATGCTGCGTTCCCCGTTTTTTTATGTAGTTATTATACTCTCTTTTATTTCTTGCAAAGAGAAAACACCTGCATTGATTAAGCCCAATATCTCCAAAAAAACGGCTAAACTTATGCAGGAAAAAGCACTGAATGAACTTGAAAAAAGTAATTACAACAGCTCATTTTATTATTTTAATAAATCAAAAGTAATATTTGAAGCCGCAAAAGACAGCTCAAATATAGTTTTCAACTTACTTCAAATGGCCACCATTCAACAAATAAATGGTGATTATTATGGCAGTAAAGAGACTTTAACCGAAGCATTACCTTTCTTTAAAAAAAACGATGATTATAAAGCTCCGGTTGATAATCTTTTTGGTATTGCAGACAAAGAACTTTCACTTTATGATGATGCCGTATTTTATTACAATGAAGCTTTAAAAGATGCTAAAGATGAGGCATCAAGACAATCTCCGTTAAACAATATTGCCGTTATTTACATTAAGCAGAAAAAATACGATAAGGCGATTAAAATTTTAGAATCCATTTTAGACACAAAAGCACTTGATGAATTTGTAAAAAGTAAATCGAGAGTTATGGACAATCTTGGATTTGCTTATTTTAAAAAAGGAATTAAGGATAAAAGTCTTCAATTTCTAAATGAAGCATTAAAATTAAGAATACAAGCCGATGATTCTTATGGAAGTATTGGAAGTTATCTTCATATGGCAGAATTTTACTCAGAAACCGATCTCCAAAAATCAAATAAATATGCTGAAAAGGCCTATGAAACAGCCAGCAAATTAAACAGCGTAGATGAACGTCTAAAGTCGCTCGCAATTTTAATTTCTAATGGATCAGGTACAATATATTCAAAAAAATATATTGCAATAAACGACAGCATAACAAATATCCGCAACAACTTTAAAAACAAATTCGCAAAAATTAAATATGATTCGAAAAAGGAAAAAGATGAAAACCAAAAACTTCGACTAGAAAAAGCTGAAAATTTAGTAGCGCTGAAAGAAGCCGAAAAGGATAAAGTAATCTTATTTGCCACCATAATTGCCACTTTAATTTCTCTTGTGTCTTTAGGTCTTTATCTAAGAAAACGTTACAAACACAAAACTCGACTTGTAGCGATAAAAACAGCATACAACACCGAAACCCGAATTGCCAAAGACATTCATGACGGATTAGCAAATGATGTTTTTCATGCGATAACATATACACAAACTCAGCCTTTAACCAACGACAATAACAAAGAAAACCTGTTACAAAAACTCGATGATATTTATTCACGAGTACGCGGAATTTCTCGTGAAAATAATGATATCAATACCGGATCCAATTACCCCAATTATTTAAAGGAAATGCTTTCTACCTATAATAGTCCTCAAACAAACGTTATTATTAATAGTATCGAAAAAATAAATTGGGATTCGGTTGAAGATTTAAAAAAGATTGCCATTCAGCGTGTATTACATGAATTAATGGTTAATATGAAAAAACACAGCGAAGCTTCTATCGTTGTTATAAAATTTGAAAGCAGTTCAAATACCTTATTTATAAATTACTCGGATAATGGAAAAGGCTGCGAAAAATCAAAAATTATCAAAAATGGTCTGCAAAATATGGAAATCCGTATTCTGGCCATAAAGGGAACTATTACTTTTGAAACTGAACCAGATAAAGGTTTTAAAGTAAAAATAACAATGCCTAAATAAAAGCCTATGTTTAAAAAAGTAATAATTGCTGAAGATATCGACGCAATGAATTTAGGAATTCAACAAGTTTTGAAAGATTTAAATATTGTCAATTTTCAACATTCCAGATTTTGTGATGATGCATTTCTAAAAATACGCGCTGCAATTCAGCAAAATGAACCTTATGATTTATTAATCAGTGATCTTTCTTTTAAAACAGATCATCGCAAAACTGACATTACCAGTGGAGACGAACTGGTTCAAAAAGTTCGAGAACTGCAGCCGGATATTAAAATCATTGCTTACTCGGTAGAAGATAAAAGTTACCGCATTAAATCACTTTTTGAAGATGCCGAAATAGATGCTTTTGTATTAAAAGGTTTAAATAGTATCGAAGAGTTAAAAAAAGCGATTAGTATTATTTCGACTTCCGATCAAAAATTTATTTCTCCGGAAGTTGCTTCGGCATTACTGGAAAAAAACAATTTCGAAATTGACGATGTCGATATTAAAATTCTAAAATATTTATCAGCCGGAACGTCGCAGGATGAAATTATCGAAATTTTTAAAAACAGCGATGTAAAACCAAACAGTAAAAGTGCCATGGAAAAAAGATTAGCAAAACTCAAAGACTTTTTTAAAGCCAATAATACCGTTCATTTGGTTTCGATTACAAAAGATATGGGAATTATTTAAACTCCCAATTACTTCATTTTCAAAGCTCCTTCGGGAGCTTTTTTTATTCCTGAAATTTAAAATTTTCAGATTATGGTTTTCCGTAATATACTGGTTTTGATTGGTTTTACTTTTGAATTATTAATCATTTAAAATTAAAATTATGAAAAAATTAATCGTTTTATGTAGTTTATTCTTCCTTGTTCTTGGAGGAAGTATTGAAGCCCAAAGTGGTCATTACAAAGGAGGAAAAGGTAGTTCTCATAAAGGAGGAAAATATAAAAATTCAACTACCAAAAACCACTATAAAAAAAGAAAATAATCTTTCTGACTTCAATTGACATGAAACAAAGGGAAAGGTCAAAAGAAGTTTCTGAGTAATAAAAAACTTTAATTAACTAAACCTAAAGATCATGGGCTTTCGATTTCAAAAAAGAATAAAACTTGGAGGAGGACTTGGTTTAAATATCAGCAAATCTGGAATTTCTCCAAGTTATAGAACCAAAATGGGCACATTTAGCAAAAATGGCTATTCAACAAAAACAGGTATTCCTGGCGTTCGATATCAAAACAGCGGATGCCTTGTATTTTTTGTCTTTTTAGGACTTATAACATTTTTAATTTATCATCTAAAATAATATCAACCATGAAACATAAAAAAATTACAACACTTCTATTTTCACTTATTGTCATTATTGCACTTGCTATTTCTTGCTCAGATTCAGCAGACACAAAATCAGATTGTCCAACAAAAACATGTGGCGATTTTAAAACCCAAGCTGATGCACAAGCCACCTATAATAGTAACAAAGAGTGCTACAAAAATCTGGATGCAAATGGAGATGGAAAAGCCTGCGAATCTTTAAAATAAACAAACCAAAAAAACATGATAACACTAGAATTAAAAAGTCATTTTTTAAGATTATATCAAATGGCATTATCTGATGATCAATTTGATGTATTAGAACTTCAAATGCTGTATCACTTTGCAGACGAAAGAGGAATTCCTAAAGAGGAACTTGATAAACTTTTTCAGAATCCAATAAATACAGAATTCATCGTTCCCGAAGCTTTACATACAAAAATCGAATATCTGTATGATCTTACCAGAATTATTTGGGCTGATGGAAAAATAACAGACGACGAATTAAATATGCTGAGAAAGTATTGCCGAAAATTTGATTTTGTCGAAGAAAACATCAATGATTTATCTGATTATCTTATTGATTGTGTTCAGAAAAACATTGGTAAAGAAGAAATTATTAGTCAACTAAACACTTAATTTATGAAACCACTTGCCCAATTATTTAGTTTAAAAAAATCTGAAGATTCTTCTATTAAAGTTTTAGAAGAAAATGAAGAAGACAGAGAACAAATCAGAATTACGTATTATCAAAGCGGTTTCGCCGCATCTGTCAAAGCAACCGGAAAACCAATTGTTTTAAAAGCATGCCTGCAAAATTTATATATGAGTTTTGAAGACCAATGCCGAAAACAAAAAATGGAACAGGACAAATTGAAACAGCCTTATCGCGAAGAACAGGAAAAAAACAGAACCGAGCTTAAAAAATCTGAAGCTGCCATTGGCATTTATGAGAAAAAAGAGCAGGATATCAATGATAACATCGATCAGATAAAAAACGAAATTATCGAAGTAAAACGAAATCCAGACAAATATGGAATCGAAGAAGGAAAAGGTCTAAAAGCACAGTTTTATATTGGTTTGATTCTTTTGCTGCCCATTACACTTTATGTTTTGGTGTTTTATATTTCGGCTTCTTACTCTGCTTTTTTCAAAGAATTTTCAAATGACAGTTTAACCGCAGCCATTTTTGATGCCGATGCTTTTACAAATGCTTTTAAAGCTAGCTGGCTGGAGGGAGTTTTGGTTACCACTATTCCGTTTGTTTTTATGGGGTTAGGCTATGTTATTCATATGGTTCAAAAAGGAAAAGGACTTAAAAACATTTTTAGACTCATTTCACTTTTTGCTATTACATTCTTATTCGATTCTCTTTTGGCTTACATCATCGAGAAAAAAATATATGAGTTTAATAAAACAACCGAATCTTCACCGTATAATTTAAACATCGCTCTTGGCGAACCAGAATTCTGGATGATCATATTTGCCGGTTTTGTCGTGTATATAATCTGGGGACTTGTATTTGATTTTGTAATGAAAGAATTCGAAAATATCGATAAAATACGAGCATTCATCAGAGGCAAAAAAGAAAATTTACTAAATCTGGAAAAACTGAAAACAGAATACGCCAATAAAATCAATGATTTTAAACAGCAGATTGTTACTATAAACGGAAAAATCTCTGAGCTTCAATCTAAAATTGATGGTTTTGTTTTTCCTGTAAAAGAGTATTTACACTATCATCATCAGTATAAAGAAGGTTGGTTTCAGGCAATTGGCACCGAATTAGCTTTACCATACAAAGAGAAAGAAGAACTTTTACAAAGCTGTGAACTTTACTCAGAAGAACATTTAAGTAAACTAAACTTAGTTGATCCGGATTTCCAACATTTAGTATATTCTAAAAACTAGTGCTATGAAAAAAATTATACTAAGAATCTCAATGTCTTTATTATTGATTTTATTTTTTTCGTGCAAAGAAGATCCTAAGAACGAAGAAAAAGAAACAACCGTTAAAAGCTCCGTTTCAGAAAACTATAATATCAGCATTCTAATCGATTTATCGGATCGAATAAGTCTCAAAAAAAATCCAAATTCAACTATGGAAATCTATCAGAGAGATTTAGGATATATCAAATCGGTTTCAGAAGCTTTTACAAAGCATTTAAAATCAAAAAGAATGAGGCAGATTGACGACAAAATGCAGTTATTCTTTAATCCTGAACCAGAAAACTCTCAAATTAATTCTATTTCAAAAGAATTAAGAATTTCAGTTGATAAAGAAAATGCTTCTAAAAAATTATTGAATTCTATAAACGATACCTATTCTTCAAAAACGGCATCAATTTATGAATCAGCAATTAAAGATGATAAATATATTGGTTCAGATATCTGGAACTTTTTTGACAGCAAAGTTCAAGATCAATGCATAGATAAAGATTACAGAAATATTCTCGTAATTTTGACCGATGGATATATATTTTATGATGGAAACCAAATCAAAGAAGGAAATTTATCCAACTATTTGACTCCGCAATTAATTAAGCAGAATGGCTTAAATACGAACGAATGGCAGAAAAAATTTGATAAAGAAAATTTTGGTTTCACAAAAATCAATGCAGATTTATCGAATCTTGAAGTTTTAGTTTTAGGAATAAATCCAAGTAAAAATAATCCGTTTGAAGAAAAAATTATAAAAGCATATTGGACCAAATGGCTTTCTGAAATGAATATTAAACATTTTGAAATTAAAAATGCCGATCTGCCTTCTAATATGGATAAAATAATAAATGATTTCATCTTAGAAAAAGAATAAAAAAACAAAACCTATTGGTTTTAAAGAGGAACTTCGTTGTCCTCTTTTTTCCGTTTAATACATTCCTAAAAAAACTTACTTCAAAACTTTCACACATTACGGTTTTCCATAATACACTGGTTTTTATTGGTTTTACATTTGAAAAAATAATTTAACTAAATAAAAAATCATGGAATACAAAGTAGTGCCATTTGTGGCTTCAATCGATCCCAAGAAGGGAACATCAGATCATGTAGCAGAACAGCTTGAAAGTTTAATAAAAAATTACACAAATCAAGGATGGGAATATGTTCGTTTAGAAGGAGTATCCACTTATGTTTATCCTCAAACCGGATGTTTTGGAGGAAACAAGCCTGGTTATACTACAGTTAGACAAATGGTTGTTTTTCAAAGAAAATGAAATATTTAATATTATTATTAATAAAAATGTATTGGAAAACTATTCCTCCTTCAAAAAGAAGAAAATGCATTTTTAGAAAATCTTGCTCTAATTACGTTTTTGAAACAGCTGAGAAAGAAGGTTTCATATGTGGATTTAAAGCATTCTGGTTCCGATACCAAAATTGCAGAACTGGTTTTCAAGTCTTTAAAAACCCAATTGATAATAATATTCAAATGATTCTTCCCTCTCAAGTAATTATTGATAGGGAAGA
The DNA here is from genome assembly GCF_052044235.1 of Flavobacterium sp. 22659. NCBI lineage: Bacteria > Pseudomonadati > Bacteroidota > Flavobacteriia > Flavobacteriales > Flavobacteriaceae > Flavobacterium > Flavobacterium sp. 22659. Next base: position 53,081 of record NZ_JBQEMU010000028.1, read on the forward strand.
AATTGCTGAAAGATTAATTTAATAAAAGGTATAGAAATCCCGTATAAGTACTCATTTTAAAGAACTTAATTCTAATTAGATTTATCGCAGCTAACCAAATACCACAAGCGCCTATGAAAAAAAACTACTTCATCTTACTGCTGCTTTTTATATTTTATTCCTGCGAAAAAGCATCTGCTCCTCCTCCAGCCCAGGTAAATACTTTTTACCAATCAGCAATTACAGCAGATGACCGTAAAACGATTACGCCGGAAGAAGCCAAAACGTATCATGTAAATAACACTTACAAGTACGAATACCGAACCGGAAATCCCGGAAATTATAAATACAATTATGATGTAAAAGGAATAAACATCAATGGCGATTCGGTTTTTGGCAATATAAATGTTCAGGGAAAATACGGTGCCGGAATTTTAATTGGCGACACCGTTGCCGAGATTGAAATTAATACCGAATGGATTTCATACGGAAAATTAAAAGCGCTCGATAAAAAGGGAAACGAATACAATTTAATCGTAAAATAAAAACGATCTCATGAAATACACTTTACTCTTACTTTTTGTTTTTACAGTATCTTTTACACCGCCGCCAGCCAGCGTATTTATCTGCGGATCGACCGGTGCAAAAAAATATCATCTAAAAGAAAACTGCCGGGGTTTATCGAGCTGTCGCAGCGAAATAGTAAAAACATCGCTTAAACAAGCTCAGGGGCTTGGTTTAACATTATGCGGGTGGGAAGATTAATTATCTTCCCATTTTTTATATTTAATTATTTGATAATAATGACTTTACAATAAATTCACATTGGTTTTATTAATTTGATATAAAACTAATCGTTATGAAATTCTTTAATCTAAAATTCCTGGTATCATTCAAAGAATGGCTTTTTTTAAGAGCTATGCAATCTTCTTTCCTACACTAATAAGCCATTAAAAATAAAGGAAAGTACTATTGAATGAATAAAATTGAAAACTCATTTTTGAGCAAAAACCAATTTGGGGAAGATTTCTTGTGGGGTGTTTCTACCGCCGCTTTCCAAATTGAAGGAGCACATGATTCTGATGGAAAAGGTTCTTCTATTTGGGACGTTTTTACTTCTCAAAAAGGAAAAATAAAAAACGGACATCATGCCCTGACTGCCTGCGATTTCTATAACTCGTACCAAAATGATATAGACTTGATTCGGGAATTGAATATTCCAAATTTTAGGTTCTCTATCAGCTGGCCCCGAATTATGCCAACTGGGGTTCATCCGGTAAATCAGGCAGGAATTGATTATTACAATAAAATTATAGACTCTCTGCTGGCATCTGGAATCGAACCCTGGATAACGCTTTACCACTGGGATTTACCGCACGCTCTAGAGGTAAAAGGAGGCTGGACTAACCGTGAATCGGTTAACTGGTTTTCAGAATATGTAGAAGTTTGTGCGCAGTATTTTGGCGATCGTGTCAAAAACTGGATGGTAATTAATGAACCATCTGTTTTTACCGGAGCAGGTTATTTCTTAGGAATTCACGCTCCTGGAAAAAAAGGAATCACAAACTATCTAAAGGCGATGCATCACGTTACTTTAGCGACAGCTGCCGGCGCCAGGATATTACGAAACAAGGTTCCAGAAGCAAACATAGGAACGACGTTTTCATGTACGCATATTGAACCGGCAACAGAAAACGCAAAAGATGTTGAAGCCGCAAAACGTGTCGATACTTTACTCAATAGAACATTTATCGAACCTATTTTAGGATTAGGATATCCGCAAAAAGATCTTCCGGTACTTAAAAAACTCAACAATTATATTTTAGAAGACGATTTAAACAATCTCGATTTCGACTTTGATTTTATCGGATTACAGTGTTATACCCGCGAAGTTGTAAAATCTTCTATCCTGACTCCCTACATTGGTGCCGAATTAGTAAGCGCCGAAAAAAGAAATGTAATTTCTACCGAAATGGGCTGGGAAGTTTATCCTCCGGCATTGTACCATGTTCTGGAGAAATTCAACAAATACGACAAAATCAAAAAAATCATTATTACCGAAAATGGCGCAGCTTTTCCTGATACGGTTACAAACGGAAAAGTATTCGACATTAAACGAACACATTACATTCAGGACCATTTAGAACAAATCTTAAAGGCCAAAAAAAATGGTTTAAATGTAGAAGGCTATTTTGTGTGGAGTTTAACAGATAACTTCGAATGGGCTGAAGGCTACAACGCCCGCTTCGGACTAATTCATGTCGATTTCGAAACTCAGAAAAGAACCATTAAAAACTCAGGATTATGGTTTAAAGATTTTTTATCTTAAACTCTGTCAATAAAATATTTCATTTTATCGAAAATCAAAAATCCCGCTGTTAATAGGCGGGATTTTTTGATTTAAGAAAATATCCTTCTGCATATTTTTAACAATTCGTCAATAATTAACCTCTTTTAAGGCTTTAAAAAACTGACCTTCAACACCATAACATTATTTTCAATCAACCATAATTTTGTAAGATTTTTTTCTATATTTGAAGATGCTACAAATACATACATTCTTATAAGTTTTAGTAATTCTAAATATATATTAAGAAATATCCTAAAATATTATAAAAATTAAAATGAATGATTATGGATTCAAAAAATGTTGTTTTTGATTCAAATTTTGGTTTAAATTTTGGTTCATCTGATCAAAAAAGAACTTACGGTTTTTGTTATGAAAATTATGAAAATGATACTTTAAAAAATCAAATTCATTATGAAGTTGAAGTCAATATTATGAGTGACCAATATGCTGATACTTGTATTTTTGAAATTGACCGTAAACAATTTTACCTAAACAACAAACTGCCTCAGCTAAAAATAGAACAGATTACTGAAAAAGCTTCTCAGGCTTTTTTTCCGCTTCATATAAAAATAAAAAAGACGGGCGAAATTCAGGAAATCCTTAATGGAGAAGCCATAAAAAGAAAATGGCTGCAGACCAAAAATGAAATAAAACAGTATTACAAAGGCGGTGTAACCGCTAAAATTATTCATAAAATTGATGGCATTTTTTTAAATGACAATACATTAAAAAAATCAATTAGTCAAAACTGGTTTTTCCATTTGTATTTTAAACCCATTTATATCGAATATACTTCAAGACTGCGGTTTAAATCTATTTGGGAATCTCCTGTATTTGGAAATCAGTTTATTGAATACGGCGTTATTCAAACCGTTAAAGATCAATACGATGAAAATGATAAAATAACGATTAATGCTGATGGAAATGCCATAGACGACAGAACTGTCGATGAAATAATGGAAGGCTACAGTTTTCCTAAAAGCCACTATTCAGAAGAACCCGAAGAACCTGTAGATTCAAAAATGAATGTTGAATATAAACTTTATCAGGAAGATCGCAGTATTTTTTCGATAAGCGGAACTTTTGAAACCAAAATCAATGAAAATCTAAACAAAAAAATTCAGATCGAAATCTATCACCTTGCAAAAACCAGCTCATTTAGACCCTGGAGCGATGCCGCTTTTAAAGAAAGTTCAAGAATATTTCAATCTTATCAAAACAAAGAAGACGAGGATATTATTAATATCGCCGAAAGAATAAAAAAAATACAATCCGAAACTCCAAAAACAGAAAGGGTATTGGGATCTCCAAAAGAAAAAAGTTACTTCTATATTCATGAAGAACCTGTTGAAATTAAGAAAAGCGGCTTTACAGAAAGATTAAAATCCCTTTTCAGAAAAAAGAAATAAGTTATAAACTTAATATATGCAGTAATGGCTGAAAAACATTTTGTAGTACAAGGAGCAGTCTGTCAATGTCAGTTTAGCGAAACCCCGCAGACAGATGAATTAGTGGTTAAAACGCACTCTAAGCATTATGCAAATGATGCTGAGGGGAAAGAAAAGTTAATTGCCACCAATAAAGAAATTGGTCAGACAATGAAAAAAAACACTTTTGGAAATTGTAAAAAACAACCTTCCGGAAGCAGTTTCCTACCTTGCCAGACCACAATTACAGAATGGAGTAATCCTTATGAAAAAATAACATTTTCTAACAATGGTAATCCTTTACTGGAAGACAGTAAAGCAACCTGCCCAAAAGGAAGCAAAGACTGCATAACGATTAAAGACCACGGACAAACTGCAGAACTCACTGAAAAAAATACAAAAAACAGTTCTCCAGAAGTAATAGCCGAATTACTTCCCGGATTAAACTTAAGCGATTTAGACGATTCTGCCTTAATAATTAATAACACAGAAAATGAGTAGAGACCTGCATATTAAGCCTGTAGAACCTTTGGAGCCGGGCCAAAAATGGGACAAAGCAAAAAGCTGCCTCACGCTTTCTAAAGCCGGAGTATTTAAAATAATTATTGCTGATTTTGACCGATACATAAATTCTATTTATCCTAAACCAAAATCTTTTACGCCCGTAAAAAAAGAAGTTTACGATAAAATGAGCCGTGAAAGTCAAAATGAATACAAACGTAAATTCGAAAAATACAACGAGTCTCAGGATAGCTACGAAAAAAATACAGACCAGGAACGTGCAAGTTTAGAATGGTGCTGGCAGATTGCGGGAAAAGGAGTTGATCCGGATAAAATTACACACAATAATACAATTACTTTAGGAATTGCCAGTACAAACTCTAAGCAGATCACATTTCCAAAATTACTCGAAGGCGGCGGTATGACCTGGCTTGAGATTTTCAATAAAAAAAATCCTCCAATGGGTGTGCCTCCTCATGGTATATTTATACGCGCTGTTGGCACGCCAAAAGTAATTGCGGCAGAGTGGCGCGATTATACAGAAGCTTTAATAAAAGAAGAAATTGCGTTTGGCTCTACGGTTTACCTTCATATTTATACAGAAGCCCTATACGGACAAAACATTCAAATACAGCTGAGAGATACAAAATTAGTTAATGGAGATTTAACTCCAACTCCAAGTGATGCCGACGGAGATCCGATACAAAAATTAGATCCAAAAAATGCTTTAACTAAATTTGTACGCCCTGTAAAAGTACATCCGTATACAAAAATGACTAGACCACCTGCCGGATCTATTACAGATGCAATGATTACTGCCGAAAAAGGCAAAAAACAAACTTCCAGCCCTAATGTACAAAAATGTGTTTTTCCAGTGTTTATAGAACAGGCATGGCAGGTTCAGGGAGCAGGATTTTGGGATGACGGCAGTAAACTTTCTATTAATCCTATTGTGTATCATGACAAAATAAAGAAAGGAAAGATTGATTTGGATGATTGTGTTCTAAAAGTATCTAAAGATGGAATTTGGATGCCGGGCGAACTCTCTGGCAATAACCCTTTAGTAATTGGTGAAGCCGAAAAAGGAGGAATTCCCGAAGAACAAAAGAAAATCGATTTTACGTTTGGTGTTTTTATAGACGGGACATTAAATAATATGTACAATACTATCGCCAGAAGAACCTGGGAAGATGACCAGATTAAGAAAAAACATTCAGACGTTTCATATCAGCAGCAGCGAGATTATATTGAAGATCCAGAAGAACGTTTAAAAGTAGCCGCATCGAACCAGAAACAAATAGGAAAAGCAAAAGAAAGCCGTTATAAATATTCAGACGAAAGCAGCTTTGAAAACGATTTGAGTAATCCCGCTATTTTGTTTAAAAATTATTTAAAAAATAATAAAAATAAATTACATCCTGTGTTTAAAATTTATACAGAAGGAATGGGAACCAATACCCTAAATAATAGTAAGGATGATAATAAAAATTATAATGATGAAAATGCAGAAACTGGAATTTTACCTCTTGAAAATTATGTTACTGATGATATAGCACAAGGAACCGGATTTGGGCAGGGAAATGCAGGAATACTAGACCGGGTAAAAAGAGCAATAGAATTAATGTCAGATAAAATAAAAGAGGCTAATCAAAAAGAAATAGGCACTATTACAGTTGATGTTTTTGGTTTTAGCCGCGGCGCTGCCTCTGCCCGTTGTTTTGTACATGAAATAACCAGACAGTCTTATATGGCAAAGACCACATATGACGACGACGGAAATGTCTACTGTAAAGACGCCAATGGTTATGAAGTAAATGAAAAATACAGTCGAGAAAGACTTCCTAGTAATGGCAGATTAGGATATATTCTAACAGAAGAACAAATTACTTTTGATAAATTAATTATTCGATTTGCCGGATTATACGATACTGTGCCGCATCATGGTTTCGTACAATGGAATGATGTAAAAGATTTAGGTCTTAATTCTGTAAGCAAAGCCAAATATACAGTACACATGGTCGCTGCAGACGAACATCGTGCTAATTTTAACTTGGTAGATATTTCGTGTATTACCGGACAAAAGGGAGGCGGAAAAACAGACAGAGGCATAGAACTTTATTTACCAGGGGTACACTGCGATGTAGGAGGCAGTTATGTAGAAGGCAGAGGCGAAGTAAACGGGCGATTATTAGTAAACAAATCTATGTTTAGTGATATGCTAGAAAAAGAGCAGGAACGACTCATAACCGAAGGCTGGTTTCATGACGGCGAACTAACAATTCACTGGGACAACGCACAAAGAACAATCTTAAACGGTATGGCACGTGTATTGTCTTCAAATAGAAAAGCGATAAGTAACCAGTACAGTTATATTCCACTTCATATAATGGCTCAATTTTGTTTGGATAAAGGATTACCAATATTTTCGAGTGGAATAATGGATGCATATGATTTCAAAAATACCAAATTCTCAAATGTAGATTTTCTAAAAAAAGTAAAAACGCGTTTAAAAGAGTATGCTTTTCATGATGGTCAGCCTTTTGTATACGAAATTGTGCCAATGCGAACAATTGTATACAATGCTGATGATCATACAGCTGTTACTAAAGAAGAAGAAAGAAGGGCTAAAGAAGAAGACGAGCGAAATGCTGTATTAAAAAAACTACGCCATGACTACCTGCACTGGAATGCCGTCTATGGAGAAGGCATAACCAATACTTTAGTACAGCCTAATAAGCCCAACTTTGAAAATAATAAACGAAAAAGAGTTGTAAACGGATAACAGTAATATGAAAATAATACATCAATTATTATTTGCTTTAGGAACAATAATGTTCCTATCCTGCAATAATTCAAATAAAAAAAACATGAAAACAGAAGAGAAATTTAATTGGTCAGTCACCGTGACAGCTCCATTTAATTATCCTATAGAAATACATAAAGGTTATTTAGGCAGTGATAAAAAAATGATCGCACCATTTATAAATACTGGGCTAACAGAAGATGGATGGTGTTATGATGGAGATGCACTCTCTGGGAGTAACGAAATGCCAACACAATTATCTTTAATATGGATAAGTTATGCTGAGAAAAAGTTTTGGAAAATTGACACCGCTATAAATAAAACTACTCAGGAAAAAATACAACAATTATTTAAAGAAGGTTACATGAATAAAGACTTAAATGGAATATGGTCTCGTATAACTTACAAAAAAATAACAATTGGATTGGCACCTGCAGGAACTGTGGTTCTCTGGTTAACAGGCCAAAATAAAAGGACAGAAATTGCAAAGTATCAAGCTGCAGAAACTTTTGTAAGTGCAAATGAATTCTATAGAAATCCTCATGAATACACACAGCAAGAATTTTATGATTATTACTATGATGCAACTATTTCTAAAGAAACACAAGAATATATTAAAAAAAATGGTGTTCCTGTAACCTTATATGAAGAATTCAGAACAAAATACAAATACCGTTTTGATTTACAATTCCACAAAACAGACAAAGAAAGTAACGATAGAGAATCAGAATATGTAAACGGTGAAAAGGAAATAGTAAAAATAGAAGATTTAAACTCTTATCAAACTAAAGCCCTGCCTTCTTATTGCCGATTTTGGTTTAGCCAATATAATGCGGAAGCAGAATTTGACGGCGAAGAAATATTAAATGCCTTTAAAAAAATAAGCAAAAACCACCCCGATAAAAATATTGATATAGAAGCCAAAGTCGCTTTTATGTACAAAACTGTTGATTTTATCGTAAAATGCGAAGGAGAAGAAATTCCATTACAAAATGTAGTTGTTAGAATGTGGAAGAATTAAACCATGATTAAAAAATATAACAGCATTTTTCTATTCATCTTATTTGGTATTGTTTCCTGTAATAATACGAATAAGCAAAAAATGGAAAACAAAGAAAATTTCAGCTGGGGATCAACTATTACAGCACCTCATAAATATCCTGTAGAAATTCATAAAGGTTACCTTGCAAATGATAAAGAGATGATAACTCCATATGTCAATACAGGTACAAGTACTGGGGATTGGGGATTTGGAAATAATGCTTATGCAGGAGGAAAAACAATTCCTACCAATTTATCACTTGTCTGGATTAGTTATGCTGAAAAAAAGTTTTATAAAATACAAGCCGTATTACCAGATGATAAAATACTTGCTTTATTTAAAGAAGGTTATATGAATAAAGACTTTGATGGCAAATGGAAACATATTACTTATAACGACATCACTGTAGGTTTAGCTCCTGGAGGCTTAGTTGTTATATGGCTTACAGGAAAAAATCACTCTGTAGAAGTAGCACATTATCAAGCAAAAGAAACTCTTGTTAGTGCAAATGAATTTTATAGAAACCCACATGAACGCAACCAACAAGAATTTTATGATGTTTTTTACAATAGCGAAGTTCCTAAAGAAACTCAAGAGTATATTAAAAATAATGGTGTTCCTGTTACCTTATGGGAAGAATACAGAACAAAATACAACTATCGTTTCGATTTACAATTCCACAAAACAGACAAAGAAAGTAACGATAGAGAATCAGAATATGTAAACGGTGAAAAAGAAATAGTAAAAATCGAAGATTTAAATTCCTATCAAACTAAAGCCCTGCCTTCCTATTGCCGATTTTGGTTTAGCCAATATAATGCAGAAGCAGAATTTGACGGCGAAGAAATAGTAAAAGCCTTTAAAAAAATAAGCAAAAATCATCCAGATAAAAATATTGATATAGAAGCCAAAGTGGCTTTTATGTACAAAACTGTTGATTTTATCGTAAAATGTGAAAGAGAAGAAATTCCATTACACAATGTAGTGGTTAGAATGTGGAAGAATTAGTTTTAAATGAAAAAGTTTTTATACTTAGCTATTATAAGTTTTTTCTTTTTTTGTTTTTTGAAGTAAATCTAAATGAGAAAAAAAGCCTAATAAAACCAGTAAAAACTACCGGTTTTATTAGGTTTTTCGGTGTTTTTTTCTTATCTTTATTATGTAAATAACAACAAATACATGCCAAAATTTCACTTCAAAAAATTATTCTTTTTATCTCTTCAAGCATTTTATTTTTTAAAATACCTTCGAATTTCATTTCGAAATTATTTCTTCTAATCTTTCGTCTGCGTAAAATACAATCACGCAGAAAACATCGGGACAAACTCTGTCCGCAATTGTAATTATTTTACGGAAATCTATTTTCTGAGCTTTTTTAGAAAACAGATTTTAAAATTTCCCTCAAAGACTTCCTTTTTTAGGAATCTCTTTCGAGTCTTCATTTTCATTTTTCACCAAAACATTTTTTCTATATGCCAATATTTACAGTTTCTAAAATTAACTTCTTATCGTCCTCTCCAAATTTTACTTCAATTCTGTATTATTTCTGCATTTTTTAATCGTTCGCACCCAACTTTTAGCGGACTTATTTCATCTATATAATATAGAGATTTATTTAAGCTTAAATACCTTTTAATAATTTAAACTAGACTTTGTATCCTTTTTTGCGGGAATTTCCGGGAATCCCGGGAAAACGCGGGAATTCTGGGAATCCCTTGCCTGTAAAGGCCTGAAACCGTCTTTACTTTGCACCAAGAAATTAATTCAAGTTTTGTCTGCAGACTAAAACAATCGTTAAAACTAGTTCTAATTAAGAGTGTAAAAACTGTAAGACCGAGTTTATTCGGGAAGTATAAATAACGTCTTACTGTTCTGCACACTGCACTTCCCAAAATCAATTTGGTATTGTCACAAAAGCCTCTGGGTCATTCCGGACAGCAATACCTATGTCTAATTTCTTAAAATAAATCAAAATGAAAAAACTAATACTATTTATCGCTTTTGCGTTATTGTTCACGATATTTTCTTGTACTCCTGATGAGTATGAGACTACACCAAAGAAAATTGAAAAAGGCAGTACGCCATCGGCTTACGATCCTAATGGTCCTGGTGACAAAGGAATACCACCACCACCAGCGCCATGATAAAAAAACAATTTTAGTGTCTAATTAATTACTATTTTCGGGGAAAGTAAATTTAAATGTTACGATCCCCGTTTTTTTATTGTATTATCTTGCTTTTCCTTTTTTCCTGCGAAGAGAAAAAGCCTATTCCTCTTAAAATTGAGTCTATACAAAAAGAGGCTCTCGCTTTGCGCAATAAAGCAATTGAAAATTATGATAAACAAAATTTCAACACAGCTTTTTATCAGTTTAATAAATCAAATTTACTTTATAATGCTATAAAAGACAGTACCAATATCTCTTACACACTTATCAGAATTGCAGAAATCCATCAGAAAAATGGAGATTATTATGGCAGTAAAGAGATTTTAACCGAAGCATTGCAAGCAATGCCATTTATTAAAAAAAATGGAGCTTATCCTGCCAGTATAAATAATTATCTGGGTATCGCTGATAAAGAACTTTCTCTTTATGATGATGCTATTTTTTATTATAAAAAAGCAGCAAATGAATTTACAGATCCACTTTTTCAACAAGGTCCTCTACAAAATATTGCCGTTGTTTATACTCTACAAAAAAAATATGACAAAGCAATCCCTATTTTAGATTCTCTTTTACAATCTCTCTCAAATAAAGATTTAAAAGAAAAAGCTAAACCAGAAGATAAATCTATACTGCTGGATAATTTGGGCTATGCTTATTTTAAAAATGGTACCGAAGAAAAAGGACTGCAATTAATGAATGAAGGACTGCAAATTAGAATTGACACTAAGGACACTTATGGAAGTATTGAAAGTTATCTGCACCTTGCCGATTATTATTCTAAAAAAGACCTGAAGAAATCGGATGAAAATGCACTTTTGGCTTACAAAGCTGCTACAAAACTGAACAGCATTGATGAAAGACTAGAAGCACTGCAAATAATAATTTCAAATGATAATACTTCTAATACTCCAAAGTATACTCAGAAGTACTTTACATTAAATGACAGTATCATTAAAGTTCGAAATAATTTTAAAAACAAGTCTGCGAAAATTAAATACGATGCCCAAAAAGAAAAAGATGAAAACGAAAAACTTCGGTTAGAAAAAGCAGAAAATCAATTGTCACTTCAAAGAGCCAAGTATCTGAGAATTGTATTTGCGATTGTTTTTGTTTTTTTAGTCATTCTAATAGTGATCTTAATACGCTATTATAAAAATAAAAACAAAGCTATCGAATTTAAAACTTCGTACAACACAGAAACCCGAATTGCTAAAAAAATCCACGATGAATTGGCAAACGATGTTTTTCAGGTGATTGCTTTTACTGAATCTCAGCCCTTAACTGCAGAAAATACCAAAGAAAATCTGCTGCAAAAATTAGATGACATTTACAGCCGCGTAAGAGGAATTTCCAGAGAGAACAATAGTATTGATACCGGCATAAATTTTACACGCAGTATAAAAGAAATGCTTTCTGCTTATAATACTCGTGAAAGAAATATCATGGTAACCAATTTAGAAAACATACACTGGGAAAACATTGACGATATTAAAAAGATTACCATCAGCCGAATTCTACAGGAATTAATGGTAAATATGAAAAAACACAGTGAAGCAAAAATTGTAGTCATAAAATTTGAAAGTGATCATAAATCAATTTCAATAAATTATAAGGACAATGGCAAAGGCTGTGATAAAAACATGATCGTGCAAAACGGTCTTCAAAACATGACAAACCGCATCCTGTCTGCTAATGGAACTATTGATATTGACACAGAACCTGGTAAAGGATTTAAAGTCAAAATATCCATGCCTCAGCAAACTCATATTAAAGTAAAAGAAAAGTTTGCCTCTTAGCAAATTAAAAAAGCCTTTCAGGAATTCCCGAAAGGCTTTTATCTTCAAAAAACAACTATTATAACCTTTCAGTTTATAATGTTTCGTTTAAAACCGCAACCGCTTCTTTCCAGTTGTTTACCCTTAAATGATGCGTTTGGTTTATATTGTGAAATGCAGTAAACATAATAGGTTTACCCATACAGTAATCTAGGTTTTTGCAATGATCGTCTATTAAATAATCAGTATTGATGATTCTTTTACTGCCGCATAAAACAATGTTTTCCCATTTAATAAAAGGAAAATGTTCGCCAAGCCAGGCTACTTTTTCAGCTAATGAAATTGGGAATTCTGTTGCAGCAGAAACTATAAAAATCTCAAAATTCTTTTGCAGTTCACGCACACTTTCAACAGCATCTGGCATTACAGGCAGTGTTCTGAAAAAATTATCCTTGTTTAGAATTTCAAATAACAATTCTCTTTCCTTAAAAGCTTCCTCTTCACTTAATCCCTGAATACCTTCTTTTGTTAAATTGGTTCCGTAGGCTTTATTGTAATGGTCTATTATCTGCGATTCGACATCAGCGAGAACACCATCCATATCTATTGCAATTGTTTTCTTTTTCATTGTAATTCTATTTTGCGGTAAAATTATGCAAAAATTGCAAATTATTGCAATTTTTAACTTATTTTTGCAATATAAAACCGCAAATAAAATGAAAAAGGAAGAACGACAAAAGGCAATTTTAGAATATTTATCTAAAGAACATCGTGTAACCTCCATAGAATTAAGCGAATACCTAAGTGTTTCTGAAGATACTATCAGACGTGATTTAAAAGAACTTTCGGATCAGGGACTTTTAAAAGCTGTTCGCGGCGGCGCGGTTGCTCCTTCCCCTATTCCATTACATTACAGAAAGAGAGAAAAGCATGATATTGAAAACAAAAAGATTATTGCGCAGAAAGCGATTTCTTATTTAAAAGACGGACAAGTTGTTTTTATTGACGGTGGAACTACTTCTCTGGCTTTAGTTGCCAGTTTTCCTTATGATTTAAAATTAACCGTAATTACCAACAGTTTTCCGGTTGCGACATTGGTTGAAGATTTACCCAATATTGATTTAATTTTTGCAGGCGGTAAAATGTGCAAAACTTCCTTCACAACTTCGAGTATTGAAACAGTAGACTTTTTTAGAAGTTTTAGGGCCGATGTGTGTATTTTAGGAATCTGCAGCATTCATCATGAACGCGGTGTTACCGGAATTTTATATGATGATTCAATGCTGAAAAAAAACATGGTTCAGAATTCTAATTTTGTGATCGCATTAAGTTCTATCGAAAAAGTAGAAACTGCAGAATCTTATTTTGTCTGCCCAATAAAAGATATTAATGTTTTGGTAACGAATGTTTCACCAGAAGATGAAATTTTAAAAGTGTATCAAAATACTGGTTTGACTATTCTGTAAATTCATAAAACAAAAAAGCCTTTCAGAACTTTACTTCCGAAAGGCTTTTTTTTCTACAAATTAATTGGCAAAATTATTTCCATCCGCCGCCCAGGTCTCTGTAAACATGAACCGCAGCATTTAATTGTTCTTTTTTAGTGTCGATTAATTCAAGTTTAGCTTCTAATGCATCTCTCTGCGTCATTAAAACTTCAAAATAATCTACTCTCGCAGATTTAAACAAATCATTTGAAACATCAATTGATCTATTTAAAGCATCAACCTGCTGTGATTTTAAATCGTAACCTTTTTGAAGATTTTCGATTTTAGAAAGTTGTGTTGAAACTTCTAAATATGCATTCAAAATTGTTTTATCGTAATTGTACAAAGCCTGAAGCTGTCTTGCGTTAGCGCTTGAAAATTCTGCTTTAATAGCATTTCTGTTAATAAGCGGCGCAGCAAGATCTCCTGCTAATGAATACAAAATTGACTCAGGGAATGTAAACAAATAAGAAGGTTTAAAAGCCTGAACTCCAAAAGCAGCAGAAATATCCAATGAAGGATAAAATTCAGCTTTTGCCACTTTTACATCTAGTTTTGCAGCTACTAACTCTAATTCAGCTTGTTTAACATCTGGACGATTTGCAAGTAACTGAGATGGAATTCCAGAGTTTACAACTGCCGGAAGCAAGTCTGTAAAATTGGTTTTCTCTCTTTTTATTTCCTGTGGATAACGTCCTAACAAAAAGTTGATTTTGTTTTCGTTTTCTTTAATTTTCTGAAGAATATCAAACTCTAAACTTTTTGAAGTTAAAACCTCAGCCTGAAACTTCTGAACTCCAAGTTCTGTAGCTCTAGCTGCTTGTTTCTGAACTTTTACAATTTCCAAAGCATTGCTCTGTAATTCAATTGTCTGCTTTACAATTTCCAATTGGCTGTCTAAAGCTAATAATTCATAATAAGAATCAGCGATTTCGGCAATTAGATTTGTAATTACAAAGTTTTTACCTTCAACTGTAGCTAAATAACGGTTTACAGCTGCCTTTTTAGAATTACGCAGTTTTTTCCAGATATCTACTTCCCAATTTGCATAAGCAGCAATGGTATAATCTGGTAATGGATCTGGTGTTTCTACTCCGGGTTTTATTTCTGTTGTAGCATCACCTGCTCCCTGACTTGTGTAACGTCCCACTTTTTCGATTCCTGCACCGGCACGAACACCAACTGTTGGCAGTAAAGCGCCTTTACGAACTCTGATATCATTCTTTGCAATTTCAATTTCCTGCAAAGTCATATTCAGTTCCTGATTGTTTTTCAGCGCAATATCGATTAGTTCAACTAAATTTTGATCCTTAAAGAAATCTTTCCATTTTAAGGCTGCAGTATTAGTTGTATCCTGAGATTTAACGTTTCCAAATGCTTCAGGAACCGGAGCACTTGTACTTGCTGTTTCAGCTGCAGGAGCTTTACATCCTGCCACGGCAAGACATAAGCCCAATGCAATACTGTATTGATATGTTTTAACTTTATACATGATTGTTATCAATTTCTTCTGTTAATGGATTTTCTTCTTCATGTTTTACCAGTTTGTGTTTTTCAGCAATTTTGGCAAAAATGAAATACAAGCCCGGAATTACAAATACCCCGCAGATTGTTCCTATAAGCATACCTCCGGCAGCAGCAGTACCAATGGTTCTGTTACCAATTTTACCCGGACCAGTTGCAAACGTAAGCGGCAATAATCCCGCGATAAATGCAAATGAAGTCATCAAAATTGGACGGAACCTTGCTTTTGCTCCTTCCATTGCAGCTTGTAAAACAGATAATCCTGCAGCATGTCTCTGAATCGCAAACTCTACGATCAGTACGGCATTTTTACCTAATAAACCAATAAGCATTACCATGGCAACCTGAGCATAAATATTGTTTTCTAATCCTGTTAATTTTAATAAAAGGAATGCTCCAAAAATACCTGCAGGTAATGAAAAGATTACTGATAATGGCAGAATAAAACTCTCATATTGTGCTGCTAATACTAAGTAAACGAATCCTAAACAGATCAGGAATACCCAAATAGCCTGATTACCCTGTGCTACCTCATCGGCAGAAATACCTGCCCAGTCAATGTCATATCCTCTCGGTAATTTTTCAGCAGCGATTTTCTGAATAACTTTAATCGCTGTACCAGAACTGTAACCTGCAGCCGGTGAACCACTAATTTGTGTTGAGGTATACATATTATGACGTGTAATTTCTGAAAGTCCGTATACTTTTTCTAATTTCATAAAAGCAGAAAAAGGAACCATTTCATCACGATCGTTTTTTACATACAATTTTAAGATATCATCTGGCTGTGCACGATATTCCGGCGAAGCCTGAACGATTACTTTATAGTTGATACCAAATTTTATAAAACTAATTTCGTAGTTACTTCCTACAAGTGTTGACAAAGTATTCATGGCGTTTTCAATAGAAACTCCTTTTTGCTGTGCCAAATCATTGTCGACTTTCATCATGTATTGAGGGAAACTAGAGCTGTAGAAACTAAATACGTTTGATAATTCTGGCTGTTTGTTTAATTCTGCCACAAAATCATTGTTTACTTGCTCCATTCTCTTATAATCTACAGAACCTGTTTTATCTAACAAACGAAGCTCAAAACCTCCGGCAGCACCATAACCAGGTACAGCAGGCGGTTGGAAAAATTCGATATTAGCACCTGTAATGTCTTTACATTTTTCCTCCATTTCATGCATAATCTCAACTACAGATTCTTTTCTGTCATTCCAGTCTTTCAAGTTCACCAAACAAGTTCCTGAGTTTGCTCCTGTACCTTCAGAAAGGATTTCATAACCTGCTAATGAAGAAACTGATTTTACTCCGTCGATATCTTCTGCAATTTTTTGAACTCTTTCCGCAATATTGTTAGTTCTTTCTAAAGATGAACCCGGCGGTGTCTGAATTACAGCGTAAAACATTCCCTGATCCTCATTTGGGATAAATCCTGAAGGAACTGTGCTGCTTATTAACCATGTTCCAGCACAGAAAACCAGAAGTGCTACGATAGTAACCACTCGTCTGTTAACAATTTTCCCTAATAAATTTTGATATTTTCCTTGTGCTAAGTTGAACTTTTCGTTGAAAGCATCAATAAATCTATTTGCAGGTGTTTTCTTTTTAGGCTGTCCGTGATTGTTTTTTAACATCATCGCACAAAGCGCCGGTGTCAATGTCAATGCCACAATACCCGAAAGAATAATTGCAGTTGCCATAGTTACAGAAAACTGTCTGTAGAATACCCCAACAGGACCAGACATAAATGCAACTGGAATAAATACTGCCGCCATTAAGAACGTAATCGCAATAATTGCCCCCGCAATTTCATGCATAGCTTTTTTAGTTGCCTTAAACGGCGACAGGTGTTCTTCTTCCATCTTGGCGTGAACGGCTTCGATAACCACAATCGCATCATCGACGACGACTCCAATTGCCAATACTAAAGCAAATAACGTAATCAAGTTCAATGAAATATCAAAAAATGTCATGAACACAAAAGTTCCCACAAGCGATACAGGTACTGCAATCGCAGGAATTACTGTCGAACGCCAGTCTCCTAAGAAAAGGAATACTACTAAACCTACCAGAATAAAGGCTTCAACAAGCGTGTGAATTACTTTTTCGATAGAAGCATCAAGGAATTTAGAAACGTCATACGAAATTTCATAATCCATTCCTTTTGGAAATCTTTGTTTGATTTTTTCCAGTTTGGCCTTAACTTCTTCAATAACCTGATTTGCGTTACTACCAAAAGATTGTTTTAATACGATCGCTGCAGATGGTCTTCCATTCAAATTAGAATAGATATCATACATCGAGCTTCCAAATTCAACTTTAGCAACATCTTTCAATCTCAAAAGCTCTCCGTTTGGATTTGCTTTTACTACAATATTCTCATATTGCTCTTTTGTCGTAAAACGTCCAGAATATTTTAATACATATTCGAATGCCTGAGAACGTTTACCAGAACTCTCTCCTGTTTTACCCGGAGAAGCCTCCAAACTCTGACTAGATAATGCTTCCATTATTTCATCAGCAGAAATTTTATATGCTAACATACGGTCTGGTTTCAGCCAGATACGCATTGCATATTCACGTGTTCCTAAGATATCTCCAGAACCAATACCATTTACCCTTTTTAATTCAGAAAGTACGTTGATATCGGCATAGTTGTATAAGAACTTCATGTCGGTATTTTTGTCTGTACTGTAAAGGTTCACGTACATCAACATACTCGGTACTTCTCTGGTAATTTTAATACCTTCACGAATTACCAAAGGAGGAAGTTTATTTGTAACAGAAGCTACACGGTTTTGCACGTTAATAGCTGCCTGATTTGGATCTGTACCTAAATTAAAAACTACTTTAATTGTAGCCTCACCATCGTTTCCGGCATCAGAAGCCATATATTTCATTCCCGGAACCCCGTTTAGAGCTCTTTCCAGCGGAATAACAACCGCCTTAATCATCAGCTCACCGTTAGATCCAGGATAATCTGCAGTAACGTTCACCATTGGCGGTGAAATTGTAGGGAATTGGGTAATTGGTAAATTCAATACCGACAATACCCCTAAGAAGACAATAATCAACGATATTACTATCGACAGAACAGGTCTTTGAATAAATTTATTAAACATTTTTGTATTTTTTAATGATTAAAACCCAGTAAACCTATTCTGCTTTTAAACGTAAATGATTCATTACCTCTTTAGGCGATTGGTAATCATATTTAATTTTGTCGTTTTCTTTTACTTTCTGAACACCTTCAAGTAAGATTCTGTCATTTTCTGAAATACCGCTTTTAATCACGTACAAATCAGGGATTTCACCAGTAATTGTAATTTCTCTTGAACTAACTTTGTCGTCCTTGCCTACTACAAAAACATATTTTTTATCCTGAATTTCGTAAGTTGCTTTTTGTGGAATTACAATAGCATTTTTAAGAGGAACATTCATTTGAACCTGTCCTGTTTCGCCATTTCTAAGTAATTTTCCAGAATTTGGGAATCTTGCTCTGAAAGCGATATTTCCTGTTTCGTTATTGAATTCACTTTCTATAACTTCAACATTCCCTTTATCTTTAAAAATATCTCCGTTTGCTAATACTAAAGCTACTTTGTTATCAGCACGATCTTTAATATTGGTTTCATACTGAAGATATTCTGGCTCCGAAACGTTGAAGTAAGCAAACATCTGGCTGTTGTCTGAAAGACTTGTCAGCAATTCGCCTTCGTCGATTAAACTTCCTAATTTTAAAGGAATACGGTCGATTGTTCCGTCAAACGGAGCTCTGATTTCTGTAAATGATAAATGAAGTCTTGCTAATGATACTTCTGCTTTTGCAGATTGTAGTTTTGCCTGAGCAACGCTCAATTCGTTTTTAGAAACGATATTTTTATCTGCCAGTAATTTAGAGTTCTGCAATTCAATTTCTGCAGATTTTTGTTCAGACTGTGCTTTAAGCAGTTCAGCCTCATACATATTTGGCATAATTTTAAACAACAGTTGTCCTTTTTTTACAAACTGTCCTTCATCAACGTATATATTTTGTAAAAACCCTTTTTCCTGGGCACGCAATTCGATATTTCGAACTGATTTTATTTGTGAAACATATTCTTTTGTAAACGAAGTATCGATTTTAACCGGATTAGTAACGGTAAATTTTTCAACTTCTTCTTTTTCTTCTTTTTTAGATGTACAGCTCGTTAAGCACACCAAGGCCATTAAGCCTGTGAAAACAATGATTTTTTTCATGATTAGTTTGGAAATTAAGCGATTGAAGCTTTGGAATGAAAATTCCTTTTGGATGTTAAAATGCATCAGTCAGCCTTAGTCCAGACCTTAACTTTGATATAAGCAGAAGTAGAAAATATACAACAGCAAGATACGCAGAGATCCAACTCAGGTAACCGATGTATATTGTAAAATCAAATTCGTAATACTCGTTGAGTAATATAGATAGGATTTGAATGCCCAAAGAAAGGGACAGAAATTTTTAAACGATTAGAATCATTCGCTGCAGACTGATCTGAAAGTGCCAGATATAAAGCGTCTACCAAACTATACGAAGCAGTAAAATACTTGTTCGTTAGTAAATTAGTATCATCACCGCCAAGAAGATCTTCTTCAATATCAACATCAGCATCTTCAATTATTGAACTGCCTCGATCCTGATTGGTAAATTTAACTCGGTGTTTTTGCAGATGATGGTGATTATGAGCACCAAAAGTATTGGCATTCAAGTATTGGCCTCCGCCAAACAGAAGCATATTCATGAATACTAAAAATACTATTAACTTTCTCATTTCGGTGCGAAAGTAATAAAAGAATTAAAACAAAAAAAGAATTTTTAACAAGGTTTAACAGTTACTTAAAACGAAAACGTTTTCTTTTATTTAATATTCAGCAAAAATCTTATTCATTATCTTACATTTATTGACATATGTCTAAAAATCAATAATTTACAAATAAACTTAAAAAAGCATAATTTCCATTATCGTAAATTCCTGATCTGCTTTTACAAAGGTTTTAAAAGTATCTTTCATTCCAAATTTTTCATAGAACAATTTTTTGTTACTTCTTGCGTTACACCATACCCTTTTTAAGTCTCTGCTTTTTGCAAATTCGAAAATGTATTTTAAAAGACATGATGCAATTCCTTTTCCCTGATATTCTTCTAAAGTGGCTAATTTTCTAAACTGCATTTCTTTTCCTTCAATAAAACAAGAAACTATAGAAACTAATTTATCTTCTTCAAAAACTCCAAAATGAAACCCTGAATTGTCTTCTTCTAATTGTACAAATTCAAAAGGCTGATCCGGCCACATTACTTCATGTCTAATCTGCCAGGTTTGTGAAGCTTGAATTTCTTTTATTTCCATTTTTAAAGTCTATTAACTGATTACAAATTTATGGACTAAAAAATACTTTATATGATTCAAAAACAAAAAAGGAATCTAAAATTAGATTCCTTTTTTGTTTATTTATTTACAATAAAGCTTAAATAGCTTTTTTATAAAATATCTCATCGTTGTTTTCTGTAATTTTTTCAACTCCGTTTTCTCCTTTTTTTGCAATATTAATTACATGAAGAACTTTTGATTTATCATCAACTGTACAGTTCCAAATTGTACCATCTGATAAAATAAATGCTGAAAATAAAGCGTCTGATTTATCCATGTTGTAATACACCAAATCTTCAGTTTTTATAAGTTTTTTTGCTTTTGTTTTACGATCTACTTCATAAAACAAAATTTTATTATTACCAATTTCTACTAATTCGTCAACTAATTTGTTCTTAAAATTATCATTCGCATTTACAGTCCAGCTTGGTTTATCGCCAGTCATGAGCCAGGTTCCGTTTACTTTCTCTAAAATTTCTTTTCTTAAAATTTCTTTTAAGGTATCTACTTTTTTGATTGATTCCTGACCTATTTCATTTTCAGGTCTAATTTTAGATGCGATTGAAAATTGGTCTAAAGCATTTACAAAATCTGATTTTTTGTAATAAGAAACGGCCAATTCGTATTTATTTTTCTGGAATTTAGCCTTAGCATCATTTTGTGCAGCAATTTTCATTGAAAACAACAAAATGATAAGAATTAAATAATTTTTCATTGGTTTAGGGGTGTTTTTTTATTTTTTGCAAACGTAGTGAATAAAAATTTCTTACAAATACGGTTTCCCGTAATAAAGTATCAAAAAAAGCCAAATCTTTTTTTAAGATTTGGCTTTTTCCTTCTATTACAATCAAAAGAGATTACTTGATGTAAATTTAATTTGAAAATGAATTTAAAATTTTCATCGATTGTGTAATATCTTTCTTATTTACAAAAATATGATCGTGATAAAACGCGGCTACAACATTGCAGCTTATTTCATGATCTGAAAGTGCTTTTGAAAAAGCGGCAGTTAAACCAACTGCTTCTAAAGAAGAATGTACAGAAAGTGTAATCCAGGACATTACAACAGAATATTCTAAATTTAATTTATCGGCAGTTTCTTTTTTTAAAATCAGCGTTATGGCTTCATCTTCTCTAAAGATCATTGCAATTTCATCTAAATTCAGATTCTCTAATTTTTGGACTTTACAAAAAACATAATCCCCAGACTTATGTTCGGGTTTCATGCTTTTTAGTAACGTTTGTAAATCCTTTTCTCCAGACATTTTATTTATTTTGATTGTTATTTATTGTTCCAAATGTTATCATCCGGCGTTGCATCTAAAAATATTCCGCCGTCAACAGTCACTTTTTTAATTTGTTTTTTAGTATTAACTGCTACCTGCGCCGTTTTTTGATTTTTCTCCCAAACAGAAGGTGTTTCATGAATTGTTTCTGTTGAATTATCAGCATAAACCACAATCACATCAAACGGAATGGCAAAACCGCCTTTGTTTTGGATTGAAACAATGTTTTTGGAAACACTTTTAACAGATATATCAATATAATTATTGGTAAAAAACCAGTTATTGAAAAACCAATTTAAGTTTTTGCCTGAACCTGTATTCATCGAATTGAAATAATCCCAAGGAATTGGATGTTTTCCGTTCCAGGTATCCATATAATGGTGAAGCGCTTTTTTAAACAAATCATCTCCAAGCATATCTTTTAGTGCTAAATAAGACAGAGAAGCTTTTCCGTAAGAGTTATTTCCATAACCCGGACCAGAAACCTGTGTAGACATTGAAATTATAGGCTGATCTTCTTCTGTAGATTTATCGTTAATGTAGTATTCAACTCTAAATTCTTTGTAGAATTTATCCGCCGCTTCTTTTCCATGCTCAGCAATTCCAATTAAGTATTCAAAAGTTGTTGCCCAGCCTTCATCCATGTATGCATAACGGGTTTCGTTGATTCCCATATAAAACGGAAAATAAGTATGTGCTACTTCATGATCCTGAACTAATTGAGCAAATTTTGGATCATTCATCTGCGAATCGTTACACATCATTGGATATTCCATATCAGCAAATCCCTGAAAAGCAGTCATTTTAGAATATGGATATGGAATTCCAGGCCAGTTATTTGAAAACCAGTCTAAGGCAAACTGATTGTTTTTAACAGAGTTTACAAAGTCGGTTCCTTTAATATCATACGCTGCCTGAACGCTCGCGCGGCGGTTTGTTTTTTTATCTACCAAAACACTGCTGGCATCCCATAAATAATGATCGCTTAAACCAAAGCAGACATCAGTAATATTTTTGGCTTCAAATTTCCAGATATTCCATTCGTTTTGTTTGGTTACGATACCGCTTTTCATTTCCTGTTCGTTTGCAATATGCAGAATTTCATCTGTTGAATATGATTTTTTTAGACGTGCAGCAAACTCCGGCTGTAAAACCTCATCTGGATTTAAGAAATCACCAGTCGCATAAACCACAAAGTTTTTTGGTGCTTTTACAGAATAAACATAATCATTAAAGTCGTTATAAAATTCCTGACGATCTGTATGAGGTATTCTGTCCCAGCCATTGTAATCGTCAAAAACAGAAACTCTTGGATAACTGTAGGCCACAAAAAAAGTACTTTCGTCTATTTGCCCTTCTCTGCCGCTTTCTTTTGATAAAGGATAATTCCAGTCGATATTAATAGTTGTTTTAGAATGCGGTGCAAGTGCTTTTTTTAGCTTTACGTTTCCAACAGTTCCCCAACTTCTGGCATTTTCATTATAGGTTTCTCCAGCTACTTTAAGAGACGTAAGCGTTAAGCCATTACTTAAAAAATCCTCGCTCACATCGCCGCTTCTTGGTGCAGATGGTTTATGAAGATTGTTTACAAAACGAATAACCAGATTTTTTAAACTGTCATTGCTGTTGTTTTCGTAAATAATGGTTTCTGTTCCCGAAACCATTTTGGTTTTGGCATCAACCGTAATATCCATAGTATATTTACCATGATTCTGCCAATAATTTTTTCCCGGTTTTCCGTCTGCAGAACGAGTGCCTTTGGCATAAGCTGCCTTAATATTTCTTGGCATATAAAGCTCTTGTGCAAATCCTGTTTGTGCCAGAATTAAAAAAGCAGTGAATGCAAGATGAATTGATAGTTTTTTCATAAGCTGGTTTTTGGTTTTATAAAATTTAAGTTTTTATATAAGACCGTATTTTTAAAATAAAGTTACAAAATTGATAAAATTTATCTTCAAAGTTACAAAATCAAAAAACTTAGCAGTTTAGAACCTTAGTATTTCGCATCTTTAAAAAAAGAAAAACCGTCTGATTCTTATAAAGAAAAAGACGGCCTGCTACAATTAATATATAACCTTGATGCTTACAAGATATAGTCGGTATTAATAAAATTCGACTCTTTGCTGTTTAACAATTCCTGCAGAATTTCATTGTTATAAGCGATATCTTTTGAAGCGACAAACGTACGAATTGAGAAAGAGCGCAAAGCATCTGGAATACTTAATGTCCCTACTGCAGAATCTTTACGACCTGTAAATGGGAAAGCATCCGGACCTCTTTGGCAAGAACTGTTTAAGTTTACACGGCATACTAAGTTTACCAAAGCATCGATAAGCGGTGCAAGGGTTTTAATATCTTTTCCGAACAAACTTACCTGCTGTCCGTAATTAGATTCGGCCATATCTTCTAAAGGTTCCTGAATATCTTTGAAAGAAATAATTGGAACTACTGGACCAAACTGTTCTTCGTGATACACACGCATTTTACTGTTTACCGGATATAATACGGCTGGAAAAATATAATTATCTGAATGTTTTCCTCCTTTTTCGTTCAGGATTTTTGCTCCTTTGCTTACAGCATCGTCAATTAATCCCTGAATGTAATTTGGTTTTTCAGTTTCTGGAAGCGGTGTTAAAGACACTCCTTTTTCCCACGGATTTCCAAATTGCAGGGCATCTACTTTTTCAGAGAATCTTTTATTGAATTCTTCTCTGATTGATTCGTGAACGTAAAGAACTTTTAAAGCCGTACAACGCTGTCCGTTAAAAGACAAAGTTCCCGTAATACATTCCTGAATTGCCAAATCTAAATCGGCATCCGGAAGAATAATTGCCGGGTTTTTAGCTTCAAGACCTAAAATTAAACGAAGTCTGTTTTTATTTGGATGCTGATCCTGCAAAGCAATCGCCGATTTACTGTTTCCAATTAATGCCAAAACATCAATTTTACCAGATTTCATAATTGGCGAAGCAACTTCACGGCCTCTTCCGTAAACAATATTGATAACTCCTTTTGGAAAACTGCTTCTAAAAGCTTCTAATAATGGCGAAATACATAAAACACCATGTTTAGCAGGTTTAAAAATCACAGTATTCCCCATAATCAAAGCCGGAATCAACAATGAGAAAGTTTCATTTAAAGGATAATTGTACGGCCCAAGACATAAAACTACTCCAAGAGGTCCGCGGCGAATCATAGCGTTTACACCTTGCACTTTTTCAAAATGCGAACTGCGTCCGTTTAATTCTTTATAGCTGGCAATGGTATCATAAATATATTCAACAGTTCTGTCAAACTCTTTTTGAGAATCACCAAGGTTTTTCCCAATTTCCCACATCAAAAGCTTAACCACTTCTTCGCGGGTTTCTTTCATTTGTTTAACGAAATTCTCCATGCATTTAATACGGTCAGCCACTTTCATGGTTGGCCATAAACCTTGTCCTTTATCATAGGCTGCATTTGCTGCTTCAACAACTTCTGCTGCTTCGGCTTCGGCCATAAAAGGAATCGATCCTAATAATGTAGGTGTGTATTTTTCTGTAGAAGAAATGGTAGAAAACACAGGAGTGGTTTGTCCTGTCCATTGTTTTAATTCACCATTTACAAGATAAGTATCTTGATTTATAAGGGTTTTAATCTCAAACTCTTCGGGTATTAAACTCATAATCTGGTAATTTTTGTTTGGTTATTAATAGTTTTTTAATGAAAAAAGAGGCTTTTTGTGCCTCTTCTTCTTTTTATGGTTGTACGGTTTCGCCTTCCCAGTCCAGTATACCACCAAGCAGATTGTAGGCATTTTCTATACCTAACTCGTTCATAATCTGACATGCTTTAGCACTTCTGGCTCCAGAACGACAATACACATAGTAGTTTTTATTTTTATCTAATTCTTCGATTTCATAAATAAAAGCCTGACCTTTATTGATATCAATGTTTAAAGCATTTTCAATATAGCCGTCATTAAATTCGTCTTCAGTTCTTACGTCCAGTATAACTGCATTCTCGTCAGCAGCAAGCTGATTAACCCAATCTTCTTGTGATAAATTCATAATATGTGTTTTTTGTAAAATTACGACGTTTCTATTTATAAAAAACGTACCAAATGCGATTTCGATTATTATTCTCAGAAAACGTTTTAGAGAAAGTATTATAATCAGTGATTTACAAATTTACTTACTATTTTTAAAATTATAGTCTGCAAAATCGATAGAAAATAGGATTTTTTCATTTACATAAAATTCAACCTAAATCTAGTTTTCTGACAATTAATATAACCTGAATCGATTATCTTTGTAAAAAATTATAATTTTTAATCTCTTTTTGACAAAACAAACAAGACACAAACATTAAAGTTTTTTATTTCCAACCATTAAAAAATGAAGGTAAATTAAGCTTAATGAAACTTAATCGCTTAATGGTTAAATGTTGTTTCCATTTTTAAATCTCTCTAATGCAAAATTCATTAAAAACCATCTTTCCTAATTTTTCCAGCGAACTTATTGCTACTATTGAAGAAAACGGAAGTCTTCAGGATTTTGAAGCCGGAACTATTTTAATGCGTACCGGACAGTACATTAAAAACACGGTTTTGATAACCAAAGGAAAAATCAAAATTTACCGTGAAGGCGAAGATGGAGGCGAATTTTTAATGTATTATCTGCAACCTGGACAAGCCTGCGCTATTTCGATGATCTGCACCGCCAAAAGCGAAAAAAGCCAGATTATGGCAAAGGTTGTCGAAGATGTTTCGGTCATGATGATTCCGCTGCAAATGATGGATAAATGGATGATGGAACACAGATCGTGGTACGAATTTGTAATTGAAACCTATAGAAGCCGTTTTGAAGAAGTTCTGGAAGTTGTCGATAATATTGCTTTCCGTTCTATGGATGAGCGTTTGGAGTTTTACCTAAAAAGACATTCTGATGCCTGCGGCTGTTCTGAAGTAAATCTCTCGCATCAGGAAATCGCAACCGAATTAAATACCTCCAGAGAAGTTATTTCGAGATTACTAAAAAAAATGGAACAGCGCGGTTTGGTAAAACTCAACCGAAACCAAATTGAATTATTAAAATAATATTGGCTCACGGATTTTACGGATGAAACGGGTTCACGCTGTTTTTTCTTTTTGCCACACATTAAAAGATTTACACAGATTGTTTTGTCACATTGAGCGAAATCGAAATGCTTTGCGGGTTCTCGACTTCGCTCGAACTGACACACTTTATCTTAAATTTTTAAACACATAGAATCTTAACATTCCGCGACAACCCGTTTCATCCGTAAAATCAGTGGGCAAAAATCCACCTGCAAAAAAATATCTGTATGTGATAAATGTTACTGTAGGTTTCTAATTTCCGAAGCAACTTTGCATAAAAACAAATGCAATGGAATATTTAGGATATTTTGCTTCAATCATAATCGGGATTTCTCTTGGCTTAATTGGCGGAGGCGGTTCTATTCTTACTATTCCTATTTTAGTCTATTTATTTAGAGTAAATCCGGATCAGGCAACTTCTTATTCTTTATTTATTGTTGGGCTGACGGCATTATTTGGAAGTTACAGCCATTACAAAATGGGAAATCTAAAGCTAAAATCAGCATTGTATTTTGCTGTTCCGTCTGTAATTTCAATATTGATTATCCGCGAAGTTATTTTCCCGCAGATTGCTTCGACTATTTTCTCAATTGCTTCTTATTCAGTTTCAAAAGATTTTCTAATTATGATTGTCTTTTCTATTTTGATGATAACCGCGGCGATTTCGATGATCAAGAAAAATCAGTCCGAAATAAAAAGCACCGAAACCAATTACACTCAACTAAGCATAATTGGTTTTTTGGTTGGAATCGTAACAGGATTTCTTGGCGCCGGAGGAGGATTCCTAATTATTCCCGCCCTTTTATTTTTCGCCAAATTACCTATGAAACAAGCTGTTGGGACTTCACTGCTAATCATCACCATTAATTCTTCAATAGGTTTTGGGGGCGATTTATACATCGGAACTCCAATTGATTATACTTTTTTATTAGGCGTTTCAGGAATGGCGCTTTTGGGAATGTTTATCGGAAGCCAGCTTTCTAAAAAAATCGACGGCGCGAAATTAAAACCTCTTTTTGGCTGGTTTGTTCTCGTAATGGGATTTTATATTATTACAAAAGAAGTTTTATTTTAATTCGAATTTAGTTTGCACTTGTAAAGTAGTCTTTGTCAAGGTTTTTAATTTTGGCAAAGATGAAAACTAAAAAATCCGTTTATTTTGGGGAATAAACGGATTTGTATTTAAATTAAGTTTTTTCTAATATTTTAAATTGCAGTCAATTATTTATCAGTTTCTCCACCAATGATAATAATTGTGAAGTCCATCATATTCAAAACCGCATCGAGGATATAATGTATTTCCAATATCATTTGTTTTTTCAGTTTCAAGCATTAAACCGCAGGCTCCAGTTTCTTCACACCATAATTTACTGCGGTCAATTAAAGCCACAGATAATCCTTTGCCTCGATAATCCGGATGTACAAAAAGATCGCTCAAAAGCCATTGTTTTTGCAGTTTTGTGTAATGAAATAATTTGTAGAGCTGCACGAACCCAACCGCTTTTTCGTTAATCGTTACTAAAAAAATATCCGACTCATTATTCAATAATCGTTCTTTAAGAAATGCTTTTCCTTTTTCTACATCAGATTCCTGACGATAAAAAACACGATAAAGATTAAAAAGTTCTGCTGTTTCATTAAGATCTTCAATACTTGCTTTTTTGATTTTGTAATCCATTGTTAAATGCTTTAGTTAAAAAAGCGAAAGTATGGCAAACCACCAGCTTACTTATAGTCCAGTTTACAGAAAACAAGGTCATCCAGCATTCTGCCAAAGTATTTAACCTCAATAAAACTAAAAATCCGTTTATTTCTAAAAATAAACGGATTTGTATTTTTTAATTAAAACTGAAAGTTTTTATTTTTCTTTATTTAATAGTTTTTCTAGATAATCTACTTTTTCTTTTTCTGCCTGAACCAATCGCTCATAAAGTTCGATAACTTTATCTAAAGGATTAAAAGTAGCATACATACCTTGATTAAAACTATTTCCCTGACTTGAGCTGTTATCGTAAAAGTTATTAAAGAAATTAAAAACAGATTCTT